>NZ_JAMYSQ010000011.1:0-175877 GCF_040321995.1 Mesorhizobium sp. M0207
ATATCATCGCGTCTCCCCAAAGAAAGCTTGACCCCAGCACTCCGGTGCTCAGGTTCTCCTGGCTGCCGGATGCGCACGTCTGCGGTCTTCACCGGATGCGTACCTTGGAACAGAGGACCTTGCAGACCTACGACAACCCGTTCGGCACGAGGGTGTCACCCATGTCTTAGGTACAACTGTTACCCATGTCTCCGGGCCGCACAGTTTGAAGATGGTAGCGGAAGGCCGCTACATCGCAAGACGCCCCCATTGAGGAGGCATTCTTTTGCTATCGTCGCCAAGCGGCCTGACAGCAAATCGAGATCGAGCACCACGAACTCGGAAGCGAGTCGGGACGATGATGGACTGAGCGGAAACAAATAATTAGCGAGCGATGTGCACATGCCGTGCACACGGGTTTGCACCTTTTCTTTTGTTTCTGTTTCGTCGAAACACCGAGCCAAAGCGTGATGAGCACTCGACGATTACCGCAGTAGTGCCCCGTCACAGCCGCATGGCCAATTGACCACGCAGCACCACTTCATAGTGCGACGGCGAGTAAACTTGTCCGGGGCGTGTGCGGGGAGGGCGCAACCAGCGGGGCTTGGCGCATTCGCTAAATTGTAAGCCTCTCCTCGGCGCACCTGCATCTGGTGCGAACAGAAAGGAGAAAACATGTCACGATCAGACACCTTCCCTCTCCGTCTGCTCAAGACGGAGGAGGCCGCCAAACTTGTCGGCCTTTCCCCCGGACGCTTGAAAAGCATCGCACGTACGGCACCGGACCTGCCTATCGGAAGTTGGGTGGTCGCGTGGTCTATGCCCCGCAAATCCGCAAGAATGGGCCGACAGGGGGTTGAAGTCATAGACCTCTGATCCGGGTGTCGGCCGCGGTTATCCGGCCAAGCCTACAGGTCGAGTGAAGTCCAGGAGGGGATAGCTTGTGCAACCTGCGGGTGGCGCATGACACTGTACTCGCAGGCGCCAGCGCCCGACATCGAGGGCGCGAGCTGCCCTCCGAAGGCAGAGGTCACAGGTGATGCGCCTGCCCACAGTAGCGATGATCGCCACCAGGGATGGCGTCGGGAACTTCGCGCTCTCAATCCGAATTGTGTTACTCGGGCCGTTCGGCAATAAAGAGAGTATCGGGGAGAAGCCCAAGACGCTCGCGATCGGCGGCAGGTATACGGTCTGAATTTATTCGAGCAACCGTAAAACCCGCGTCCTCGATACGCTCCTTGATATCGGGACCGTAGGCTCGCACGTGATCTGATCCGCCGAAGCGTTCGTCGCGCTCGCTCCGTGACATGGATGGCGTCGCTTCGAGCGTTTGACGATAGATAAGCGGTACTTGGATCCAGACCTGTCCTCCAGGCTTAAGGGATGACCAAACTTGCCGAAAGACATGCCGATCGTCAGGTACGTGCTCCATGACATGACACAAGACGACAATATCGAGATCGCTGATGCCGTTCATGTTCATTAGGTCAACCTGCACGGTATCGGGGCCGTACCGTCCGGGCTCAATATCGCCTTTAATGAGGTTGCCCGCCTGAGATAGTCTCTTTGAAAGCCCCTTTTCGCTCGGCGCAATCTGGAGAATTCTAAGCGGTCCCGCCGGAAGCCCGAGAAGCTTACGGTCTAGAGCACAAATCAAAAACCGCTCACGATCCAGGGCATGACAAAGCGGGCAAATAAGCGTGTATCCCCCGAAACGGTAAAAAGCCGCCACACCGCGATCGCAGGCATTGCAGTGATGAGCCTTCCTCGTCGGGAGTAGTGTCAGGGTGAGGGCTCTCAGCCAATCTCCGTACGAATCAAGTTTGCGTGTGACACGCCGCGTTGTGATACGATCAGCATAGCTGCGAAAAAGAGATAGAAGTCGGCTTCCTCGAGCGTTGTTCCACGATGGTTTCAGCATGTTGGCCTTCTAAGATTTTTGACCCGAGGACCGATAATTAGCGCCCCCTGATGTAACGTCGAGTCAGCGGAGCAGCAGGAGATTCGCCCCGTCATGGCATCGACCGTGATATCGAGCAGACCGGCGATCTCAGCCAGCGGCTCGTCAAGCACATCCTTCAGGATAATGACGCTGCGCTGGAGGATCGGGAGTTCCGTAAAGCGAGACACCGCAGTTTGTATCGCTTCCTGAAGCATCAAAATCTTCACGGGGTCCGGAGCGGCGTCGACAACGACTTCAAGGGCCGCCTCGATAGGCTCTGCTGCGCGGATCGCACGGCTGCGCAGCAGGTCCGGCGCACGGCTATGGGCAATCCGGAAGAACCAGGGTCGCAGCTGCGGAATCTTGCACAACTGGTCGAGAGCAACGAGGGTTCGAGCAAAGATCCTGCACAACGTCTTCGCCGTCGACGACCGACCCCATGAGACGCGAGCAATAGCGGTGCAGTTCAGGCCGTAACGAGACGGCAAGGGTGACGAACCCGGTGAGGAACTCCTCCCGACTGCCGCGGTCCATGGTAGATCCTGCACCGATCAAGGCGTCGCCACCCTGTGCCTCCGTCATCACCACCGCTTCGACGACAAGAGATTCGTGCGCGACGATATGCAGGGCCGGTGAGGTCGCAATCGAACGCTCAAGCCGCCACGCAGCCTAGCCGCGCAAGACGCGCACAGGCAAGGAGCTAAAGCGCCGACGCCTGGGTGAGGCCGCTATGGGCTATCGCCAGATCTCAGTATTGACTCAGGGTGAGCAGTCCAACCCTCCTTACAAGACCAATACTGAAAATACCGTGCATGGCCGCACTTGTTTCGGAATGGTTGGCCGCAAGACCAACGGTTCCCGAAACGAGTGCTGCTGTGTCTAGTCCAGTATTGGAGGCTCCAATTGGTGGGGCAATCTTGTCCGTATCTTTGCATGATGTGCTTGCCAATGGGACTACCGAGATTTGGCGAGTGACAGCACGGGTCAGTCGCACGCATCATCGCCCAATGCCATGGTGAGGAGATGATGCGGTGACCCAGACAAGCACACCGAGATCCGGCCAGCAGACACATTCGAGGAAGATCAACAAGGAGACTGTCACATGGCCTCTGGTGGTAGGAGTCGGTCGGGCACACGCCCATCACGGGGAATTCCTCCAAGGCGTCTTTGAAGCTGACAACGGACGGCTTTGTCGCGGACTCGTCACGCTTCCGCTGACGTCGCAAGGGTCGCTAGCGACCTTCTGGCCGGATGAACAAGATGGCATTCGGCCGCGACCCGCAAACCGGGTCAAAGCGGCGCGCGCGGCGGCCCTCACGCTCGAGCATGTCGGGGTAGCTGGCAGGGGGGGAGAATTGACGATCGAAAGCTCTATTCCGATAGGGCACGGCTACGGTTCCTCCACGGCAGACGTCATTGCCTCGATCCGCGCGGTCGCGGCTTCGGCGCGCGTCACGCTGCGCCAGTCAACTGTTGCGCGACTGGCCGTTGCCGCGGAAAGCGCAAGCGACGCCATCGCCTACTGCGACCAAGCTCTCCTCTTCGCTCACCGGGAAGGCCGTACAATCGAACATTTCGGAGGCGAGTTCCCGCCCTTTCTCGTGGTGGGTTTCAGGGACGGCAGTGCCCGACCGATCGACACGCTAGGCATGCGACGAGCACGCTACGACAGTGAGGAAATCGGGCGGTTCCGTGTTCTGCGGGGACTGGCGAACCGCTCCATCCGGCAACAAGATCCCCGCCTGCTTGGACGTGTCGCAACCATCAGCGCCAGTATCAGTCAGAAGCACCTGCCGAAGGCATCCTTCGACACCATTTTGGATATAGCGCGGGCGCATGACGCGTGCGGTGTGCAGGTGGCCCACAGCGGAACATTGATCGGCATCCTTCTGGATGCGACTGCGCCCAGGGCGGCCATGCGCGCTGCTGAGCTCGCAAGGCAGGTGAGCGGCACAGGTCTGCAAGGCGTCCATACGTTTGCCCTTAATGCCGAAACGAGGCTAATCCAGTGACCGCGGCGCAAGACTATTTACGCGCCTACGAGACGCCGCGTTTTGCCCAACTCGCACCTAACCTCAACGCCGCCTGCTTTTCCCTCATGAAGCTGATCCCCGCCCGGTTCATGGTCGATCAGGCGGAAGCGTCAGGGCGCCTCAGGCGGGAAGGTCACATCATCGAAACGACGTCGGGCACATTCGGCCTCGCCATCGCCATGCTGGCTGCGGCTCGTGGCTATGCGCTTATACTTGTCACGGCCTCCAGCCTCATCGACCTGAAACTCAGGCGGCGACTGGAACAACTTGGTGCCAAAGTCATGGCCATCGACGATCCTCAAGGAGACGGCAATCAGCGCGGTCGGCTCCAGTATCTTCAGCAGACCCTGCAAGATAGCCCGGGCACGTATTGGCCTCGGCAATACGACAATCCGGAAAACCGCCTTGCTTACGCGCGCCTGGCGGACCTCGTTGTTCGATCATTCGGCCGCATCGATTGCCTCGTCGGCTGCGTGGGCACTGGGGGATCGCTTTGTGGAACCGGAGGCTTCCTTCGTGAGCTCTTTCCTGATCTCAGGATGATTGCTGTCGATACCCACAGAAGCATGCTCTTTGGCCAGCCTGTCGGACGTCGCATGCTGCGCGGGCTCGGCAACAGCGTTTTGCCGGACAATGTTCGTCATGAGATGATCGACGATATTCATTGGGTGGGCGCATTGCCGGCCTACGCAATGGCGCATGGGCTGTTTCGCGATCACGGGCTGTTCATGGGGCCGACCAGCGGCGCCGCAGCCTTGGTCGGCGCCTGGTTCGCCAGGCACAATCCGGAAGCCTCCACCGTCGTGATAATGCCAGATGAAGGGCATCGTCATTCCGATACAGTCTACAACCCCGACTGGCTCGCCGGTTTGAAGCATTGGCCAATCTCCATTCCCCTTGAACCAACTGTTCTCACGCAAATTCGTCCGGCCGAAGAGACGGCATGGACGAGATTCCCTTGGAACCGCAGAACTTTAAACGCCGTCCTCGCGGGGGACGGCCTGTCCCCTACGCAGTGACAGGTCCGAACTGAGGCTAGGCGACAAACAACATCGGCCAGCAGTCACACAGGGTGCATGACCCGGTGAAGAAAATCCCTAGTGCGTTCGTATCTCGGATTTCGAAGCAGTTCCTTGGCCGGACCTTGCTCAACGATCCGGCCGCCGTCGAGAAAGAGGACGCTGTCGGAAACCTCGCGGGCGAACTGAATTTCGTGCGTAACCACGAGCATGGTCATGTTCTCGTCTGCGAGCGCGCGCATGACCTGCAGGACCTCGCCGACCGTTTCCGGGTCAAGTGCGGAGGTGGGCTCGTCGAAAAGAATGGCCTGTGGGCGCATCGCCAGGGCACGGGCGATGGCCACGCGCTGCTGTTGACCCCCCGACAATGACGCGGGATAGGCATTCGTCTTGTCGGCCAACCCGACGCGATTGAGCAATGCCGTGGCCCGCTCCCGGACCTGGTTCCTATTTTCCTTCAGCACGTAGAGCGGCCCTTCCATGACATTTTCCAGGGCTGTGCGGTGCGGAAACAGGTTGAAACGTTGGAAAACCATGGAAACGCGGGTGCAGATGGCGTGAACCTGGGGCGAGGCGGCATCGACCACGGTGCCGTCGATACTGATGCGACCGCGCTGATAGGTCTCAAGCCCGTTCACACATCGCAGAAGCGTCGATTTGCCGGAACCCGAGGGCCCAATCAGACATACGACCTGTCCTTTGGCGATCTCGGCGTTGATTCCCTTGAGGACTTCGTGGGAGCCGAAGGACTTGTGCACGTTTTCAAAGGTGATCATCCCGCCGCCCCAAGATAGCTTTCGATTCTACGCATAAACAGGTTCAGCGGAACCGTCAGGCACAGGTAAAGCAGTGCCACCAAGGTAAAAACTGTCATGTTGTCGAATGTGGACGACGCAAGCATCTTGCCCTGCATGGTCAACTCCTGAACCGAAATCACCGAGACAAGCGAGGAGTCCTTCAGCAGCATGACCATATTGTTGGCGTAAGGCGGCAGGATGATCTTGAATGCCTGCGGCAGCACGACGCGGCGCATCATCAACGGACGCTTCATGCCGATCGATTTTGCCGCTTCGACCTGACCCTTATCGACCGCCTCGATGCCAGCCCGGAAGGTTTCCCCGAGATAGCAGGAGTGCGCCAGCCCCAGCCCGATCGTGCCAGCCTGGAGCGCAGTCAGGTTGATGCCGATCTCGGGCGCGACGAAGTAGATATAAAAGAGAACCACCAACAATGGTATGCCGCGCACGAAGTCGACAAGGAGCCGCGTCGGCACGGCGAGACAGCGTATCCCCGATGTCCTGAACAGCGCCCAAACAAGGCCGAGCGCCGTCGCAAGACACAGCGCAAGAAGGGTTATCATGACGGTCAGCCAAACGCCGTTAAGAAGAAGCGGCAGATATTCCGTTGCATGCGCGATGAATTTGGTCATGGCCGGCTTCCTCTTGGCACGTACCCCGGCCGTCAAAGCCGGTCATTCCGATGCGATCCTTTGGTCCTGCCAGCCGGCGCTTCTGTCGAGGTCAGTGCGGGTCGGCCTCAAAGGCCATATTTGGCAAATATTCGGCTTAATTCGCCGCTTTCCTTCAGCTTGGCGATGGAGGCATTCACCTTTTCGAGAAGCAGTGGATTTTCCTTGGCAACTGCCAACGCGACCTCGCCTTTTTTCATCGGCTGATAGCCGTCGACGAGGCGAACACCCAGGCCGGGATTCTTTGAAAGCTGATATGCGACGATCGGGGCGTCACCGAAACCGGCCTTGATGCGGCCCAGAACCACATCGCGCATCATGTCAGCGATTGAGTCGTAGAGCTTGACTTGACCGAAGACGCCAAGCGCTTCCAGAGCATCAGCGTAGGTCGAGCCGATCTGCGCCCCGACGGTCGCACCTCTGAGTTCCTCGATCGTGTAGTTTTTGCTATCGCCGGCAGCAACAAACATCGCCTCGCCATAGGCGTAAACCGGCGTGCTGAAATCGATTACCTGCTTTCGTTTGTCCGTTATGAACATGCTGGCGGAAATCAGATTGATTTTGTCGGTCGTCAGTGCCGGGATCAGGGCTGGAAAAGCGTTTATTTGAAAATCGGCGGTCGTGCCAAGGCTCGCGGCAATCGCACTTGCCAGATCGACCATCGCGCCTGTCGGCTTTTGGGTTGCGGTGTCGACAAACGTGAACGGCACTCCGGTTGGCGTGACGCCGACTCTGAGCGTTTCCTCAGCCATCGTCTGAGTTGCCATTGCGACACTGAGGGCTGCGAGCCAGCCGATGAGCGTTTTGTGAAGCATGAACATTCCCCTTACATCATGTTTGAATCGAGATTCCGCTCGCTAAGCGAGTTGAATTTGCCTCTCCTGGATAGCTTTTAGAAAAGTCGCAATACCGTCCAATGGTGGACGAGATCATCAATCGATCAGAAAAAATCGCATCCGTTCATGATCGCCTCTATCTTCTCTTCAGGACATCTTGGTCGCGCGCCGTTCAAGTGAGGGTGTGAAATAGTCACGGCCCTCGGCAACGTATTCCCACGCTTCGGCAACTGACTGAAACGATGGTTGTGCTTTGTTCGGACCGGTCGAACGATCCAAATCCTTGAGGCCGCTCGCTGTCACGATGGCAACGACGCTGTCCGACCGCGCGATGGTGCCTTCTCGCCTCAAGGATTCGATAGCTGCAAATGGCGTCACCGAGGCTAGCTCGGCAAAAACACCCTCGGTGGCCGCAAGCTGCTGCTGCATCGCTATCAAGCCGATATTGCCGACCGGCATTGCCGTGCCGCCAGATTCACGCAGGGCGTTGAGCGCCTGAAACGTGCTTCGTGTGGTGCCGATCGAGATGGCAAGCGTGTCGAAGCTTGCGGGGACTTCGGCAACCAGATCTCCCTTGCCGGCAAGGGCTCTGGCCAAAGATCCGTGCACTTCCGCCGCCACGAGTCTCGGCAACCGCTCGATCTTGCCTTGGCTGAGAAGATCCTTGAATCCGGCCCACAGCCCGGCAAGCGCATCCCCATAGCAAACAGGCAAGGCGCACCAGTCCGGCACGGCACCGTGCATTTGTTCGACGATTTCGTAAGCCAGGGTCTTGTAGCCCTCGATCCCGACAGGATGACTGCCGACCACGGGGCTGTGAAACGGTGATGTTGCAAACCATCCGAGGCGCTCGGTACCAGCGGCAAGCAATGGCCAGCGATGGGACTTGTCGGCCAGGGATACGACGCTTGCGCCGTATTTGCGGATCTGCGCCAACATTGCGCCGGCGGTGCCTGAGAATGTGACAACGACGCATTTCAGGCCCGCCCGTGCAGCATAGGCGGCAAGTGAGGCCCCGGCGTTTCCCGACGAAGCAGTCGCCACCACGCGTGCGCCACTCAAACGTGCCATCGACACCGCCACGGTCGAGAAGCGGTCCTTGTGGGACCAGGTAGGGTTTGCGCCCTCGTCCTTGATAAGCAGCTTGGGGACGCCGAGCTGCTTTCCCAGCTTCTCGGCGCTCAGCAATGGCGTCAGGCCCTCGCCCAAGGAGATTGCATCGCTGAGTCCACAAGGAAGCATGTCGGCATAGCGCCAGAGCGAGGGCAGGGCGGCACCCGCTGCGGAAGCGGCCGATGTAGCTCCGGATGGATCGTAGACGACCTTAAGATTGGCCGGTGCTTCGGCACAGCATTTCGGGCAGCCGCGTGAGTCGATTTTGGTATCGATCCGGAACAAGGCGCCGCATCGAATACAGGAAAACCCTGCCGCGCGGCTCATAACGGCACCCGGGTGATTGCATCGCGCGTCTGCGTCAGCCGCTCCACTCCGCGCTCGCGAACAACCACCATGTCCTCCACCTGGAGTCCCCAGCGGCCGATTTCGTAGTAGGGGGTCTCCACGCACAGCACCATTCCTTCTTCAAGGATGTCTGTACTGCGCGCCGAGAGCGTCGGCGCATCATAACCATCAAGGCCGATGCCATGTCCGACGTGATCGCGCTCGTAGTGGGCAATTCCTTCGCGCTTCACCACACGCACGACCGTTTCGAAGAGCTGTGCTGCTGCCATGCCCGGCCGGATAATGTCGCAGGCATGCTGAACGCCGCGCAGCAGCGCCTGCTGAAGCCGATGCGCCTGCGGCGGCGGCTCGCCCAGCGTGGCGATACGGGCAATGTCGGCGCGGTAGTGCCGGAACCGGCCACCGACGTCGAAGCGGATGATTTCTCCAGCGCGCAACCTGCGGTCAGACGGCTGGACGTTCATGAGCGCGCTGCGCTCGCCAAAGCCGATGCATCCCAGTACGGGCAGGGCGCCTTCCTCGACCGTCCTGACATGAAAAGCGCGCGCCAGATCTGCTTCGGTGGCGCCTTCCTGAGCAACGCCGAGTGCTGCTTGAATGGAGCGTTCGGCAATCTGGGCAACTTGGCCGAGCCGTTCGATTTCACCTGCCGTTTTTACGGCACGAACCTCGCGAAGCAATGCGGTGGCTGGTAGGAACGACGCATTGGGAAAATGGGCTCTGAGGGTTTCCTGGTATCCTGGTGCGAGCCCGGCCTCGTCTATGCCGATCCGCCCACGGCCGAGCTGAGCTTCTTCCAATGCGGCGACCAAAGCCGCGATGGCATCGCCATGCCTCGGCAGGTCTCGAAGCTGGAGGTGTCGTTCATTGGCGAGGTCCACGGTGGTCGAGGAACCGACATTGGCGTAAAAGTCGCCATAGCGCCGAACCTTGCTCACCCAGACTTCCTGATCGGCTACGAGGTCGAGCGTGCTGGAGCTGGCGATGATTTCAGGCGTGCCCTTGTCAGGAGCCGGCCACACGACATAAGCCTGCGGGCCGCGACGGATCCATTGCGGCAGAGCCCAGAAGCCGCTCATGTAGGTCACGTTTTCCGGGGCAGTCGCTATAATTGCGTCAAGCCCGGCTGCCGTCATGCATTGTTTCAGGCGCGCTTGGTTAAGCAGCATGATGGGAATCCCGAGCCTGTTTTGCTTCCATAAAGCCGAGGCCGGTGGAAATGCGCGCCGCAGCCGCCATTACTGCCTCTCCAATCTCAGCGATCTCCACATGCGGTCCCACTGACCGGGGGTAGGCCGCACTTATAGCCGCGATGATTGTGCCTGATGCATCGCGAAGCGGTGCGCCGACCGCAATCAGCCCGGTAAAGTTCTCGTCCAGGGATGTTGTGTAACCAATGGGCTCGGACGCTCTGATTTGAGCAACGAGCTTGTGCGGATCGGTGACTGTGCGTACGGCAACCTGCTCCAGTGGACCTCGTCCAAGAATCGCAATGACCGCCTCGCCGCTCAGCTCCATCAGGAGCGCCTTGCCCAACGCGGTGGAATGCAAGGGGAAGGTCTCGCCAGGTGAAGAACGAATGACGACCGGACTCTTGCTTTGCACGGTCAGGAGATAAATTCCGCAGTTGCCCCGCCTGATACCGAGGAATGCGTTGAAGCACCCTTCGGCGGCCAGCGCCTGCAGTTCGATTTCAGCCAAACCAACCAGGCGATCTCTGCCCAGGACCTTCTGCGCCAGCGCCAGCACGGAGTGACCCAGCCGGTAGCGCCGCGAGTCTGGCGACTGCTCGACATAGCCCTGCTCTGCCAGGGTATTCAGAATTCGCTGCACGGCGGGAGCACTCTGCTCAAGCCGGCGGGCGAGTTCGCGCACCCCGACTGCTTCGTCCGCTTCCTTGAGGACATTGAGAACCGCAAGCCCACGTTCCAACGAAAGATTTCCTGTCACTGACGTTCCTTATTTCGGAATGGCGTTCCTTAATATGATGAGAAAAGCAGCAATAGCCGCGCCTGTCAATGACGAATGTTCATTATAGTGTGTCGTCCTAAAGTGTGCCCAGCGACGACCATGCCGTCATGGACCTACGGTTGGTTGTCGGCCTCAACGTACAGAGGATTCGGCGCGCACAGGCCCTCTCTCAAGAGGAACTGTCGTTCCGTTCAGGATTCACGCGCGCCTATCTGAGTGGTCTCGAGGCCGGCCGTCGCAATCCCACACTCCTGTCGCTCGCAAAGCTTGCCACCGCGTTGAGCGTCGACATCGACGAGCTGACGAAACGGCCCGGCAAAAACGCCCGAGCCCCAGCTGGTAATTGTGCAGTGGCGTCGCGTGAGCGGCGCAAGGGAAAATCCTGATGCTCTCGGCGGCCTGCTGGCCAGTGCGTCACGGCGAGTTTCGACGGATGAGCTGCTCCACGTTAACTTGCAATGCCAACGCCAGCACCTCCAGCGTATCGACGGTCGGTGAGTTTTCCTCCCGCTCGAGCTTGCCGACATAGTTGCGGTCGAGGCCAGCAAGGTCCGCGAGCTGCTCCTGCGACAAGCCGGCGCCCTGGCGAAGCAACCTCAGATTGCGAGCAAAAACAGACCTCAGCCTCATGCGGCGAGGCAGTCAGAACGCGCCCTTTAGTGCCACCTACTATAGTAGTCAAAAGTCATGCCGGACGTTGCGGTTGGACCTAAGTTATTTATTTTGTTCTTTGTCTCAGTACATTGAAAGGGCCTACAATGGCGGCGGTTCACGGGAGCGTCTTACAGGATCAGCTAATACAAATCTTTGAAGCAACCGCGCAGATTGACCGTGCAACCAGCGCCGCCGAGATCATTCGGCAACTGCGCAAGAGCATCGAACGTCACGGCTACGCAGCCTGTCTGGTCACCGAATTGCCACGCCAGGACACCGGATCGCTGGATGGACACATCCTTGTCAACGGTTGGCCGCAGGAATGGTACGACCGCTATATGGCTGCCGGACACTATCGCCATGACCCTTGTGTTGCTGTGTGCCGTGGTGCGATCGGGCCCTTCCTCTGGCGGGACGTCCATCACGGCTTGACGGACGGAAATGCCAGGAGGGTGATGGATGAAGCGAAAGAGTTTGGGCTTTGCGACGGGATCTGCATCCCGATTCAGGCTGCGTTTGGCGATCCGGCCTGTGTAACGGTTGCCGGAAGTGAAATTGATTTGGCGCCGACGGTGCGCTGCACCATTCATGCCCTTGCGCGCCATGCCTATTCGGCTGCCGAACGCCTCGTTGGCAACTCGCGCAGGCGGCCGAGACAAAAGCTTTCCCAACGAGAGCGTGAAATCCTGCAGTGGGTCGCGGGAGGAAAAACCGCATGGGAGGTTTCCCGAATACTTGGCATCTCGGAAAACACTGTGACGACCCACCTGCGCAACATCAAGCAGAAACTCAGCACCGCCAACGTTGTGCACGCGATCGTGGAGGCGTTTCGCAGGCACGAAATCGAACTTTGATCCATCCCCAGATCTGGGTATTTCCCGGGCAATCGTCGCGTGGTCGGATGGGGTTCCATCGCGAGGAACCGCAATGATTCAGGTCCATGTCGTTGACGCGTCAAACAGCTTTGCCTATCGAGGGGATCTCGACAGCTACTTCCGCCTGCGGCATGAAATCTATGTCGATGAACGTGGATGGCAGGACCTGAGACGCCCCGACGGTCGCGAGATCGACGCGTTCGATACTCCAGAAGCGATTCATCTGCTCGGCATCCAGCCAGGAAGAGGCGTCGTTGCCGGATCCCGTTTCGTGCCGAGCCTTCGGCCACATCTGATGAGCGAAACCTTTCCGCAACTCGCCGACGGCGGCGTTCCGCGCCGACCCAATATCTTTGAATGGACCAGGTTCTTCGTGGCGCGGGATCTTCGTGAGCCCGGCCGACCTTGCCAGGCAGCCGGCGTGATCTACTGCGGAATTTTGGAATTCTGTATCCAGCGACATATCAGCAATCTGACAATCGTGTGCGAGGAGTACTGGTTCGACCGCCTCGCATCGATTGGCTGGAATCCGAAGCAGCTTGGGCCTGCGCTCGCACATGGTGATATGACGATCATCGGTCTGATGGTTGATGTCAGCCCGTCAGCCTTGATCGCGACGCGACAATTCTACCGCATAACGGAGCCTGTGATTTGGGCCGAAACGCCATTCAAGCGGCTGGCCTGACCGCGGGCCGTCCGCTTTTGGGCGTCACGCCTCGAACGAACATGCTGCCTGGCACTCGCAGAGGGCGGCGATGTACTATCGCGTGCAAATCGGCTGTCTGCCTCGCGCCATAACAGCCATTCAAAGGCGGAGGTGTCCAAAGACGGGCGCTCCGGGGCAAGCGGTACCAGCCTTGGCATCGAAATCGAAGAAGAAGGTCTGGGAAAAGGACACACCGGATCTTGGAGCGTACGACTTCTCCTTCATCCAATTTCTTTTTTTGGGCAGTTCACGCCCGAGAGCCTGGTGAAGGCGACGGACACAATTCTTGAGGGCCTGGCCAAATTTCCCGATGCGTCGCTGTGATCGTGCGGACTGGCTTGGGACCCACTGGCCGCATCCTCGCAGGCCTCCACGTGACCGCCAAGGGTCGCGGTGCGGCAGTGCTCGATCGCCATGATGGACAACACAGACATCAAGGCAGGTGAAGCCAAGATCGGCGAGCTGAAGCGCAACATGGACGCGATCAACGCAGCCCGACGAAAGGGCGGCTGTGTTGCCGGCACTCTGTAAGCCGCTCCAACGTTAAAATTGTCGGCTTGCTTCCCGCCCTCGCGACTGCGGAGTGGTCGTTCCATCGATTGACTCCCGTAATGCACAGGCAGTTAATCTCCCCGCAAGGGCAAAAGAGGGGCTATGAAACTGGGAGAAAACGATGACTGTCCAAAAAGAAGACTATCGAACCAACAGAGCCGACTTCGCCATAGCTGCCATGCATAGCCGAGCGACCCCTGAGGGCGATCGTGACGATTTGGTGGCGAGGAAAAAGTCCCTGTGGGTAACAGATCGGCGATCTGCAAAATTGGCTGCAAACCCGTCCGAAAGCTCGCCAGAACCCAAGGCAAAGGCGCGCGGTAAGTGAATCGTGCCAGTCAATTTCTTACCGCCGAGTACTTCGTTCACATTGTTCGATTACATTACATTTATCTAATGTACTAACCAGCCAGTCGGGCATTCCCGAAGGCTCGCTGGTCAGGCTCAGCGGCCCCCCTAACCCAAGCTGCTGGGCCGCCTGCTAAGGAAGTGCGTGTATCGCTGATACGGTCGTCGGTGACCCCCCTCCGTACCGCGGCCGGGATCGCAACCACGTCACCGACCGGACTGGGCGCTCAGGACGCCTGCCGGCGCTCGCGGCATCACGTCGACATTGTCATGTACCTCCGCGCAATCCGTAGATCCATTCGATGAGTCCGTTTGCGTGACGCGGTTCGCGAACGAACCCAGTCCACCTTATATTCGGTCAGGCGCATACACCTGTTCCATGATCCCGCTTGCGGCGGATTCGGACCCAAGAGACGAAACCATTCTTCAGCGGCGGCTGTTTGAGGCCATGAGTTTCGTCGGTTCGTCTACCGAGGATCTGCCAGGCCTGATCGGTCCTGGAGATTGTTAGAATCGATTGGCGTCTACGCTGATGGTTCCGTCAGGAAAGCTCCTTCTATAACGACTCCGGCGTTCACGTATTTCCACAGCGCAACAAGCAGTTTCCGAGCGAGGGCGATGATCGCCACTGGCTGAGTGCGGAATTGGGTTGATGGCGCACCCAGAGCCACGCAACCTGGACAAGCGTCGACCGGAGCCTAGGATTGCCGGACTTCGAGACTCCCTGCTCGCAATTAATCTGCCCACTTTGCCAGGGCGTTGGCACCAAACCAGCGTAGGCGGCAACCTGTCGTCGATTGTCAAACTTGCGCGACAATCCCTCAGACCACAGGACGGCCGCGAACTCCGGACCTATTCCCTTGAGCCTGAGCAGCAGGGCCGGTGTTGGCTCATCTGCCGCGACGAGCAAGGCGTCGCGTGCCTCTTCAACATCCTTGATCTGCTGGATCAGCAACTCGATGCGATCAAGCTCGCGGCTGATCTGCGCCATGAGCGCTGGCGGCAGTGGACGCCCATCTGCGGTAATGAGCGCGTCGAGGCATTTGCGTCGATCGCCTTTCAACGGTTCGTATCCGGACACACCTTGGCTGAACAAAAGGCCCTTTCTCCTGTTGACGTGCCTGATCCGCTCGTTCGTCAGCGCCTTCCGCTCGCGCACCAACCGGCGACGGTCTTCCTCCTCCGGCGTTGGCACTCGCAACATCGCGCAAACCCGAGGCTCGCCGCGGTTGTAGGCCAACAACGCTCGAACCAGTGCTTCCCGTCAATCCTGTCGGTCTTGGCCCGCCGGCGGCGACGCGATGTGGCAGTGGATGCCGGGTCCACGACATAACTCTCGATGCCTTCGCGTTCGAGGACCCGATGTATCCAGAATCCATCCAGACCAGCTTCCTGGATTGATATGACCCGGAAACGCTGCCCTGTCCGCACTTCCGCCTTTCGTTGCAGCTCTGCGAAGTGATCGAGCAAACCCGGAATGTCGCCCCCGGCACGAGGTGTCTCGACATTCTCTCGCCCCCACCTGGCGAAAGCGAAGTCACGAGCCATTTTGAACGAGACAGTTCTAACGAGACAAATATTGCGGCAAGATCGACGCGGATAGCGGTCGGGGGCTTCCCCAAAATGTGCGCGGCGAGCATGCGTTGAGGGCGAGACGAGTCTATGTGCCTTGACGGGATGCAGAATATATTCCTATTTTGCGGGATGCCGCACCGTCGCCGCCATGAACAGATTTCCGAGTATCATGCTTGCCAAGATCGAACGGCAGGCTTGACTACTGATGAAGGAACTGTGGGTCGCGCAGTTGTCCCCAAGGCCGTTCTGTCCGCACTACGACGCCATCGACAATTTGCATCGGGACCTAAAGCGGGCGCTCAACTTGCTGCATGACCGCCCGGCGGATTACGAAGAACCGCATTTCGCGCCCATGTCGCGAGGGTGAAGAACTAGCCTGTCAGTTTAGTGAAGTCGTGGCGCCGCGCGCGAACATGTGCCAGCAAATTCGTTTCGTTTACGACCCCTGATTGAAAGAGATTCAGCGTGGTCGAGGCCAGAATCTGACCGTCTATCGGGGTGCTGTACCATTTGGCGTCGGCGGTTACCTGGTCGACAACCCGCTGGCAGATCGCCCGATCTTTAGGTCTAAGGAACTGACTTTTCAGTGCTCGTAGCATCTCGACGCCTTGAAACCGAGAGTCACCTGTCTCCGCGCGATACCCATGCGTGGTCTGCGAGCATGGACCCTAAACGCATTCAGACAGAAAATTGCCATTCGTTTGAGTGGTACCGATGTCGCGTGGATAAGCGGCGGTCCGCGAGCTAATCCACCATGTCGCGCAGCGGCTTCTTGCGCTTTGGCGTCCTGTACTTCTCGACCAGCCTGACCTTGTCGATGTCGATCGTCACCAGCGGTCCCAGATCGACAGTCACCCTGCCGCCTTCCTCGTCTACGCGCGTGATCTCTCCGGTAAGCTCGATCTGCTGCCCCTTCTTCACCTTGGTATGATCGATGACCGAATGCGGAAAGCTATAGCTCGGAATCGAGACGTTTACGCAGTGCTGAGTGACCCGTTTGCGAAGGCGGCCGGGATCGCCACCTCGTCACGAATGGAAATTCCGCGCGCCGTTCCATGAGTCTGGTGCGCTCGGCGCCTTACTCAAGATATTGCTAATTATGGATGAGCCCGCTTCCTCCAATCGATGGATGAAGCCGATCGTGGGCCGGTGCTACTTGATGCATCGCGCGACTTACCCGACAAGAGCTGGCTCCAGGGGCAAAATATGAGCAAGACGACTCTCATTGCTATCGCAATCCTCGCGATCGGTGTCGGCTGTGCCGAAGCCAAGGACCGTAAGGTCGAAACCGCGACCGACCGTAAGGTCGAAACCGCGACCCTCGGCACGCACGCCAATTCGAAGAACCTGCCGGTTTGTACCGCGGCAAGCTCACTCTTCGAAGTCCTCGGTGATAAATGTTTTCTCGTCACAGGTTCGATGATCTATGGCGACATCGCCGAACTCTCCCGGACAATCACTTTGAGTTGGTAGCCGAAGCAACAACCTCCCAGCGCGGCCTCCATTCTCCGGTATGAAGTTGCGTCGCAGGGGCTGCCTTCGCCCAGATATCGACCCAGTCTTCGCGCGTCGCCAATACCGGCGCAATCCCCAGTCACCACGGGCCTCTTCAAAATTCTTATGCCGTCCGCACCTGCGGTCGAGCTTGTCGCGCCAACAGCAGCGCCTCTGCATCGTTTGGGCAACCCAACGCATAGCTTCCGGTCCGGAAACTCGCTTACGCGTTTCATCGTCCATTCGGCAGTGGAAATTTAGGCCGATTTGGCAGTGCTCAGAATCGCGTAGCTGTCCTGCGATCCGCTCGGAGAGGATGGCGAGTGGTTGCGGCAACTGCGCCTCAAGCTGGCTGGCGACCGCCGTCTGCAGCCGCTGCTGCGGAGCAGCGCTGACGCTGCGTTCGTCCGGACCGTCGCAAGACCGCTTGATTGTATCCGGCCTGGAGACAGACAAACGCCGGCGCAACCTCACCCTGAAACCAAAAGACAATATCGATGCCCTTCAACAGCTATGCTCCCAAGGGTTCAAGCGCCTGCAAACATTCACCATGCCAATTTCGCCATCGCCGCTTCGATAATGACGGCGCCATCAATTTCATGGAGCAACCTTTGCCGCCAAGGGGTTCTGCCCGATGGCGGCGACCAGGCTCGTGCATACCTCGATCACCATCACCAGGACCCTGCGAGACGCAGAAGAGGCGAGCCGCTTCATGAACCGGCTAGAAGCCCCAAACCCAAAAGCCGCTGATCGATTTGAGCCGCAGTAACGAAGTGTAACCGCGTTCGCACTACAAGAAGCTCAAACCGCGCAAGACCGCTGATCGATACGACCACGATGTTCAACGGTATTGCCCAATGGAAGCCGCCCCAATGGAAATCGCCAAGAACGGCCATACGACTAGCCATCTGATGACGTCACGGCGCTTTGCGCCTCTCTTCTGGACGCAGTTCCTTTCCGCCTTCAACGACAATTTCCTCAAGAACACGCTGGTGTTCCTTATTCTGTTCACCCTG
The DNA here is from genome assembly GCF_040321995.1 of Mesorhizobium sp. M0207. Taxonomy (NCBI): domain Bacteria; kingdom Pseudomonadati; phylum Pseudomonadota; class Alphaproteobacteria; order Hyphomicrobiales; family Phyllobacteriaceae; genus Mesorhizobium; species Mesorhizobium sp. M0207. The sequence goes on from NZ_JAMYSQ010000011.1 coordinate 17,930, forward strand.
GCGGCGGACAAGGCTGCATCACTGGTTACGCTGGCGGGTGCCGTCTTCATGGCTCCTTTCCTGCTCCTGTCCGCCGTTGGTGGCGAGATCGCCGACCGGTTCGACAAGGCGCTCATCGCCCGTCGGCTGAAATTCACCGAGATCGCCGCTGCGGCTGTCGCTGTCGTTGGAATCACCCTGTCGTCGATCCCGGTGCTGATGATCGCGTTGCTCATGTTCGGCATCATCTCGGCACTGTTCGGACCGATCAAGTACGGCATCCTGCCGGATCACCTCGAGCGCAAGGAATTGCCCCGCGCCAATGCCTGGATCGAATCGGCAACCTTCGCCGCCATCCTCGGCGGCACTATCGCCGGAGGCGTCGTCTCGGCCGATGGCATTGGGGTCTCGGTGTTCGGGCCGATCATGATGGTCCTTGCCGTGGCCTGTTGGTTTGTCAGCCGCTACATTCCGTCCACCGGTTCTGCGGCTCCCGACCTAGTCATCGACAAAAACATCTTTCGCTCGACCTGGCGACAGGTGAACGGTTTGCGTGCCGACAAGCGGATCTGGCGCGCCGGACTGATGACGTCGTGGTTCTGGCTGATCGGGGCCATTGTCCTTTCGATCCTGCCTACACTGGTCAAGGATTCGCTCGGTGGCGGAGAAATCGCGGTCACCGCCTATCTCGCGGTGTTCGCCGTGTCGATCGCCATTGGCTCTGCCATAGCCGCATGGATGTCGCAGGGCCGCATCGTGCTCTTGCCAGCCCCGGTTGGCACTGCGTTGATGGCACTGTTCGGCTTGGACCTGGCCTGGACCATCTGGAGCATGCAGCCTTCGATCGGGGCCGAAACGCTCGCAATATTCTTCGCCAGGCCAAACACGGTCCATGTTGCGATCGACCTTGCCGGCATGGCTATTGCCAGCGCCTTTCTTGTCGTACCAACCTTCGCCGCCGTACAAGCCTGGGCGCCCGAAGCCAGTCGCGCTCGCGTCGTCGCCGCGGTGAGCATCGTCAATGCAGGCTTTATGACGGTGGGCGGCATACTTTGCCGGACCTCAAGGGCCGGAAGCGCCGCGCAGCGGCGGGTGCTGCCCTCTACCAGGTCATGTCGGATCTCGTCTTCCGCACCAGGACATCGACAAGACTGTGCTGGAGAAGATCATCCAGACGGCGAGCGAACGCGGCATGAAGCAACTGGCCGTGCAGGACCCCGTCACCGGTTCGCTGAGCTACGGCAAGCTGCTGACAGCCGCCGCCGTGCTTGGAGAGAAATTCAAGAGCCTCTATTCCGGCCAGCAGACGCTCGGCATCATGCTGCCCAATGCCAACGGCGCCTGTGCGACGCTGCTCGGCGTCATGTCCGCCGGCAAGGTTCCGGCGATGATGAACTTCACTGCCGGTGCGGCCAACATGCTCTCCGCTTGCAAGGCCGCCGAGGTGCGCACCGTGCTGACTTCACGCGCCTTTGTCGAACAAGCGAAACTTGGCGCCGTGGTCGAGGAACTCGGCCGCTCGGTCGATATTGTGTGGCTTGATGATCTGAGGGCCACCATTGGCCTCAAGGACAAGCTGCTCGGCCTATTGCGCAAAAATACACCGCGGGTCGCCCGCAAGCCCGGCCAACCGGCGGTGATCCTGTTCACCTCAGGTTCTGAAGGCACGCCTAAGGGCGTGGTGCTCACCCATCGCAACATCCTGGCTAATGCCGCCCAGGCCGCCTCGCGTATCGACTTCCATTCGGGCGACAAGGTCTTCAACGTGCTGCCGATCTTCCACTCGTTCGGCATGACAGCAGGTACGGTGCTGCCGCTGATATCGGGCGTGCCGGTCTATTTCTATCCCTCCCCGCTGCACTATCGCATGGTGCCGGAGTTGGTCTACGCATCGAACGCGACGATCATCTTCGGCACCGATACGTTCCTCAGCGGCTATGCGCGTACGGCACACCCTTACGACTTCCGCTCAGTGCGCTATTGCTTTGCCGGCGCGGAACCGGTCAAGGCTTCTACGCGCGCGACCTATATGGAAAAGTTCGGCCTGCGCATCCTCGAAGGCTATGGCGTGACCGAAACCGCGCCCGTGATCTCCATCAACACGCCGATGTACAACCGCTCCGGCAGTGTCGGCAAAATCATGCCGGGTATGGAGTACCGCCTGGACCCGGTGCCTGGCGTCGAGGATGGCGGACGGCTTTTCGTGCGCGGGCCCAATGTCATGGCGGGCTATCTGCGCACCGAGAAGCCGGGCGTGCTCGAGCCGCTCGAAGACGGCTGGCATGACACCGGTGACGTGGTCGCCATCGACGACGTCGGCTTCATCACCATTCGAGGCCGCGCGAAGCGCTTTGCCAAGATCGGTGGCGAGATGGTTTCGCTGGCCGCCGTCGAGGCACTGGCGGGCGAATTGTGGAAAGGCTCGCTCTCGGCAGTCGCCGCCGTGCCAGATGCGCGCAAGGGCGAAAAGCTGGTCCTCATTACCGAGGCGGTCAACGCCACGCGTGCCGAATTCCTGGCCTTCGCCAGGGCCAACGGCGCCATGGACCTGATGGTGCCGGCCGAAGTGCGCGTCGTTGCGAAAGTGCCTGTCCTCGGCTCAGGCAAGCTCGATTTCTCCGCTGTGACCAAAATGGTGAGCGGCGAAGACATGAAAACCCAAGCGGCTTGAACGGCTCGCTTTTACGGGTCGCTTTTGTGTATCTCGGTTGAGAACACGGGACCGCCGCGAAAGTTCGGTGCACGCAGCGCCATGCGAACGAGCTGCAGCTGGCGAAAAACGATGGTGCAGGGTCGATGCGCTCATTTGCACATGTGCCGCGAGCTCGTCGATGCTGAACTGTCGAGGCGGCGGTCATAGAACTGGCAAGCGAGGACCATTGGCTTGTCCGACTATCGTTGCGCCTTCAGCAGACGCTCGAGCGTTGAAAAGTCACTCATGTCGCGGTAGGGCGTCAGGTCAAGATCCTTGGGGATCTTCTTGAGCTTCTCTTCGGAGATCGGTTTTTCGTTCTTTTTGTTGAAGGCCTGGTAAGCGGACCAGCCAACACCCGCCGCCTTCACTGCATCGCGTTCGGCTCGAAGAGCGATTTGATGCGCGTGCAGATAATGAAGCCCGAGTTCGTCTAGGAGCGCCTTTTCAACAATTTCGTGCGTTAGCAGAAATGGGGCAAGCCGGACCTTGGCCGATTTCCAATCCATAGTGCGAGGCATATGGCGATCGATATAAATCGTCCTGCCATCTTTGCTGTAGCCAGCAATGTAGGGGATATCGAAATCATGAACGATCTTAACCCGACGATGCAGCGCCCGCACAGCGTCACTCAGTACATCATCGTCCAAGTCTTCGGAAACGTGGCGGACTTCATCTTCAAGCTTCATTTTTTCCACGCTGACACCAGCGGCGCTTTGCTCCCATAGACCGGATCCTTCCGTGGATGGCCAACTTGGGGATCGCTCGTAATGCCCGCTCATGTTCTGGGCTGTCGTGCATTCGTCATAAGCGTCGGATGCGGGATAAGCGCCGACCACCAGGAAACCAGCAGACTCGGAGAAACATTGGTGACCCCGGTGCCGGCCGGAAGAACTGCCATATCGCCGGCCTTCCAGGACAATGTACGGCCCCTGTTGGCCCGAACCGAACCTTGCCGGTTCCGCCCGCAACCCCAAGCACTTCATTTTTGCGGGAATGGTAATGAACGTAGTGGTAGATGCCGTCCCGCCAGCCGCTACTCCAGCCAATGGCCTCGAAAAGCTCTTCCAGCACGGCTGCGGAATCAAATTGTTCCACCGACCTTACGGCGCCGCGATAGACGACAAACGGCCAGAAGGGGTGGTTCGGCACGAGGCCGTCATCCTTGAACCGAAATTCGAGTGGCTTCTTCATCTTCACGAATTCGGCGAGTTCTTGCTTTCTCGGTCGCGCGATACCCGTCGCCTGCTCGGTAGCTTTCTTCAGGCTCTCGAGAATGCCCACGGCGAATCCTTGCGCTGGATGAGACAGCGGCGAAAGCCTCCGCTCTGGTCTCAACAAATCTCAACCAGCGACACCGCACTTTGTTCCTTTTGTCGAATGGCCGCTATTAAGCTGCGGCCCGCGAGGAGAACTGAAACTCAGAGAAGCGCCCGCATGTCGGCCGCTCAGCTTGTGCCTGCCGGAGTTGACGAGAATTGCCTTGGCGGTGCTGCGCCAGAAGGCATTCGCGTCCTCCAGGTTTTTGGATTCTGGGACCCGGGCGATACCTTCGACCAATTTCCGCCGCCGATTCAGCGGAAACGCGCTTATGTTGAATGATCGATCACCTCACCCGGATCGCCCAAGCTTCGAAGGCCGCAACCTGTTGCTGATCGCTTTCCTCATCATCACCGTGCAAGGCAGCGACGTGCTGCAATTTATCTTCGGCAAGCTGTTCGGCCGGCATCTTCTGGCGCGGTGGAGGAAGCGAAACTCACCGCCGTGCCGTACTTTACCTGGACGATCGCGACCCCGGCGAGATGCTGGTCTGGCTCAGAAGCGCGCGGTAGCTCTATCGCCATCTGAGCCGCGTTGCATGCCTTGAATTCGCCCGGGCGCGCGTCATCTAGCTTTGAGTGGCGCCAGTCACTTGAACGGGTGGAGGCAGATTGTGGCGCTCGAAGCTGTCGCGCGTCCGAACGCCGGTGGCCGCTTTATTGCGGTCGTGGTGGTGCCGCTGCTATTCGTCGTCGGTGGACTGGCCATTCGCTATGCGGCATTTGCCTCGATCTCGGCGGAACCAGGCTTCGCAGCCTATGCCCACGCGCTCTGCCGGTGGGATTGCGCGTGGTATGTCGACATTTCCGAACACGGTTATGAGCGCTTTCCCATTCCAAACCAGAGCAATGTCGGACGCTGGGGCTTCTTTCCATTCTATCCGATGCTGGTGGCGGCAATCCGGTCTGTTTTCCCTTTGCCGACGATACTGCTCGCGTCGATCACATCGGTTGCGTGCAGCTACGCGGCCTGTCTGGTGGCGTGGCCGCTGCTCGAGAAGAACATGCGCGCTTATGTGCTATATTGCGCCTTTCTGCTCAGCGGCCCGTTCTCCTTTCATTTTACGACTTTCCTGACCGAACCTCTTTTCGTGCTCGTGACGTCGTGCGTTTTTCTGGCACTCAAACGCTCCAGCTATCTGACCGCGGGGCTGTCATCGGCTCTGCTGTCGGCAACCAGGCTCGTCGGAGTGCTTGTTGTATTTGCGACCGTCATTCAGATGTTCAGGGATTACCGCGCAAAGGGCGGATCAGCGCTTTCTTTCCCACGTTGGGTGCTTGGCCGACCGGATCTGCTCGTTGCAATTCTCATCTCGCCTGCCGGCTTGTTCGCCTACATCCTGTTCCTCTATCTGACGGTCGGGGACGGCTTTGCCTTCCTGCACGTCCAGCGCGCGTTTGGACGGGTGGTGGGCAATCCGCTCGCCTTCATATGGGATGGACTCTCGGCCGTTCCGGCGACTGGATGGCTGCCTACGGCCCCGCAATGGGGCGCGCTCGCCGCACTCATAGGACTGGCGCTATCGGCGGTTCTGGCGGTTCGCAGGCAATATGGCGCCGCGTTGTTCTGCGCCTGCTGCATCATCCTGCCGCTGATCACGAACCTGGCCTCGATGGTCAGATACGTCATTGGGCTTGCGCCTCTGACAATGTTGCTGACGACGTTGTTGTCGGCGTCGAAGCTGACTTTTCTTGCGGCTCTGGGTCTCTTCCTGGGCGCCTGCTATTTCATGACCGTCGCATGGATCGGGGGTTATCTTGCCCTGGTCTGACATTTCGGGCCGGTATCGGCGCGCGGCCAGATTTGGTGGCTACGCGCTGGCGGCGGTTCTGGCCGGGACAGAAATCATCATGCTTGCGCTTGCTCTCAATCCAGACGTCAATGCCGACTATCGCGCCTATTACATCGACCGGACGACGACCTGCCTCAATCGCGATGCGGTCGGCAGCTACACACTTGGCGAGACGGTGTCGTTCCGGTCCGACGGAGCCAAAAAGGCAACCGGCATCATGGTCTGTGGCTGGTCGGGGCCGGTAGCCGACGGCACCCATTCGCTGGGCGAGACCTCGCGGCTTCGCCTGGACATACCGCCGCTTCGCGACGGTCTGACTGCCACGCTGCAAATGGCCGCCGTCATTCGTCCGCCCCAGATCACGCAAAGGGTTGTGATCTCGGTGAACGGCGTTCGGGTGCATGCGGTGACGCTGTCCGGCAAAGAGCCACGCACGGTATCGTTCGTCATTCCACCGGCGGCCCTCGCCAAGGCCAAGACACTCGACATCGCCTTCGACTACCTCGACGGCATTCCGCAAACTCCTGCCGCCAGCAACGTCTATAAGCGCTCCATCAAATTGTTGTCGCTCCGGCTCGATCCCACTGATGCGGATTAGGGCGGGCGATCGCGCTGCCGGCCGCGTCTTCGCTGCGCAAAAACCCATCGGTCGAGCATGAGGAGATTGACCGCTGGAACAAGCAAGCATGTAACCAGGATGGCAATGATCGGCGGCAGACTGAGTTTCGCAGTCAAAAGCGCCGGCGCCGCGTAAGCCACCGCGAAGCCGGTTGCCGTCAGCAAGAGAAAACGCGGAGCCTCCGATCGATGCGATCCGCTCGACGCGAAGGTCACGAACTTATGCGCGAGATAAGAAAACAGGGCGGCAGCGGTATAAGCTGCGAGCGAGGCACCGACCGGCGAGAGGCCGAACCGTTGCCATTCGACCAAAGCGGTGGCCATCACTGCATATAGGATCGTTGCAGCGATGCCGACCGACCCGAAACGCACCAGCAGTTTCAGGCCGGCGTCGCTGGTCGAGGGGCCCTCAGACTTGCGCACTGCAGGCATACTGCGCTCCAAGCGGCAGCGACGCGAGCGCGCGCTCGACTCTTCTGGCGAAAGGCCTTGCCGACGGCAGCAGCAGGAAATGCTCGGATCGGATGTCCCGGAACCCGGTCTCCCGAAAGAGGGACGCTGCGTTGGCAGCGTTGAGGAGGACCGCGTCGTGGTCGAACGGACACCGGAACACCGCAAGACGCGTCAGCGGATTATAGGGATTGTGCTCGATGATGCAGGCGACGCCACCTGGCCGCACGACACGCCGCAATTCCAGCAAGAAATCGGACCAGGAGGAGGGCGGAACGTGATGGACGACGCAACTGGCGAAAGCCAGATCGAACGCGCCATCCTCGTAGGGCAGACTCGGCGACGTGCAGGCCCTATAGGTCACACTTGGATTGTCCTGGCCGGCGCGCAAAATTGATTGCTCCGACACGTCGCAGCCATCGAGGCTGTCGAAAGCGCCGTCGAGGTAGGGGTGGAGCGAGCCGACGCCGCAGCCGATATCCAGCGCCCTTACAGCCGCCCCACCCCGCCGAAGCTTTCGCTCGACCACCAGACGCCGCAGCAGGTCCGCCTTGGCGACAAGGAAGAAGTCGTGCCCGAGTCCGGAAAATCGGATGGACCCGTCGACCGCCTCGCCATAGTTGGAATTATAGCTGTCGAAGAGTTCGGCCATTGGCGGGGACTCCACTCCTGGGCTTGTGAAACGATAGGCGGCGCTTACCAGAGACGGTACGCATCGCCTCGTCGAAGCCGGTGAGCCGATTAATCACATAAAGCGGGCGGCGTTTCACCTCGGCGTGGATGCTGCCAACGTAGAGCCCGACCACACCGGTCATGAAAAGATTGATGCCGCACAGGAGCGACACGATCACCACCGTGGATGTCCACCCGGCAATGATGCCGGTTTCAAAAAACGAGGCAAAGATGGCATAGGCGCCAAAGACCACCGCAAGCGCGGAAATGGCCAATCCGCCCCAGAGCGCCAGGCGTAAGGGCTTCTCGGAGAAACTGACGATGCCGTGAACCGCAAGGTGCACCATCTTCCAGAATGGGTATTTGGTCTGGCCCAGGGTTCGCGCGTGGCGCTCAAATGGCACGGTCGTTTGCTTGAAGCCCATCCAGCCGAACATGCCCCTGACGAAGCGGTCATGTTCGGGCATGCGCTTGAAGGTTTCCAGCGGCTTGCGGCCGACCAGGCGGAAGTCGCCGACGTCGCGCGGAATATCGACCGACGTCATTTTCTCCAGCAGGCGATAGAAAAGACTTGCCGTAAAGCGCTTGAACCAGGATTCGCCCTCGCGCTTGACCCGGCGGGCATAGACGATCTCGAAGCCTTCCTTCCACTTGGCCACCAGATCGAGAACGACTTCCGGCGGATCCTGCAGGTCGGCATCCATGACGATGACGGCATCGCCCGCAGCGGCGTCCATACCGGCGGTAATCGCCACTTGGTGGCCGAAATTGCGGGAAAATTCGATCAGCCGAAAGCGCGGCTCGGCGGCAACCACTTTTTGGAGGTATTCGACGCTTCCATCAAGGCTTCCGTCATCGACGAAGATGGCCTCGGTCTCGCCGTCCAGCCGGTCGATAAGCGAACTGATCCGCTCGATCAGCCGAGGCAGCACCTGTTCTTCATTGTATATGGGCAGGACGAGCGAGTAGCGAGGCGGTGATCTGTTCACCGTCATTCCAGGGCCGTGGACCACAGAGTCTCGCATGCGGTTGAAAATGTAACGAAAGCTACAAAGTTCCAAAGGTGTGCAAGAAAGTGCTAATTTAGCTAGTTCTTGATTGAATGCCGGTTCTCAGTGAGAGATGAGCGTCCGCACCGAGGCGCGAACTCGATAGGTCGCCAGCGAGGTTCGTCTGGCGATACGCCAGCACAAAGCTGTTTGACCGCCCTGAAGATCGCTGCACGCCCTCCTTCGCGCGCTCCACGTAGGCGCCATCCGCAGTCATCACCACGACGCGGGTGCCGGTGCTGATGTATAGCGGTACCAGGGTGCGCACGCCGTTGGACAGCGTTGCCGGTTTCGCGACGAACCTCTGCCGCTGTTTGCGGCCGCTGCTTGCCGTGAGAAGAAGACTTTGCCTGAGATCCACCAGCCTGTTGTTGCGTTCAGGCCCATGACGGCCGGCCGCGACGTTGTCGAGGATTATGGCCATGTTGGGCTGACCTTGCGCAGCCATCCGGCGTCGTTTCTGCGTGCCGATCTTCGCCGGCGCAGCATCGTGACCTGTCAGGAGACCATGCAGGCGCGAGACAGAAGCTGGCTCGAGGCTGCCGGCCTGGTTCTGGTCCGGCAACGGCCAGGCTCGGCCAAAGGCCTCATGTTCCTCACCGTGGAGGATGAGACGGGCGCCGCCAACGTCGTCGTCTGGGTCAAGGTATTCGAGAAATTCCGTCGCGTGCTTCTTTCGTCGGCCATGCTCGGCGTGCGCGGCCGCATCCAGCGGGAAGGGGAGGTGGTGCATCTCGTCTCCCATCAGTTGACCGACCTGTCGCCCGAGCTGGCCAGCCTGGGAAACCGCGAGACGCCGTTTCCCGTGCCGCATGGCCGCGGTGACGAAGCCCATCACGGCGCGCCGAGTGTCGATCCGCGGAGCCTGTCGAAGGGCCGAAACATCGTCGATCCATACGAGCACATCGACGGCATCAAGGTGAAGACGCGGAATTTCCGATAGAAGCTGCAGCGGATATACCGTCATCATGTGGTAGTCTGGCCCGCATGACGGCGCTTTATCTCAAGTGACGCGGAAGACGGTGGATCCCTCAGCCGAATAAAACGCATCCGCCGAAATGGATCGAGCCTCAGCTGACGCGCCTGGTCGACGAAGCGCCCGACGGCGCCGATTGGCTTCACGAGATCACACGATGCTCGCCGGCCTGGCCCGAAGCGGCAGCCGGGCTCCAGTCGTCCGTGCCCGGCTGTGCCGGCCTGGCAAGCACCGGCGGCGCCATGAGCCGGTCCTTGAAACGGCGATCCTCGTAGCGCGCCTTCTTCGCGCGGATCGGCGGCGTGCCCGCCACCATGACGATCTCGTCGGCGGGCGGGAGCTGCATGATCTCGCCCGGGTTAGCAGCGGTCTGGCGGTCTCGGAGCGCGACACCATCAGATGGCCAAGCCAGGGCGAGAGCCGATGGCCCGCATAGTTGCGCATGGCGCGCATCTCGGGAGCACCTCGGCACGGTTCCGTTCGCGCGATAGAAGCAGCGGTTGGCGATTGAGCAGCATGGAATCGCCGAATTCATGCGCGCGGTATCGATACGCGATGAAGGCTGCGGAGGCCTTGGCGAGCAGAGCATCGTCGGCAAAGGCGCGCAAGAGCTCGAAATGGCTTTCGCCGGGCTGGTGGACGCCCGTGAGAACCGCATCGACCACGCGAAGCCGCGTGCCCCGCGCGATGCGCCCTGTCGCAATGCCATTTCCGGCACGCACATTGCCGCCGGGATTGGCAGCTGCCTCAAGTGCGCGCACTACGCTCGTGCCGATCGCAATGATGCGGCCGCCCCGCAGCTTCGCCCACGCGACCTGCGCCGCGGTGCGCCCAGGGATGCGGTATGGCTCGTCGAAGGGAAGGCGCGAGTCGAGCGCGGGATCGCCGGTAGAAGAGACGCCCGCAGCATGCGTGAGTGTTGCAAAGCCAATGTCGTGCCGACGCCAGGCTTGGAGCGTGCGCCAGTCGAGCGCGAAGCCTGCCGATGGCGCCTCGAACGCGACCGGCCCGGCGGCAATCTTCGTCCAAACATCCCACAGTGCCAACGGCTCGGGAACATGCGCGTATTGGATCGGCCGGCCGTGCTGCGCCAGTCCTGCAAGCACCGCTGCGCGATTGCCTGGGAAGTGCAATTCGAGAAGGCGTGGATGGTCGAGAAGGCGCTCGACGACGGCGTCAAGCGAGCCGAGCCGGAGGCGATCGCCTGGTGACAGCGGAGGTGGAGGCAGCCGGTCTTCCGTGCGCGTGCGGTGATCGCCCGAGCCGAAGGCAATCGCCACGAAACGGGTTGGATCGGGAAGTGATAGCCAGCCCGCCAGGCGGATCTCGATCGCCTCACCGCTTGGGACATGCGTGCCGTGCAAGCTGGCAGGCAAGGTCGCGGCGTCATTGGCGACGACCAGATCGCCGGGGTTGAACAGCGTCGCGAGTCCAGCTCGCGGCAGGTCGCGCATCGTGCCGTCCGCCTCGACGACGAACAGCCTGGCGGAGCGCTGATCGGGACGATCGGCGGCAATCATGCATGTGCTCCGGCGAGACGCGTAGAGCGGACCGGCAACGCGTCGAGCATCTTTTCGATGATCTCGGCAGCTGCCTCCTCGGGGCGCTTCAAGGTCGCCGGATCAGCATCAGGGATCGCGAGCGCGTGCAGTGGGGTGTCCATATCGCCGGGGTCAAGTGCGAGGAGCCGGATGCCGTCTGCTTTCGCCTCCTCGTCCCAAATCGCCGTCAGATGGGCAAGAGCGGCCTTGCTCGCGCCGTATGCTCCCCAGCCGGGATAGGCGTTCACCGCGGCGTCGCTGGAAATGTTGATCGCCATCGCGCCACGGCCGCCGCGCGCGGACGCCGCAAGCGCACCGAAAAGAGCCTTCGTCAGCCGGAACGCGCCGACCAGGTTGACGGCGAGCGCTGTTTCCAGCTCCTCGCACTCAGTATCGGCGAGGAGCGCCAGAGGGACAGGGCCGAGGCTCGAGGCATTGTTGATCAGGACGTCGAGCCCGCCGAGGCTCGCGGTTACCTGTAGCGCGATCGAGTAGGTGTCCTCCTTCTTGCCGACGTCGCCGACAACGCCGTGCGCGCCCGTCTCGTCAGCGATGCGTGCGACGTTCGCGGCGGTGCGGGCGACGAAGGCGACGCACGCATCCTGTGCGGCAAGCTGCCGCACAAGCGCCAGTCCGAGACCGGACGTGCCGCCCGTGACCGCCACGCGAAGTCCCTGAAGTTCGATATTCGTCTGCATTGCCAGTGCTCCCTTAATCCGTATGCCTCTTGCTACAAGTTAAAGTTAACTTGAAGTCAAGCGGGAATTGTGCTTTGGTTCATGCATGGATTCCATGCTGACCATCACCGACGTGTCACGGCGCAGCGGCGTCGCCTCATCGGCCCTGCGCTTCTACGAGGAGCGCGGGCTGATCGCGTCCGAGCGGGCCGGCTCGGGACACAGACGCTACCCGCGATCCGTGCTGCGCCGGATCGCCTTCATCGTCTTCGCGCAGCGAATTGGGCTGACACTTGAGGAGATCGGCGCCGAGCTGGCCAAGTTGCCGGCCGATCGCGTGCCGTCGCGTCGGGATTGGTCGCGGTTGTCGGGCCAGTGGACCAAGCGCATCGACCAGCGCATCGCCGAGTTGCAGCGCCTGAGGTCGGGGCTTACCGAGTGCATCGGTTGCGGCTGCCTGTCGATGGACCGGTGTAGCCTTGCGAACCCTGCCGATATGGCAGGACGCAAGGGGCCGGGGCCGAGGTATTGGCTGGGGTGAGTTGACAGCCTGCCTGTCCCTATTGCAGAACTCGGCAGCGCAAGACTTCGCCAAGTGCGAGACGCTGCGGCCCCGGTAAGGTCAGGGCGCGGCGGCCCTGATGTCAATTCAGGAATCGCGCTGAACCGGACAGCTCCTGCATTTGTCTCAAAACCGCGGTCAACAAAGGGTCAGAACAAGAGCTGCTCAAAATCGACGCGATGGAAGGCTCCCGCTCCACCGGGGTTGGCATCGTTAGGATGGACAAACCGGGAGCGTAAGACTCCTGCGGCGGATTTGATTCGTGATCGTCGCGCAGCCGTACCAGCAGTGCCGCCCGCAGGCCCGCTGCATCTCTTCCGGCGATCCGATCGCCTGTCGCGAGCGACTCAGGTGCTCTTCAGGGTCCCGTTCATCCCTTCCGGATAGAAGCCGCCCTTGCTCACGCCGTCCTTATCGGTGAGATAGACGATCCGCAGCACTTCCTGCGGCGTCCTGGTGAACGCGATGGCGTCGGGCGTCGAAGGAACGAAATTGGCCTTGCCATTCACCTGGATGCCCTGGTCCTTGTCTTCCGGCCCGTCGATCTTGTCTCGTGCGTCCGAGACGGCATTGGCGGCCTTCCAGGCTTTCTCTCCCTTCCGGTACAGTGTGGAACGCGCCATTCCCATGTGGTAGGCCTCGACCGCCAATATGCCGGCGGCGGCGGCGAGAAACTCCTTGTTCTTCAGAACCGTCGCGGCACCGGCATAGGCGGTGACGCCGACATCCTCGAACAGCATGCCGCCGAGAACGAAGTTCGTTTCGTTGCCGAAGGGATCGAAGTCCCGCCCGAGGCCCGCTGCCTCCGCAACCGCCTTGAACCCCGCATCGAAATCGATGGCCGGCCTGTCGACTGCGTTCTTTGCAAGCGTCTTGCGGTAGAACCGGACATGCGCGAGTTCGTTTTCAGCAACCTCTTGCATGAATTCGCCGATGGCGGGTGTCTCGAAGGACACTTTCTTTCCGCCGACGACATCGCCGGGTTTCGAACCGGCATCGGCGGCGTCGATGCCTTTCCCGGTGGTGCCGCGAAGGTAGTATTCGGCCTCCATGTATTCCAGGTTGAGCGCAAAACGGAAGATGTCCTCGTCCTGCACTTCCTCCTTGGCATAAGCGCGCGAAACCGGCGCCAGGCCCGTCGTGGCGGCGAGGCTGGCTCCCAGCCCAAATTGCAATGCGCGGCGACGGGAAAGGTGGAGTGAAGGGATGGCACGTATCATGGCTTCCTCCAAAAGCCCGCCGGCACCACCGTTGGCACCTTATCGCGGGCCACGCGCCCAACTCCGCCATAGGCGAAATGTTCCTGTAAAGGTCGGACTTTGCAGGGGTCGTGCTCCGGATCAATGGCTTTTTGGGCGCGTAACGTCGGAGTTGGCATCGACTATTTGTGACCAAGCCTCGAGTCTAGACATTGAGGTGACACATTATGAGCCGGATAAGCTACGCCCGCGTCGGAACTGGGAGAAACGTCCGCTATCGAACGACCACTTTTCATTCGCGCGGTGAAGCTGCGGAACATCAAAAAGCTGCTCAAGCTCGATCGCAGAAAAGCGCTGCACTTGGTTTGGACCGAACGAGATTGCCGGAAGGTGTGATGCCAGATAAAGCGGGCAGAGGTGCAGTCGCCTCGACGCTGTACTTTTCGTCGCGTTATCAAGCCGGTCCGCGATCCCGGTTGCACTCGCCGCCAAACCGGAACCCTGGCCACGGACGAGACAGGCAAGCCTAGCTGGCGGGCCGCCAAGGCAAGCGAAAACCGCCAAATAGAGCCGGATCTAATGTGGGTATCGAGTTTGACCCAGCTTCACAAAACCCAGAAAGGCCGGCGTATTCTGCAGATGATTGACCTCAGTCGCCGGCCCCCGATCCAGCTGCTCCAGTTCGTGAAGAATATCGACAGGAGGACCAACCGTGACGTTCATGATGACCGCCGTTCCGGCCGAGCTCGATAGAGGATGATCCGTCCCGTCGGCAGAACCTGGGTGAGGAAATCAAAATCGCGGACGTTGCCGGTCAGCACGCTCGCACCCAACTGACGCGCCTGCAGGAACACGAGGGCGTCATTTAGGAAGCGCCGCTCGTGCCCCTCCCTCTTGGGCAGATTGCTCAGCCGGAAGAGCAAGCCAGCCAAGACCCCGGCCTGTCCCCAGATCGCATCGTCCGGTGCATGAAGTCGGTAGTCCGGAATGTCCTCTACCGTGGCTTCAATCGTCTCGAGGACAGCTTTTGTGGATGCATGCTTAGGGTCCAGCCGACCAAAGGCTTGGGTCAGCTCAGACAGGCAGGCAGCGGAATGGTGGCATCGGCGATAGGTAAGCAGCGTATCGACTTCAACCGGCGATCGTCCCTGCAGGACATCCAGATAGACGCTCGTATCCAGAAACAGCGGTCCCCCGATCGCAGGTTCGTCAGCAACCCATGGGAGATCGTCGTCGGCCCTGCGCTTCAGCGTTCCGTTGTGCTTTTGGGGCTTTAGCGATCGGAGCGTTTCGGAAAGATCAAACCCCAAGATCTATGTCCGCCGGGATACTGCCCTTACGTCCGACCAGGCGGGCGCCAAAGTCATCTTCGAGGGCCAGGCGCGACAGCGCCAGTTCCAACAGCTCCGTGTCCGAGGTGACATGGGCGCGCTTCTTGGCCGCCTCGATCAACTCCGCGGGCACCCGCGCCGAAAGACGGGTATTCTTCGCGGCGCCGAGGAGGCCGGCGGCTTTCGCTTGCTCCAGTACAAGTTTATTGCGGGTCGATGCGACCGTTGCTTCGCTTTCTGCAGCCGTCCGTGTCTGCGCAGCCATGAGAACCTCCTGTGTTGAACAGAATATAGATTGCGTTGAACGCATAGGCAAGGCTTAGTAGCCGCTGGCCGTCGGGACCATCGCTCCGGCATGATCAAACGGACATCTGATGCTTTCGCACTTATCGCGCGCGGTCAGTATTCGGGGCTTGCGACCCAACCCGTGAAGGGCGGAGAAGTCCTCATCGCATTGCAGCGCGACGGGCAGTCCAAGGTCGCCGACGCGCTCTCAAAGGGTGCGCGTTTTCAGCTCTAGCTGGCCCTGCGGCTTGCCGGATATTACGAGTTCGCCCAGTTTCGACCCCTCTGTGCCATTCATTGCCGACGAGATCATGACCTTCGACCATTTCCGGTCCGAGGAGGTTTTCAGGTTGTTTGGTCAGATGGCAAGCGCTGGCCAGGTGATTTATCTGACGCATCACCAGCACCTGTGCGAGATCGCCAAGACTGTTGTTCCCGGCGTTACAATTCACGAGCTCACGTAGTTGGCTGCTGCGGCGTGGGATGAGTTGAGGCTGCAAACTGAAGTAAACGGCCGGGCCGTCAGAAACACACCGCGAAAGGACGGCGAGTGCCCGGCGTCGGGGAACGCATTCCCATCCTCCGCCGGCAAGTCGAAAGCTCCAAGCTGGGCAGCCCGTGCGAAGCCTGGACGGCTCCGGCGCCGAAAAGCCGTTCAAAATGAGCGATGCCCCGCTGGCGCGGATTTGAAATCATTTCAGCTCTCCTCCTGGAGTTCCTTTTCCTGACGAAAATGGTTTGCAATGAAGAGGGCTTTGGCGCTCGCCGGCTCAAACGAGGAACGCGCCTGGCTGATGTCGGTAGGCCTCGTGCGTTCCGGGTGGACCAATCGGAAGCCGACAGCGAGACGGTCCCAGAGATTGGTGGTGCCGGTGAGAAAGGTCAGCTGGGCGAGCTCTTCGTCACTAAAGGGCCGCTGTCCAGGCGAGGGCGGCGTTCGCGCTCGCTGTACAGCGAATCTGCCCTGCGCCAGCCATCGAGCAGATAGAGCCCGCTCTTCCGTCTCGCCGAGCGCGCGAGCGTCCTTGTGTGCATATGAATGCAGTAGGCGCAGCCATTGATCTGGGATGCGTGCATCCTTACGAGCGCGATCAGACTCGGTTCGAGGCAACAGTTGCGGATCGCGTGTTCAAGCGCCCAAAGCGCATTCATAGCGTCAGAAGCTGCCTGTTTCGTTTTCTTGGGTTCAACTCGCATTGTCCTTGTCCCTTCCGGGTTGACGTTCCGCCGTCGCACCGGAAAGACGGCGTTCTTCGTTGCGCAAAATCTGCAGACCCCTCCAGTGCCATTGGCGCGCTATGTCGAGCGGCACCGGCGCTTTTCTGATCGCCTCTGACCGGTTTTCCCGGAACAGGACCGCCAAATGGTGGACGTCCCGCGCCATTGCAGCCTGGTTGGCTTTGGCGGTCAGCCAGGTTCTTGAGCAATCCGCGCGGCGGCGGCTGATGCGCCGGAAGGCAGACGATGCTCGCCAGGCGCAACAAAAATTCTTTATCTAATCGCCGCAATCATGACGCATAAGCTCCAATTGCAGCCGGCGGAAATACCAGAAATCACAGTCAGTATTGAGGCGTGCCGAACCCATATTGCCCACTTGCTGCAAGACCTGCGACACGCGGGTCCGTCCAAAAAATCATGGCTCTACCGGCAACCGGTTCGATCGCTTGATCTGGGCAAGCGCGAAGCTGGACTCGATCGAGGAGACGCCATCGAGCCGCGTCAGCTTTTCCTTCAGGAAGCGCTCATAGGCGTGCAGGTCGCGCACCACCACACGCAGCAAATAATCGCGCTGGCCAGTCATCAGATAGCAATCGACCACCTCCGGCCAGCGCGCGATTGCCGCGTTGAACCGGTTCAGCTCGCTCTCGCGCTGGCGCTCAAGCTTGATCGAGGCAAACACCGAGATCGGCAGATCGACCATATCCTGGTCGATCAGTGCGGCATAGCCGGTGATCACCCCCATATCCTCCATCAGGCGGACCCGGCGGGCGCAGGGCGAGGCCGAAAGGCCGACCCGCTCGGCAAGCTGCTGCGCCGTCATCCTGCCATCGACCTGCAGCGCGGCAATGATCTTTCGGTCGATATTGTCCAGTCGACCTTTTGGCATCGAACGTTACTCCATTGGCTGATATTGGCACAACCAGCTAACGCGGCTGCCAATCTCATGCAAGTTTAGCGACAATTGGCTTTTGCTCAGCCCTAGGATTGAGACATCGCAACCGGGAGTCTTGCAGCATGGACAAACAAAAACTGGAGGCACTTTCGGCACTGGAGAAAAAGGTGCTCTGGCTGTCGACATGGATGATCCATAACGCCAATCACCTGCGGGAAAATACGGACGGCTTGAAGGTTGGCGGACACCAGGCATCCTCGGCGTCGCTGGTGACGATCATGACCGCGCTCTATTTCTCGGTGCTGAGGCCACACGACCGGGTCGCGGTGAAGCCGCATGCCTCGCCAGTGTTTCACGCCATCCAGTATCTTCTGGGCAATCAGACGAGGGAGAAGCTCGAAGGGTTTCGCGCCTTCGGTGGCGCGCAAAGCTATCCGTCGCGGACCAAGGATGTCGACGACGTCGATTTCTCCACCGGCTCAGTTGGCCTCGGCGTCGCGCAGACACTGTTTGCCTCGCTTGTGCAGGATTATCTCGGCGCCCGCGACGAAAGCATGCCCGAGGGCCGCATGGTGGCGCTGATCGGCGATGCCGAGATGGACGAAGGCAACATCTTCGAGGCGCTGCTCGAAGGGTGGAAACACGGCCTGCGCAACTGCTGGTGGATCGTCGACTACAACCGACAGAGCCTCGATGCCGTGGTTCGCGAAGGCCTTTGGGAACGCTTCGAAAACATTTTCCGGAATTTCGGCTGGAACGTCGTGATCCTGAAATATGGCTCGCTGCTCGAAGCCTCCTTCACCGAACCCGGCGGCGAGGCGCTAAAGGCCTGGATCGAGGCCTGCCCGAACCAGCTCTATGCGGCGCTGACGTTTCAAGGCGGCGGCGCCTGGCGCAAGCGCCTGGTCGCCGACATCGGAGACAAGCCGGGCCTGGCATCGCTTCTCGACCGGCGCTCCGATGCCGAGCTCGCCGCGCTGATGACCAATCTCGGCGGCCACGACCTGCCATGCCTGATCGAGGCCTTCGGGACGGCACGCGGCAACGATCGACCGACATGCTTCATTGCATATACGATCAAGGGCTTCGGCCTGCTGCTCGCCGGCCACAAGGACAACCACGCCGGCTTGATGACCAGGGATCAGATGGCGGTCCTTCGTGCCTCGATGTCGATCGGCGACGGGCGGGAGTGGGACGCCTTCGAGGGATTGGCTGTTGGAGATCTGGAGCTGCAACGGTTCCTCGACGCCGTTCCGTTCGCGGCAAAGGGCCAGCGGCGCCGGCACGCCCAGCGCATCGTGGTCCCCGGTCGTCTCGTTGCGGAAGCCAAAGGCAGCGTCTCCACGCAGGTCGGCTTCGGCAGAATTCTGGACGAGATTGCGCGCGCTGGCGGGCCGCTCGCCGACGCGATCGTCACGGCATCGCCCGATGTCACGGTCTCGACCAATCTCGGTCCCTGGGTCAACCGGCGCGGCCTGTTCGCGCGTCAGTCACTTGCGGACACTTTCCGCAGCGAACGCATCGCCTCGGCGCAGAAATGGGAATTCGGCCCCTCCGGCCAGCACATCGAACTGGGTATCGCCGAGAACAATCTGTTCATCCTGCTGTCGGCACTTGGGCTGTCGCATTCGATTTTCGGCAAACGGCTGCTGCCGATCGGCACGCTCTACGATCCGTTCGTCCAGCGCGGTCTCGATGCGCTCAATTACGCCTGCTATCAGGATGCGCGCTTCCTGCTGGTCGCGACGCCATCCGGGGTCACATTGGCGCCGGAAGGTGGGGCGCATCAGTCGATCGCCACACCGTTGATCGGCATAGCGCAAGACGGGCTTGCGGCTTACGAGCCGGCCTTCGTCGACGAGTTGGGCGTCATCATGCGCTTTGCGCTGGATTATATGCAGCGCGACGGCGACGCCGTGCAGTCGGAGCGCACCTGGCTGCGCGACGAGACCGGCGGCTCGGTCTATCTGCGGCTCTCGACGCGCCCGGTCGAGCAGATCGTTCGTCCCATGATGCCACAGCTCGAGCAGGACATCATCGACGGGGGCTACTGGCTGCGGGCTCCGGGTCCCAATGCCGAAGTGATTGTTGCCTATACCGGCGCGGTTGCGCCGGAGGCCATCGAAGCTATCGGCATGATGGCAGAGGACCGTCGCGACGTCGGTCTTTTGGCCGTGACTTCGGCCGATCGCTTGAACGCAGGCTGGACAGCGGCAAGTCGCGCGCGCGAACGCGGCCTCGTTCACGCCAGGAGTCATATCGAAAGGCTGTTTGCCGATCTCCCTGCGCATTGCACCATCATCTCCGTCACCGACGGTCATCCGGCGGTACTCGGCTGGCTGGGTTCGGTGTACGGCCATCGCACGCGCAGTCTCGGCGTCGAGCATTTTGGCCAGTCAGGGACTATCGGCGACCTTTACCGCCACTTCGGCATCGACGCCAATTCCATAGCCACAGCCGCCGACCGGATTGCTGGTGGGCGCCCCATCCGCCATCTGCGCGCGCTGGATTGATGCTGACGACATTCTGTGGCCGAGGCCTGATCGTGGATCTGAAATCATGCCACTCGCTGCTCGGGTAACGCAATATCTGAACGGCGCGCCTCTGTCGGACCGGGCTAGTGCTGAAGCCCGGTGATCATGGCGACGATCTCGTTCTTGTCGGTCTCGCTGGTCTTGCGCACGCCGATCTGTTTGCCACGTCGCAGAACACAGATCCGATCTGAGAGCCTGAACACCTGGTCGAGGCTGTGGCTGATGATCAGCACGCCGATATTGCGCTGCTTCAGCGACAGAACAATCGTCTCGACCTTGGCGGTCTCGGCAACGCCGAGCGCGGCGGTTGGCTCGTCGAGCAGGATCAGCTTGCTTGCCCAGTGCGTGGCGCGCGCGATCGCCACGCCCTGGCGCTGGCCGCCCGAAAGATCGCGGATGGTGGCGTGAGCCGATGGGATGCGAACGTCGAGATCCTTCACCAGCTTTTCGGTGTCGTCGATCATCCGGCGTCGGTCGAGCAGGCCGAAGCGGTTCACCGGCTCGCGGCCAAGAAACATATTCATGTAGACGGTCTGCTGATCGGCGAGCGCCAAGTCCTGATAGACCACCTCAATTCCGTGGGCGCGCGCCATGGTGGCGCTCGACATTGCCACCGCCTGCCCCTCGATGATGATCGTCCCGGATGTCGGAGCATGCACCCCCGTCACGATCTTGACCAGCGTCGACTTGCCGGCACCGTTATCGCCGACCAACGCCACTATCTCGCCGGGATAGAGCTCGAGCGAGAAATTTTCGATTGCCGTGAGGCCGCCGAAATTCTTGCGGATGTCGCGCAGCTGCAAAACAGGGGGCGTGCCGGTCGTGGTCGCGTTCATCACTTGCTCCTAGACAGGCCAGGCAGCGGTTTCGCCAAAACCGTTTTCGATCGTTTCGACTTGGGGCGCCCCCTTTGAGACACCGGAGATGCCGACCACGTAGGCGCGGGTCACGAACGCCTGGCCGCGAAAGCCGAACACCGCCGTGTCGCCGGAGCGTGGCGCATTGGCGCCGCTAGCGTCAATCATTGCGTAATAGTCGATTGCCGCAGGCGGCGGCACCTCGACGCTTCTGAGCGCGGCGGCGGCCGTGGTGGGTTCTGCGGACACGATTGCCTTCACCTCATAGTCCGGAAAGATCGGATCGATATAGAAGCCGCCACCCAGGCAGTAGGCTTTGCCGCCAGACAAATGCGAGATCTCGGTCAAATACAGAACGGCAGGGAGCTCCGGCAGATCTTCCATGACGTGCAGCGCAGTGGTGCCGGCCAAGCCATTGCCCGGTTCACATTGCGTGGCGCCGGCTTCGGCCAGCGCGCCAAGCAGGACACTCGACGTTGTGCCGGGCGCGTTCACCTCTATGTCGCTGCGACCGGACTTGGCGAGCGCTTCGGCAGCTCTGCCCAGTGTCGCCAGATTGTGTGTCGGCAGGACCGTTCGCGTGGTCTGGTCGAACAACAGCGCCGGGAAGGTGGTGATGCCAGCGAACCGTCCGCCGTCGAGACCATCCAGTTTTTCGGCGACCGCGGCGATATCAGCCGCCTCAAAACCACCTTCGTGGCCGCGGTAGAAAACGTCACCATCGGCGCGGATGCGGGCAAGCAGGTTTTGCGTGTACCCGGCGAGCCTTGCGCCGGCAGCGGCTTCTTCAGCCTTGGTGTCGTTGAAGACGGTCCAATAGTCCGGCCTGAACGTTTTGGCCGCCGCATTGGCCTCGTGCCTTGCGATCTGCTGCAGGTGGCCAAGATGACCGAGCCTCAGGCCTGCTCTGTGCGTTGCCCGCGCGCAGGCCATGTCGACGGCGACGGCCTGATCGATGCCACCACGCTTGAGCGCATGGCAGAACGAACTGGCGCGGCCGACCTGCTTGGTCATGGCGAAAATCTTCAGGCCGAACCGGTCGGCCTCGCGCTTCAGGACCCGGGCATTGCTTTCGACGGCATCGAGGTCGAGCACATAGGAATTAGCCGGCAGCTTTCCTTCCTGGTGCAGGCGCATGGCGCTTTCTATAAAGCTCGGATTGCGGCGCCGCAGAACATCGAGGAACATGACAAAACTCCTTCAACGGGACTTTTCGCGCAGCGATACGGCGACGGCCGCAAGAATGATCAAGCCGCGCACGATCATCTGGTCGGAGACGGACAGGCCCATCAGGATGAGGCCGTTGTTCAGCATGCCCATCATCAGCGAGCCCACCAGCGCACCGACAATCGATCCCTTGCCGCCGTTAAGCAGGGTTCCGCCGACAATGACGGCCGCTATCACCGTCATAAGGTCGGTTTCGCCGAGCGTGTATTTCGCAGCCTGCAGCCGGCCCGCATAGAGCAGCCCGGCAAGGCCGGCGAGCCCGCCGCTTGTGGTCAGAACGGCAAGCCTTATCTGCGCCACGCTGATGCCGGAAACACTGGCGGCACGGCTGTTGTCGCCGGTGGCCAGCACATGGGCGCCGAAGCGCGTCTCGCGAAAGATGAGATGCGCGATCGCAACGGCAATTACCGTCCACCAGATCAAAGACGGAACACCCAGCAAAGAACCCGAGCCGAAGAAACCGGTGAAGGCGTCGTTGGTGACCGGGATCGACCGCAAATCGGTCATCGAGCGAGATACGCCGGCAAACAGCCCGAGCGTCGCCAGCGTTACCAGGAATGAAGGCAACTTGACGTAAGCCACGAGGGCGCCGTTGAGAAGGCCGATCAGCAGGCCGGCGCCGAGGCCGGCCAGCACCCCAGCCACCAAGCCGTAGGCGTTTATCGCCACCGCGGCGGCAAGGGCTGCCACGGCAACGATCGAACCTATCGAAAGATCAATCTCGCCAGCCGACATGACAAAGACAAGGCCGATCGCCATGATCGTCACGGGTGCCGTCTGCAGCACGATGTTCGACAGGTTGCGGACCGTCAGAAAACCGCTGTCCTTCAGTACGATCGCGAAGAACAGAAAGATCGCCAGAAATCCGAGATAGACGACATATTGCTGCAGGTTGAAGCGGCTGACCAAGCTCGCTGCCCGGCCGGGGCTGGTGTTGACACTCGACATTCTCACTTCCTCCGGCGGGGCGCCATTGTCCGCCGCTATTTCATGGCGGCCGCGATGGTCGCGGGCACGTCCTTGTTGAGGGACCGCTTCCACCCGTCCTTGACAGTGTCCTTGGTGACGGCGAGGGAATCGACCACGATGAACGGCGCGGCTTTCTTGCCGATCAACGAGGCGGCCGTGGCGCGCGCCAGCGTCACGCCGATGTCGTAGGCTTCGTCTGCGATGAGTGCCGCAACGTTGCCGCCTTTCACCATGTCCAGTGCCGCCGGTTCGTTCAGGTCGAGCGTGACGATCTTGGTGTGGCTGTTGCCGGCCGCCCGCAAAGTGGACAGCACGCTAAGCGCCGGCTCAGCCCAGGTGACATAGATACCGTCGAGGTCCGGGTGCTGTGTGATCATCGCCTGCGCGATTTCCTCGCTGCGCGCGGGGTCGGCCATTCCGGCCTCGGCCACGATCTTCATGTCGGGATAGTCCTGCTCGATCGTGTGCTTGAATGCTCCGTCACGCTGGTTGGTGACGTAGAAATCGGCATCGTGAAAGATGTAGCCGACCTTGCCCTGCTTGCCGAGCGCGTCGGCCATTGCGATCCCGGCCTTGTTGCCCATCTGGAAAAGGTCGTCCGAAACGATGGTCACATAATCCTTGTCGTGAACGTAGCCTGCCGGCGAATTGTCGACGAATCCCAATTTCACGCCGGCCTGGCGCGCAGGATCATAGACGGTGGCCGCACTTGCGGGATCGACCGGTAGGGACAGTATAATAGAGGGCCTTTTGGCGAGTACTGTCTCGACGTCGGATTTCTGACGGGCCGCATCAAAGCCGGCGTCGGTCTGAGCGACGACCGTGATGCCGAGCCGCTTCAACTCGTCCTGGGCGCCGCTGTTCACCGCGTTGGTGTATTCGCTCATCTCATGCCAGACCAGCGCGGCGGTGTATTTGCCGTCCTTGATCTGCTGCTCCTCAGCTGGTGTGAGCACGACGCTCTTTGCCGGCGTCGGCTTTTCCCCGTTCGGTCCCGTGGTGGTGCCCTCGGCTGCGAAGGCGTTGGCAGCGACGAGTGCTACCAGTGCCGACAACATTCCAATTGCTATGCGCATGTCGGTTCCCCTTGTTTTTATGATGTCGGCGGCCCTGATTGGCCGCCGGGCATTGCCCTGTCATTTGGCCGCGTCGAGCACCGATTGCGGCGCGTCGCGGTTCAACGAATCCTTCCAGCCCTGCGCAACGTTCTGCTTGGTCACGGTAAGCGCCGGGGCAACGACGAAGGCCGGGGTCTCCTGGCCGAGCAGCGCCTTGACGCCGACAGCGGCCATGGCGCGGCCGAGCTCATAGGCCTTGTCGGCCACCAGTGCGGTCACATTGCCGCCCTTGACCATATCGAGCGCCACCGGTTCGGCGAGGTCGAGCGTGACAATCTTGGTCTTGGTGTTTCCGCTTGCCCGCAAGGCCGACAGCACGCCGTCGGCCGGTTCGGCCCAGGTGACGTAGATGCCGTCAAGATCGGGATGCTGCACGAGCATCGCGCTGGCCAGCTCTTCTGCCCGCGCCGGATCGGAGATCCCCTGCTCGGCGACGATCTTGATGCCGGGATAATCCTTCTCGATCGTTGTCTTGAAAGCCTGGTCGCGCTGGTTCGTCACATAGTAACTGGCGTCGTGGAAGATGTAGCCGACCTTGCCCTTGCCATCGAGCGCCTTGGCCAGTGCATCGGCCGCCTGCTTGCCCATCTGGAACAGGTCGTCAGTGACGATGGCTGCATAGTCGGTTCCGTGCTTGTAGCCTTTCGGCAGATTGGAAAGGAATACCAGCTTGGTGCCGTCGGTGAGCGCCTGACGGAACGCCTCGGCCGAAGTGACCGGATCGAGGGGCAGTGACAGGATGACGTTTGGCTTCGCCGCGAGCGCGGTTTCGATGTCGCTGCGCTGGCGCGCGGCGTCAAAGCCCGCGTCGGTGGTGGCGACGATTTGAATGCCGGCACGGGCAAATTCATCCTTGGCACCGGACGTGACCGCATTGGTGAAGTCGGAGGAGGTGTGCCACAGCAGCGCGGCCTTGTAGCCCTTCTCCTTTACTGCGGCCAGGTCTGCATCCGACAATCTAACCTCGGCGCTGGGTGTCGCCGTCTCGCCGCTCGGTCCCACTGTCTGTGCGCCGGCTCCACCGGCCATGAGCATCAGGCTACCTGCAAGTGCTGTAGCAACAAGTCTGTCTATCAGCATGATAGTTCTCCCATTTTCGCTCTCAGTTGTCCTTCATTCCGTAACGCCGCAATACTCCACCATGAACCGGGCGAAGCCGACGACGCCGGCCAGATATTCCTCGACATCGACGTGTTCGTTGAAGGTGTGGCAGTTGCGAATGTCGCCTGGCGCGCAGTACACGGCGGGGATGCCGAGCCGGTTGGTGAAAAATGATGACTCTGACCAGAATGGCGCGCCTTCGATGGCGCCGCGACCAGCCATCGATCGGGCCATGGCGGCAGCAAGAGCGCCGACCTCCGGCCTGTCAGGTGCAATCTCGGCGGCGTTACCCCCGAGCGGATGATCGCGACCGGCCGGATAGGCGAACGCCAACATGATTTCGGGATCGGTGACGGCGCCGCGCACCACTGCCTCGATTTCGGCGGCGGCCTCGTCCAGCGACTCGCCCGGCAACAGCTTGCGGATCAGCGACAACGTGCAGCGTTCGGGCACCGCGATGTAGCCGCCGCCCGCAAGCCCGGTGATCAGCAGGAAGCCACGCCCGATCAGCGGGTGCTCGGCTCTTGTTGCAACATCTTCCGAATGCTTCCACAGCGCGCTCATGACGGCGTGGCTTGCACGCAAGGCATCCTTGCCGAGTTCGGGTACGCCGAAATAGGCTGATCGTCCGGTGATGGTGATGTCGGTAATGAAGAAGCCAATTTGGGCCGGATAAACCGAAAGGCGGGTAGGCTCCACATAGACGACGAAATCGGGCGCCACGACTTCGCCTTTCTCGATGCGGCCGACGAAGTCCTTGATGCCGGCGGAGACGCCGGTTCCAGGCTGGCCGCTCTCCTCGTCGCCGACGAAGGCAAAGGCAACGTCGCCGGCCAGTTGGATGTCGGCGGTGTCGAGCAGAGAGAGTGCCGACAGCGCGGAGCAGATGCCGGCCTTGAGGTCGCCGGCGCCGCGGCCCCAGATCTGCCCGTCGATCATTGGCGCGGCAAACGGATCCTGCCTGGCGGTGCCAGCCCAGTGCTCGCGCCAGCCCTCGACATGGACCGTATCGGTGTGGCCGATGAAGAGCAGCCGCTTGCCGGCGCCGGCACCTTTGCGCTCACCCCAGACGTTGGGCCGGCCGGGCGCGAATTCCGCACGCCGAATTTCGCTCAAGCCAAGCACGCGCATGCGGTCTTCAAGGAAGGCGACAAAATTTTCTTCGTGACCGGTTATGCTTTCGCGGCCGATTGCCCCCTGCAGAAGCTCAACCGCTGCGTCCCAATCGAGGGCGGCGCGCAAGCGGGTGGTGATGTCCTTTGAGGCGGTCATAGCGTGGCCTCGCGCAGCACGGCCGAACTGGCTGGGGGAAGCGAAATGCGTCCGTCGGGCGCGTCGACGCCGAACAGTGTGTTGTGCAACTGGCCGAGCCCGATCGCGGCAGCGCCGATGAGCGCTGCCCGCGACCCGAGTTCGCTGGCCTCAACGGCGATAGGGTAGGGGAAGCAGCGCGGCAGCAGGTCCCTAACGCGCAACAGGATTTCCGGCCGCAGCCCGATCGAGCCGCCTAGGACGACCTTTTGCGGATTGGCAATTGCCGCTATGGCCACAATGCCTTGTGCGAGGTAGCGCGCGGTTTCGTCAAGTACCGTCGCGGCATGCCTGTCTCCAGCGGATGCACAGTGGAAAATCGTCGGCACGTTGACGATGTTGCCCGTCAGCGTTGCGTAGCGTTCAACCATGGCGCTGGTTGCGACCACGCGCTCGAAAGCGCCGGCGCGCAACGATGTCGGCGCGAATGGATCGGCGCCAATCGGCAAAAAGCCCATCTCGCCGGCTGCATTGCTGGCGCCCCGCACCAGATTGCCTCCAACCATGAGGCCGCTGCCGATACCGGTACCCAGCGCAATGAAGGCGAGGTTGTCGATACCCCGGCCGCACCCCTGCCAGTTTTCGCCGAGCACCGCCAGATTGACATCGTTCTCGATCACCACATGAAATCCGAATGCGTGCTCGAAAGCGCCAACGACATTCATCGTGCCAAAGCCGGCAATATTCGGGGCAAGCAGGACGCGGCCCGTCTTCTTGTCGGGTGCACCGGGAACACCAATCACCGCCAGCCTTATCTTTGTGCGCGAGATTCGGTGCCTCTCGGCCGCCTGAAGCGCTAGATCCACGATCTGGTCGACGATGAACTGTCCGCCCCGAGGATCGGTCGGCGCCGTTTCCTCCGCGAATATCTGGCAGGCAAGATCGGTGAGCGCGACCCGGACTTTGGCGCCGCCGAGGTCGACGGCCGCGATGTAGGCCGCGTCAAATACGAGTTCGTAAGTGACAGCCGTGCGTCCGACATGTCCGCTCGTGCGCCCTGTCTCCTGCACCCAGCCTTCCTGCTCGAGTGTCCTGACGATCTCGGAGATTGTCTGCTTGGACAAGCCGGTCTGCTTTGCGATCGAAGCGCGCGAGATCGGCCCACCTTGCACGATCGCCTCCATGACGGAGCGCTGCGAGAACTGACGAGAAATGCGGGGCAGGTCGTTCAACAGCAGCTCCGATTAATTCGTTCTATGACCGAACTTAATAATCATTTTCGACGGCCGTCAACTGGCCGCTCAAAAAGGGGGTTTGTACACCGGGGAAAAACAGCAGCGCTGGCGATCTAACGTCCCGCTGAAAAGCAGGTCTGTGGGTGCGTTGGTCTTGGTTTTGTATGTGCTCTCGCTACTACGATTGGCAGGGTACACGGTCGCTCGTTCGTATTTTCTATGACGCCCCGCCCCTAATGCGCCATCTCTATTTCGAATTTGATCCTAGCGTGTAGCAAAACCTGGCCCGTCTCGGTGCGAACGATCATCGTAAAGTCGCGGCTAGATCCGTCCGCCTTGTCTTTTACTATCGCCGCCAGAGCCTTTGCTGCCTCGAGCCTGGCGGATTCGACGTCCGGCAGATCGGTACCTTGATCGTCGGGGTACAGTTCGTTCGCATCTGCGAAGTCGAAAAAATATCGCGGCATTGCCGATAACGCCGATTTCAGTTGGTCGGTCTCGGTCGGAAATGTCCTCGTCTATGTGAGACGCCCCCGCCGCGACGCCTCATTCGCATCGAGTAAAGACTTGGCGGCTTGGGTCAGGCGAGTGCGATTATTTGCCGTAGGCCTTGATCGCTTGCTCACCTGGCTCGGCGAAGCGCCGTTTCCCGCGCGAAATATTCGACCTCGTAGCTACTCATCCGCCGACACGGTTGCGGTCACTGAAGTCTCGCTTGCTGTTGTCGTCGCCCATTTTGTGCCTCCAAAGGCTTGGCTCATTTGCAACGCGATGCTGAACGTTTTGTTGCTAGCGACGTGCGGAATCATCTTTGTTAGTTCTGGCTAATATAATCAGGTCGCCTAGAATCGAAGAAGTGCGTAAATTGTAAGTGCCGGCTCCGGCCCGCTCGGTTCATTCCGCCGATGGAACGCAAGCTCGTCGCCAAGCCGCCCGAAGGACGACGGGTGGTCTCACGAGGTCAAGTTCGACGGCTATCGCTCCAGATTGTTATAGACGCCGGCGGCGTTCGCATCTCCACCCGCCGCGACGTCGACTGGACGTCGAAATACCGCGACGTCGCCCGTAGTGCCAAAAAACGGTAGACGTCGAGAACGCCATCATCGTCGGCGAAATCATGGTGCTCAATGACAAGGGCCTATCGGGTGCAAGATCAGCGAGATCGACTGTCTCGTGCTCGAGCACGATACGCCAACAAACCGCCTCGACGATTTAGTGCGGGCCGGAGCCAGTCTCGCAAAGGCCCTTCAGCCTTTCTGATGCCGATTTGCGGCAATTCAGCCTGTCAGATTTGTAACACTGGAACCGTGAAGTCGCCGCGCAGAGGGCTAGGTCCATCCGCCATTTGCGACGAATTCTTGCGACGAACAGAGCGCACTATCATCACTGGCCAGGAACAGTGCCATCGCTGCAATATCTTCGGGCCGAATGCGCGCTCGAATGGACTGTATCGCGTCAATCTGGGCTTCTCCTTCCAGAGTCGGATGTGCGCGCCTCTGTTTCTCCGTCATCACCCATCCCGGAAGAAGCGTGTTGACCCGGATGTTGAAAGGACCAAGTTCTCGAGCCAGCCCCTTTGTCAGGCCGTGCACGCCAGCCTTGGCGGTCATGTATGTGGGGATGTTCGACGCTGTACGCGCGCTCAACGATCCAAAGTTGATGATCGACCCGCCTCCGAGACGCTTCATCTGCGGGATAATAGCCTGTGCAGCGAAGAACATCGGCCGCAGGTTGACTGCCATCCTGTTGTCGCGTCTGTCATTGGCGACATAGTTGATGAGAACTGAAATATCACCGAGGTCTCTCCTGATGCGCTCTATCGTCATCTGGAGCGCATCGATATTGCGGATGTCACATTCGATGAACACCGGGGGAAATACGTGCTCGCACAGGGACGTCACAAGCGCCTCAGCCAAAGATTTCTCGATATCCACGAAGGCTACCTTAGCTCCTTGCCAGGAAAATCCTTGGACCAGCGCTGCGCCAATACCAGAGCAGCCTCCGGTGACAAAGATGACCTTGCCCTTGAGCGAAGGGTAGCAGGCTGAGTTTCTTCGAGAATGTCTTCCCTGCATGAGAATCCGCGTCCACTTTGTGGATGATGGAGAAGCGAAAGGACATGCTTGCCCCAAGCATGGCCAGTCATTCACACCGTCACTGTCATGCCACCGTCCACGTAGAGCGTGTGCCCGTTGACGAATGAGGAGGCGTCGCTGGCGAAAAACACTGCAGCCCCGATGAGTTCTTCAACATTGCCCCATCGACCGGCCGGCGTGCGCCGTTCCAGCCACGTGGAGAACTCGGGGTCCCGACCAAGTGCTTCGTTGAGCGGCGTCTTGAAATAGCCAGGCGCGATGGCATTGATCTGCAAACCATGTTTTGCCCAATCCGCACACATGCCTCGAGTCAGATTTCTGACAGCCCCTTTTGTCGCCGTGTAGGGCGCGATACCCGGACGAGCCAATTCGCTCTGAACAGAGGCGATGTTGATGATCTTTCCGCGACCGCGGCCTATCATGCCTTTGGCGACGGCTTTGCTCACATAGAAAATGCTGGAGAGATTGGTTCGAACAAGATCGTCCCATTTCTCTTCCGGGAAATCCTCCAATGCTGATCGATGCTGGATGCCGGCATTGTTGATGAGAATGTCAATCGAACCGATCGAGGTCTCAATCCGCTCGACCCCGTGTCGCGCAGACAGGGCATCCGTGACGTCGAAGGCCGCCACCTCCACCGACAGACCGTCCTTGAGCAGGTCTGTGGCAGCGTCCTTCAACAACTGTTCACGACGACCGTTCAGGACAACCAGGGCACCACACTCCGCCAGGCCACGGGCAAGCGCCAGGCCAATGCCCTGGCCCGAGCCTGTAACCAGGGCAATCTTGCCGTTGAGGTCGAAAAGCCATCGCATCTGCATTTCGCTCTTCGATCAGGAAGCGTAAGACACTGGCGTCGCATGCCAGCCGTCCTTCCGCTTGTCCCAAAAAGCTGTTCTCAGCCGCGCGGAAATCGGACCCGGTCGGTCGTTCCCCAGGATCCTTTTTCCAAGACGGCTTACCGGCATAATGCCGCCAGCCGTAGTCGAGAAAAAGATTTCGTCGGCGGCTTCGAATTCGTCGCGGCAGAGATCCCGGACCTCACAGCGAATTCCAAACTCGTCGCACAGTTCCAGAACTGTTCTTCGAGTGATACCTTCCAGCGCACCGCGTTTCGGCGTGATGACCTTGCCATCTATGACGGCGAAGACATTGAAGCCCGGTCCTTCCGTGACGTTTCCATCACGATCCAGTAAAATGCAGGTTTCGGCGCCTTGATCGTGCGCCTCGAAATTCCCGCGCGTCAGGTCGCCCCAATGGAAATTCTTGATTGTCGGGTCGAGTGATTCCGGCGCAATCCGTTGGGGGGACGCGATCATTGCGTGCACGCCGCGTTCCTGCTGCTCGGGGGTGAATACCCACACCCAAGGCATGACATGGCAAATCAAATAACTGCGGCCGTTTATGGGATGAAGCGGCACGCCGCGCGGCGGGCGGGAGCGGACACAGTCCATCGCCACATAAGCCTCGCGCAACCCGGTACGCCGCACCAGTTCGGCGAGAATATTCTTGATCTCTTCGTCGCTTTCCTTCGGATTCATCCGCAATTTCGTCATCGAGGTGCGAAAGCGTTTGACATGATCGTCGAGCCGGAAGAATGCGCCGTAGTAGACGCCCGCGACATCGTAGGTAACGTCGGACCGGCGGTAGCCCCATTCGGTGATACCGAGCTTGGCATCCTTGAGAGGCATGAATTCACCATCAATGTAGGCCGCGCCAGCGGACCAATCGACGTCTGTCATCGTAGTTCTCCTTGACCTGAAAATCGTGCCCGTTGTCGGGCAGCCTGACAAGAAACACCCGGCGTATCGGCCGGGCTAAACGGCCACCGCCAGTTCGCTCCGGCTGGCGCGCAGGATGCGTGTTTGGACGATGTCCAATTGAAGATTGTCGTCTTCGGGAGATCCCTTGACGGCTACTCCGTAGATGTCTCGTGCACGCTGCACGCTGATCCACCCTTCTGCAAGATCGTGCAGCACGCGCGCGGGATCGCGTTCCCGTGGAGAACCATATCCACCGCCGCCTGCGGAGTGAGAGACCATGTGCTCACCCGGCTGCAGAGTGACCCCGTAGCAGGGGGGAAGATCGACGACCGAACCATCGGCCTTGCGCATTGCCGCTCTGGACAGACCGCCGGGGCCACCGCCGCGAGCGCCTGCGGCAGGCGTGATGGTACCATCTGCGGTATAGAGGACCGTCAAGGAGTTTCCGCCCCACGGGCCGTACTCACTGTAGACCGACGGCGCGCCGCGAAACGTGCCCGCTCCCTCGCTGTCGTCGAGAATATGGCGATCGTAGACGATGATTGGATGGTGGAGCTCATCGACTTCGACACTGTCGATATGGCACATGCCCGCGTTGCCGGCATGGATCATGGTCAGAAAGCCGTCGGTGACCGGCGTGCCGGCGCCACCGCTAATGCCGATGTGGACTTGATTGATGAAGGGCTCGTCATTGTTGTAGGGATCGCGCCCGGAGATGACACCCATTCCTGGTGGTTGGATTGGACCGGTCGCGGCTTGCCCAAAGCCAGCCGAAAGCTCGGCTATTGCGCGCTGTACCGGATTGGTGACATGGTCGGCGAGATTGGTGGTCGCCACCGAGCAAGAGGCCGGATGCCTCGGTATGCCGACGCAACAATTTTCGCGAACCCGAATGTCAATTCGTCGAAAGCTGCCCGCATTGGCGGTAACGCGGTGATCGAGGATGCCGTTGAAAATCCCGATCATCGCTGCGCTTTTGGCGGTTGCCTCAGTAAGATTGAGGCCACAGGGCTGGCAATCGGGATTATCGCGCAGATCGACAATGATCCTGGCCTCGTGCGTATCAACTTCAACGTCCACCTTGACGGGAATGCCCTCCGGGATACCGGGGAACGGGTCGTGAGCAGACACCAAAACGACATGTCCTGAAGACAATCTCCTGATTGCCTCAATCATCTTTTGTTCGGAATAGTCGAACCAGCGGTCGGCATAGCCTTCAAGCATATGCCAGCCGATCTCGCGGCCGAGGTTGAGCAGTTCGCGTTCGCCGATGCGGACGGATCCAAGGCTCGCAAGAAAATCGCCCCACCATTGGTCCGGAACCCGGATGCGGGCCTGACACATGCGCACGATGTCGTCGTTGGTCTTGTAGTCTTCCTGTATCTTCGTCGCAGAAAAAATCAGGGCACCCTCTTCATACAGATCCTTCACGTCCGCCAGATAGCTGGAAGGGCGGGAATTACCGCAGTCCGCCTGATGTGCTTTGGCCAGCACGAAGAAGCGCAGGATGCCTTCGTCGTCGATGACCGGGACGATCATGCAGTGGTCGGCCGCGTGGGAGTTTCCCTCGTATGGACTGTTGTGAAGGAAACAGTCGCCGCGCTTGAGCATCGGATGGTGTTTGAGGACCGCCCGGCACATCAAATCAGGGCCGATGAGCGTGTGGTTCGGCAGACTTTCCGCAGCCGCCAGAAGCTTGCAGTCAGCAGTCAGAACAACACATGAGAAATCATGGGCCGTGTTGAGGATACCGGAGCGGGCGGTTCGGAAAAGCGTGTTTTGCATCTTGCGTGCGATGGTCTCCATACGGCTGGAAATCATCGCCATCTGAACGCCGTCAGGCGCCTTTTTCAAAACTTGCTCAGACATGGGTAAGCGCCTCCTTAGAATGTCACACGCAGGCCACCGCTGGCCGTGCGTTCTGCGACTGTGCCCGGATCGACCACGACGGTGGTGAACGACGATTCGATGATGGCCGGGCCGGCAACCGGTTCGCCCGGCTGCATGGCTTCGTAGCGATGAACCGAGACGTCGCTCCAGCCGAGTTCGGTGAAGTAAACCGGCCGCTTTGCGCGACCACCGGCAAAATCACCCTCGGGAGGGAGCGTGCCGGTGGCCCGATCAGTCAGTCTGCATCTGACCTTGGCGCGCCAGGTCACGAATTCGACATTGGAATTGCGGTCGCTGATCTCGAAAATACGCTGGTGGGTGTCATGGAACGCATCCGTGACCTGCTTCAAATCGCCTTCGCTCTTCACCTGATCAAGCGGGAGAGGAACGTCGATTTCCCAGATCTGATGCGGATACCGCGCCTCTACGGAATACTCGATGTGGCAGTCGAGTGCCCCGGCGCCGGGCCCTTCCGCGAACTCAAGGCATCGCTTCCGTAGCTCTGCCAGAACCTCGTTGATCTTGTCAGCCGCAAATCTGTCGCTGGTTGTAAACTGCAGTTGCGCATAGTCCGACGAAAGCTCCGACATCAGGGCCCCGGCCGCGCTCATTACGGCACCTGCTTCGGGAATGAGGACACCAGCGCATTGAAGGCGCCTGGCAACTGCGACTGCATTAAGTCCTGCGGCGCCGCCGCCGCCGATCATGACGGCCGAGCGGGGATCAATGCCCTGATTGACCGTGATCTCCTCGATCGCTCCGACCATCTTTTCGGTTGAAAGCCTCAACACAGCGGCAGCGGCTTCCTCAACTTTGATGCCGAGCGGTTCGGCGACTTTCAATTGCAATTGCCGGGTCGCCCCCTCCCGGTCGAGGACCATGGCGCCGCCCAGGAAGAAGTCCGGATCGATATAACCCAGGATCAAGGCGCAGTCCGTGACGGTGGGCTCGGTTCCTCCGCGGCCGTAAGCGACGGGCCCCGGCGTCGAGCCCGCGCTCTGCGGACCGACCTGCAGAATTCCGCCATTGTCGACCCATGCGATCGAGCCGCCTCCGGCGCCGATACTCTTGATATCGACAGATGGAAAGCCGGTCATATGGCCACGTGTGCGCTGGCCAATCCATGTTTCGCGGCTCCAGGGGATGCGCCCGTCACGCACCAGGCTGACATCAAAGGTGGTCCCACCCGTGTCCGCGACAATCGCGATGGCATTGCCAAAATCGCGCTCTGCGTAGTAGCGGCCGGCGACGGGCGCCATCGCCGGTCCCGAATTGATCGAGTGGATCGGAGCCCGTGCAACTGCCGTCGCATCCATGATGCCGCCACTTGAGGTAATCATCAGTGTTCGACCGTTGAAACCGGCGTCTTGCAACCTGTTGGTCAAGCCATCGAGATACTTAAACATCAGCGGTTTCAGCGAGGCGTCAATGACGGTCGCGGAAGCTCGACGATACTCGCGCAGGGTTGGATTCAACTGATGCGAGAGCGTGTATGGAACATCCGGTAGATGCTCCTTAAGCAGTTCTGCGATACGCCGCTCATGAACCGGGTTGACAACCGACCACAGAAGGCAAACGCCAACGGCTTCGATTTTCAGCGCCTGCAGTTTTTTGATTGTCGCGATGAAGTCGGTTTCGTGTAGTCCCTCGACGATCTTGCCGCGAGCATCGACGCGTTCATCCACTTCGAACGTATACCGCCGAGGCACATAGGGTTCAGGGTAGGCGACCGTAAAGTTGAAAGGCTCAATGCGCCCGCCCTCGCGCATGACCAGGATGTCACGATGACCTTTGGTCGTGATGAAGGCTGTTTTCGCCGTCTTGCCGGTGATGATCGCGTTGATAGCCCGGGTGGTGCCGTGGACGAACATGGCGCCACGGCTCAGGAAATCTCCGAGTCTCATTCTGTAGTGCCTGGCAGCGAGATCCAAGGCATCGAGCACGCCGCGCACTGGGTCATCAGGCGTCGTCGATGCTTTGAACAGCCTTATCTCGTTGCCATCTTCAACGACAAGGTCGGTGAAAGTACCGCCGGTGTCGCACGCCATCCTGATATGATTTGCGCTTGGTTTGATCTGGGTGGCGTGGGTATTCATAAGGCAAGCCTCTTTCGTGCCAGCGCGGATGTATCCGGCCGGATATTCTGGGGTTGTTGGCAGAAGGGCGCTGTTTGGCGCTACTGTTCTAAGTGTCGTTTCCGGACATGCGTGGCGGCATCTTCCTGTGGCTTCGCACATGTGTCTCGAATGACGAGTTCGGGCAGAAAAATCGCGTCGGAGCCGGCGTTGGCCGGCTCCGCATTCGGTTTGAGAACACGCTCGACGGCAGCGCTGGCCATCGCCTCGATAGGCTGACGTATGGTCGTCAGTGCAGGAAATGACAGCTGGCTGATCCAGGCATCGTCCACGCCAATAATCGACATGTCCTTTGGAACGGCAATGCCGGCGGAACGGAAAGTCGCCAGCAGGCCCAACGCGATCATGTCGTTGAACGCGATAATGGCCGTGGGCCTGGGCGACAGCGCCGCCACATCGGAAGCGGCATCACGACCGACCTCGACCATCTGAGCGTCTGCGATATCAAGTGCGCTCTGGTGACGCTCGAGCACGACAGCCTGACTGTCGTCGAGTTCGTGATCCTTCATTGCTTTCTTGAAACCGGACAACCTCATCACCCGGCTGTGGGTGATGAGGGGATCGGTCACATAGGCTATCCGCCGATGACCGAGAGCAAACAGATGCTCCACAGCCATCCCGATTGCCGCCTCATGATCGAGATTGACCGTATCGAGCCGAGCAAGCTTCAAATCGAGCCTGTTGGCGTCCACGGCAACGATCGAAAGATCGCTCCACGCCGAGTAGTAACCGCGCCTGGTGTTCAGGGGTGCAATGGTGATGAGGTCGGCAACGCCGATGGCAGCCAGATTGTCCAAAAACTCTTTCTCGAGCTTCGGATCGCGCATGGTGTTGCACAGATGAACCCTGTAACCCGCCTTCACCGCAGCCTGTTCTATCGAGAACACCATTTGGCCATTGAACGGGTTGACAATGCTGGGCACGACCAGGGCGATTACCCGGGCCTTGCCAGTCTTTAGTTGGCGCGCTGCCTGGTTTGGTCGGAAGTCAAGCTCGGCAATTGCCGTCGCAATCCGCGTCCGGGTCTCCGTCCCGAGCCGATGGAATCGATTGTTCATGTAATTCGAGACGCTGCTCACCGATACGCTCGCCGCTTTCGCAACGTCCTGAATGGTGGCGCGGTCCGCAGCATCTGTGGGCGATCCACTCTTCGGCGGCATGACGTTCAAATCTCCCAAGGTCCCAGAGACCCTCATTCTACGACTCCCGAAGGAGAACGAAACCTCGATGGTCGCGAGTCCGGCCCCGCAGCTGTGCGATCGAGAAAGTCGGTAAAACGGTACACTAAAAATCGTCTGTGTCAATCGAGGGTCGATCTGAGGCTATCGGAGGTAATGCCGCTGGTATTATGGGGTTTGCAGGAATCACCTGACTCTGATGGGAGGCAAACTCCTCAAGTGGCAGTTGACAGATGAAAAAAATCTAGTGTATCGTTTTACCTACTGTAAGCAAGCCGAAGAGCTTCGCAGCAGGCTGAACGGCGCCGAACATGTTTGGCAAAGGGCAACGCGACGCCTGAAACTTGCACGATCGTTTTTTGCGATGCCGCCGCTAGTCCGACGGGTACCGGGGCGAAGTCGGCAATGACAAACTTTCAATCATCAAAAACCGACGGAGACGGAACATGAAAAAGATTTTGCTAGCTGCCGCTTGTCTAACGTTACTCGGTGTCCCTGCTCACGCCGAAACGATCGGCTTCAGCATGCAGCGGTTCGACGACAATTTTCTTGCGATTCTTCGCAGCGGCCTGGAGGCACACGCCAAAGACCTTGGGAATGTGACGTTGTTGATCGAGGATGCGCAGGGCGACATCGCCCGGCAGCAAAGCCAGATCGAAAACTTTATTGCCGCCAAGGTCGATGGGATGATCGTGATCCCGGTAGAGGCCGATGCCGGCGTCGCGATGTCCAAGACGGCCGACAAAGCCGGAATCCCTCTGGTCTTCGCCAACAATCAGCCTTCCAACGTCGATCAGTTGCCGGAGAAGCAGGCGTTCGTCGGCTCGGACCAGATCCAGGCAGGCAGCCTGGAGGCGCGCGAGGTCTGTCGTTTGCTGGATGGCAAGGGCAAGGCCGTGATTCTGATGGGTGAACTCGGAGCGCTGGTTGCGCGTGGCCGCACCGAGGCGGTGCACGAGGTCTTCAAGTCCGACGAATGCAAGGGCATCGAAATCGTCGAAGAGCAGACGGCGACCTGGTCTCGCACGCAGGCGCTCGACCTGACCACAAACTGGATGTCAGCTGGTCTCAACTTCAACGCTGTCATTGCTAACAACGACGAGATGGCACTGGGTGCGCTTCAGGCCATCAAGGCAAGCGGGGGATCAACCGGCGATTATGTCGTTGCCGGCATCGATGCAACGCAGGACGCCCTGACAGCCATGAAATCAGGCGACCTCAAGGTGACCGTTTTCCAGGACGCCATCAGCCAAGGAAAAGGCGCGCTCGACACAGTTCTGAAGCTGGCGCGAGGCGAGAAGACCGACAAGAAGGTCTTCACCACGCTCGAACTCGTCACCAAGGACAACATGGACAAATACCTGAAAAGGAATTGATCGCCAGCATCGCGCGCCGGTCGACGATCGGCGCGCGAACTGTTCCGTTCGATCTGGATTTGGGACGACTTCGATGCAGACCACAGTCGCCGCTACCTCAACCCCACCTTGTCTTGAGGACAAGCGTCAGCCCTGCCTGCTGAGCGTGACCGGGATCAGCAAGTCGTTTCCGGGCGTAGTGGCTCTCGACGACGTGAGCTTTCAACTCAGACGGGGTACCGTCCATGCACTGATGGGTGAGAACGGCGCGGGCAAATCCAGCCTGATGAAGATCCTGGCAGGGATATATCAACCCGATGCGGGAGAGATCCTCCTCGATGGCGTTTCCGCTCAGTTCAAAACGCCTCTCGATGCGCTGGCGCAGGGTGTCGGCATGATCCATCAGGAGTTGAACCTGATGCCCTCGATGACGGTCGCGGAGAACATCTGGATAGGCCGAGAGCCGCGCAACCGATTTGGGATCATCGACCATCGGCGCATGAATCGCCTATCTTATGATCTTCTGGCGGAGTTGAAAATCAACCTGAATCCAGAGGCGGAAGTTCGCCATCTGTCGATTGCCAACAGGCAGATGGTGGAAATCGCGAAAGCGGTTTCCTATCGCTCGCGCGTCCTCATCATGGACGAGCCCACCTCGGCACTGACAGAGCGCGAGTCGGCCCACCTCTTCGAGATAATAGGCGACCTGAGAAACCAGGGCATCGGCATCGTCTATATCTCACACAAGATGCACGAGATCTTCGAAATATCAGACGAGATCTCCGTTTTTCGTGACGGCAAATATATCGGCACCCACGCGGCGGCGGCCACCTGCAGGGATGAGATCATCCACATGATGGTTGGCAGAGACATCTCAACACTGTTTCCGAAGAAGAATGTTCCGACCGATGATGTTTTACTTTCGGTTCGGGACCTCACTTTGCGCGGCGTCTTCTCGGGGGTCTCTTTCGATCTGCGGGCGGGCGAGATACTGGGCCTCGCCGGCTTGATCGGGTCGGGGCGGTCCAACGTTGCCGAGACGATCTTCGGGGTGACGCCCGCCACCAGCGGCGAGACACGGATAAGGGGGCAACGCGTCGATTTGAAATCGCCACGCGATGCGATCGCCAATGGAATGGCCTTCCTGACAGAAGACAGAAAACAAAGCGGCTGTTTTCTCGTCCTCGACATTCTCGAGAACATGCAGATTGCGGCTCTTCAAAGCCAATTCGTCAAAGCCGGTTTCGTCCAAGCCAAGGTGATTGCCGCGGCATGCAACGAGATGAGCAAGGCGTTGCGCGTCAAGAGCTCCGGAATCCACACCACGGTCGAAAACCTATCGGGCGGCAATCAGCAGAAGGTGCTGATCGGACGCTGGCTTTTGACCAAACCGGGCATCCTAATCCTGGACGAGCCGACACGCGGCATTGACGTTGCTGCCAAAGCTGAGATTCACGCCCTTGTCTCATCACTCGCCAGCGCGGGCGCGGGCGTCATTCTGATCTCCTCGGAGATGCCGGAGATCCTTGGAATGAGCGATCGGGTCATGGTGATGCATGAAGGAAAGATCACCGGCGTTCTGGACCGAGATGAGGCGACGCAGGTCAAAATAATGGAACTCGCTTCGAAATAAGCGAGGAATAGAGGAACTGCACGATGGGAAAAGACACAACAGCCGCCGCCATTCCTGATTACCGTGGCAGCTTTGACGGTTGGCGAAAACCTCAGGAGCTCAATATCTTCCTGGTCCTGGTGGGGATCGTTCTTCTCTGCGAGGTGTGCGGCTGGCTTTTGATCGGGCAGAGTTTCGTCTGGAATCCGCAACGCCTCACGATCACCATCCTCCAGGTGTCCGTGGTGGGGATCATCGCAATCGGCGTGACGCAGGTCATCATTACCGGCGGCATCGACCTTTCTTCGGGGTCCGTCGTGGCGGCAAGTGCGATGATGGCGGCTGGGTTTGCGCAATCCGCGGAATGGTCGAAAGCTCTCTATCCATCACTGACCGGTTTGCCGGCGATCGTCCCGATCGCCGTTGGTGTCTTGATCGGTTTGATTGCAGGCATAACCAACGGCGTTTTTGTTGCCTATGCCCGCATCCCGCCGTTCATCGCAACGCTCGGAATGATGGTTTCGGCTCGGGGTATTTCGAAATGGTATACAAAGGGCCAGCCCATTTCGGGGCTGACCGATCAATTCACCGCCATCGGCTCGGCTGCCTGGCCGGTGTTTGTCTTCATAGTCGTCGCAACAATTTTCCATGTTGCGCTTCGCTACACCCGGTACGGCAAGTACACCTATGCGATCGGCGCGAACGTCCAGGCAGCGCGGGTCTCCGGCATAGATGTCGAAAGGCATCTGGTTAAGGTCTACGCGATCGCCGGAATGCTTGCCGGGCTCGCCGGCATCGTCACCGCAGCGCGCGCGCAGACGGCTCAATCCGGCATGGGATACATGTATGAGCTCGATGCGATTGCCGCAGCCGTGATCGGCGGAACGTCGCTTGCCGGCGGGGTCGGCCGGATAGGGGGCACCGTAATCGGCGTGGTGATCCTGGGCGTGATGTCGTCAGGATTCACGTTTTTGCGGGTCGACGCCTACTATCAGGAAATCGTCAAGGGCCTGATCATCGTCACGGCCGTGACCATTGATGTCTACCGGAATCGGCAGAAGCGCTCCTAGATCGAGCTCGCGGTCGAAGGGCGTCTATTTCCAAAAAGGTACAATAAAAAGCCGTTCAGATGAAACCCACCAAGGCAAGGAGGTTCCGCAAGCACAAAAGGACTTTAGGTCAATTCTCAAAAATTCCATCGATGGAGATCGAAAATGCAAATCAAAGCGCTACACAGTTTGGAACTGCAGCATTTTGACGTCGGCTCATTAGTCGAATGCATATCTCAAAGGTGGCGATATTTGGCCAGGGTTCACGACTTTGCTCGTCGCCTCGTCGACAAGCATGGGGCGAGCCGTGCGTCGGATCTTACAAAACGGGCCGCTGCCAGAGCATCGGGGAGGCGCGGGGCGACCCTGAGGGCAGTTGCCGAGTCAGTGAACGATCTGATGCGGTTGGACATTTTCTACCATTGACTGGACGATTCGAGCCCACGGCAAGAACTGCCCACAGTCGCTCACCATAACGATCAACTCAGCTGATCGGGTGCAGTTCGATAGCCAACCAAACCGCGTCGGCGTCGGCGAAATAGCGATGCCACGGATATTGCCACTGGTTCGTTCCGCTGACCCGGCAAAACGCCTCATAGGCAAAGCCCGGCACCATGGGGACATCTCAATAAAGCGTTGCCTGGTCTTTCTCCCGGAATTTCTGCATGCGGCCGGTTCCCAATATCTGCGTGTGGACCTCGAGGAAGGGAGGGTTGTGGTGAATGAACCAGTCGGTTCCAGCGGGTGACCACCAGAGGTTAGTTTGAGCACGAAGCGCTGCAATTGCCGTTCCACGGCGATCTCACCGGAAAAGAACAGCGGGTCGAGCTCGACTTCGCCGACCGTGTGCTGCGGTGAGATGAAGAGCGGAATCTGGCGCGGGAAAGACCGGATGCGGTTGCCGAGCCAGTCCCAGCCGCGGAACATGACACCACTCAGGTCGACTGTCTTGCAAATTTTCGATCCGGCCGCTCTGTTCGATCATCGCCTTCGACAGCATGGCCGAGCGCCACGGCGCAATTGAAGTCTTGATCGCATCATCGAGGGCCAGCCGGGTGCTCGACAGGTTGACGACTATGCCGCTTTCGATGTGCAGGCCGGAGCCATTTTCAAAGAAATCGGCGGCGACAAAATCGTCCGTGAAATTCAGAGGTCGATGCTGCAGCAGGCCGCTACCCCGATGAATACTCATTCGATTC
Source organism: Mesorhizobium sp. M0207 (assembly GCF_040321995.1). Taxonomy (NCBI): domain Bacteria; kingdom Pseudomonadati; phylum Pseudomonadota; class Alphaproteobacteria; order Hyphomicrobiales; family Phyllobacteriaceae; genus Mesorhizobium; species Mesorhizobium sp. M0207. The sequence continues at coordinate 59,755 of NZ_JAMYSQ010000011.1, forward strand.
CCACATCTCTCGGGACCATGGGGCGATGCCGTCCTGCGATGGCAGTCGTGAAAAAGGCGCAACGACTGACGGTCAACAGGACAGAAAGAGGGGGCATCCGCAATTTCGCAGGCGCGCTTCGATCAGCGCGATCTGACGCAATACTCGCGTCGCCGGCCGGTATTGCACCATCCGCGACACCGGCTGAGTCGTCGATCCAACAGCGGACAGAGGGTCTGGCGTCGAAATTCAAGCGGCCGATCCGATTTCGTTGCGGAAACCGGGCACCGTCGCCGAACGCGGGTCAGCATGCACCGACAGCATCTTACGCACTGGGCGCTTCAGATTGCGTCACATTAGAAATCATTGAGAAATTGCGAGTTGTCTGTCGGCGAAGTCATATCGCAGGGCATTCAGCCGATCCGGGCCGACCTACCAGAGGAATGGTCGTGCACATGGAAGGCAAATCACAAAAGAGCGGAGCAAATGCATGCCTGCGCGTGAAGACGTGCCACGGCAGACCGCTGGCGAGGGGAGTTCTGCAGGCATGAAGCTTACTGGCGGCCAGGTCATCGCGACTGCGTTGAAGAAGTACGGCATAAAATATGTGGCAGCCATCCCCGCGCACGGATGCTGGGCGATGCTCGAGGCCTCTTGCATAAGGGCAGCGAAATCCCGGTTATCCAGGTGATGCACGAGCAATGCGCGGTGCATATGGCCGATGGTTACTGGCGCGCCTCGGACAAGCCGATGGCGGCGATGACTTCGATTGGCCCCGGCGCCGCCAACACCATCATCGGCCTCGCAACGGCCTACGCCGACTCGACGGCGGTCCCGCTCTTCACAGGCGGGCCGGCGACGCATATGCGAGGCCACGGGGTCATGCAGGAGCTCGATCGTCACCGCACCAATTTTTTCCCGCAGATCGCCAGCGGCGCCGTCAAACGATCTTTCGAGGCTGGTCGCGTTGATGAGTTGCCCTTTATAATGCATCGAGCCTTCAACGCCATGCTCAGCGGTCATCCGGGTCCGGTGCATGTCCAAGTGCCGATGGATATCCAGTCGGAAGCAGCCGAGGTGGACATCCACGACGTTGATCTCAGGATGGCGATGGGCCGCGCCCGACCTGACCAGCGGGCAGTCGAGGCTGCCGCCACGGCGTTGCTTTCGGCCGAGCGTCCGGTGATCGTGGTTGGCGGCGGCGCCATCACGGCGGAAGCAGCACCGGAAGTGAGGAAGCTGGCCGAAAAGACCGGCGCCGTGGTTGTCACGACCTGGAACGGCAAGAGTGCCTTCCCGGAAGGTCATGTCCTTTACGCAGGAGCAGTAGGCCAGACGGGAACTTCGGCCGGCAACAATATCGCTGCCGGGGCGGACCTCATTGTTTCCGTCGGCTGCCGCTTCACCGATCGGCGTCCAGTTGGCGCAAAGGCGTCAGTTTCTCTATCCCGCCGGCGAAGCTTGTCCATATCGACATCGACCATCAGGAGATTGGCAAGAACTGCCCGACGGCGGTCGGACTTGTTGCCGACGCCAAGATGGCGCTCGCCGATATCATCGATGCCATTTCGTCCGAGCAGTCAAACAAGGCACTTGCCCGGCGGGAAGCATTCCACAACGCGGTCGCTCGTGAGAAGACTGATTGGGAAACGCAGCTCGCCGCACGTCGCGACAGCAACCAGTTCCCTTTCACGATGCAGCGTCCGCTGAAGGAACTTCGCGAAATCATGGGTCGCGAGGACATTCTTCTCGTCGGCTCAGGCAACACGCAAGGCGTCGTGAAACAGAGCTATCCGGTTTACGAGCCACGCACGCACATCACCTCCGGCAGCTACTCCTCGATGGGTTGGGCGCTGCCGGCTGCCCTCGGCGCCAAGCTCGCCTGCCCGGACCGAAAGGTCTGCGTCATCCTCGGTGACGGCGACTTCATGATGTCGATGCAAGAGATGGCGGTGGCAGCGATGCACAACATCCCGATCATCGTCGTCGTGCAAAACAATTCCGGCTACATGGCGATCCGCAGCGGACAGCGAAAGATCCTCGGCCGCCATGCCGCCAGCGAATTCAATATGGGCAATGGCGGCGCCTACTCGCCGCAATTCGCTGAAATTGCCAAGAGCTTCGGCATCGACTCCTGGCGCGTCGAGAGCGCCGACAAGCTGAAACCGGCCCTGGGCTGCATTTTCGGAACTGACCCTACAGGACGCCCCGCAACGTCAACGCGCCTTGGTAGGCCGGCAGGAGCTGCTTACTGACAAGATGGCCGGGTGGTCTTCGGCTAGCCGGTCCAACAGCTTACGCGAAGCTGCGATTACACGGCGGGTTTCGTCGATGGTCTGCCGAAGGTCTTCGATGTCTGCGCGCGCGCGGCGCTCATTCAATCGAGCAGCTACTATTTCAGACTTGTCCCAGGCCGAAAGCATTTTGAAGACGTCTAGCGCTCCCGCAGCTCAAACTTGAGCATTGCCTCTGCGAACCTGTGGCCGCTTTCGTCGCGTACCTTCATCACAAACTCTCGATAGAGACCATCCGGCAGCTTATCTTTGGTGATTTCGACCAAGGCTCTTACCGCCTCTTGGTTTGCAGCTTCGAGGTTGGGCAGATATGTGCCTTCCAGGTCTGGGAAGACTTGGCCGGTGTCGGTGAAGAAGAAAAAGCGAGGCATTCCTACAAACACACCATGGCGGGAATGGTTCACGCTTGCCTAGCAATTGGTTGGTCAGCAGGCCTTTGTCGCTCTAAATCACGCCGACCGATAACAACCGTGGACTGACCTCCAATGTCCGCGACATTTGGTTAAAAACGTACGCGCCAAGACTCATCGCCGCGATCGGCTTAGAATTACTTCCGAAAGGAGCGCTCTTATGCTGCCATTGCCCCACGCCGTCGATCCGAAGGTAGTTGCTGAGGTCAATAGTCTGCTAGACGATCACGCGGGGGCGGTGCCAGTGCCCGTTCACAAACTGGCGGCGGTTGTCCGGCTGCGCCTCAAAAGCCATCTTTCCATCGCGACTATCGAGGAGCTGATCGTGGACGAAGCCGAGTGTCGCCACCTGCCCATGCTGTTCGAACTGCCGGGAACGGAAGCGGCTGTAGTTTCATCTGCTCTGAGTCGCGCGACTTGAAGGTTTAGGGGCTCGGGCATTCGGCTCTGGCAGGAGAGCCCACCGCGCGTCCGCCCCAATGGTGACAGCCTATGACCAGCAGCAGCTCAACTAGTGGTACGGCCTATCCTGGCGACCTGATTCTGTTGAAGCAGGTCTTTGATCGTGTATGCGCCGAGCAAGACATTCCAGTAGGAAGCGAGCAGGCGGAGCGCCTGAGCGTGAGCGCAATGGCACTTTTCTCGGACGGCGAGTTCGACGAGGCCGTTCTCTACGAACACCTTCGGTTTGTTGCCCGCTCCCTGCCGAGAAGGGACCGAGCATGACCCACCATGATTCGGATGGTCGGCGGCTTCGTGCCGCCCTACTTACCCCCATGGCAACCCATTGGTTCGTCCCTCCGGTGTTCGTGAAGACTGAAACCGGCGACAGGCGTGGCTGCAACAATGCCAAGGCAGCCCTTGAGCAGCTCAAGAGGTGGACCCGGAGAGGACCTCGCTGGCAAAAGGCGGTGACCCTCTGCCTGTCAGATCTGGAGGGCGATCCGATTGACCCTCAGGTGGTACGAAAGGCCTTCGAGGCTGCCGCTAAGGAAGCCAAGATGTGTCTTTCCCCGTAGGAGGGGCTGAAATTTCTCCCAATATTCAGTCCTTTATTTCGTATGATTCGAAGATTGATTTTTCCGTGGAGTGACCCATAAGATGGCCGCTTGGGTTCTCGCCGAGGTGGGAGGCCTCGTATGAAGTTTTTGACGAAACCGCCGACCCGACATAATGACTGCACATGAGCTTGTTGAACAGCTGATCCTACAGGCCCGTCGCGGCCAAATCATCTCCATAAAAGACACTATTGCAGCGGTGCGCCGAGACGGGCCACATCTGGCGGAAACTGACTGCGAGTTGGTGGAGCTTATTGTCAATGTTGCCCCAGCCTTTGGCCTGTTTGTCGGGTTCGATCTTCGTGAATAGCCGCATGGCAAGCCATTGGTTGTCCCCTCCAGTCTACGGCAGGACCGACAGCACCCAGGTTGGGACGAAAGGCGAATCGGGGCGCGCTCTATAGGTCGAGAGGGGTACGGGGGTTTTCGCGCGAGCCAATTACCCGATCATCCGATCAGAAACTCCAGCTAAAAAATGCTGACTGTTGCGGCCTAGCACCGTGCCAATTTGTACGACTCGTACATGGCCTTGATGTCGCTCAGGCAGGGAGTAAAGTCCACTTCGGCGTGTGCCTGGGGAGGGCTGGATGAGCGTCGCGCAAAGGGTAGGTCCGCTTTTAGGGCAAGCAATCAACGTACTCCTCAACAGGGCGGACCGTGGCGACACGGTCTCGATCAAAGTGGCGCTACGCGAAGCGCGGGAGGCTGCGCCTTATTTGGTGGCCTCCGACGAAGAATTAACCGAGGCGATAGTCGAGGCAGCAACGGCCATGGGCCTCTACGTGGCTTTCGACGGTCGCGAGTAGCTGTCAGCCAAACTTCAGTCACTGTGGCATGGCGACGGAGGCGCGCCGCCCTGCGCCAATTCCAACGGTCAGAGGTAATCCGCAATTACCTTCGCAACCTGCTGAATCTGCCTGTACAACGGGAACTGCCGGCTGAGCAAAGGTATTTGCTGGAGGAACTTGATAAGGTCGACAAAGAGTGACCGCATGGCTCGCCACTGGTTCAACCCTCCGGTCCCGGTCAAGACCGAGCGTCCCGGGATCATCCGCAACGTCAACAACGCCGAGACGGCCGGCGAGGAGCTGATGAAGTGGACCAAGCGTGGCCCTTGGTGGCACCTCGCGGTGCGCGTTTGTATGGCCGTGATATTCGACGAGATGGAACCTGAGGAGGCTCGTAAGGCATTCCTGGCTGCTGCAAAAGAGGAGGGGACGTTACGGTCCTCAGATTAGAGCTGGTGATTGAAAGTTTATCAAAACTCGCGATCGGAAGCTGGTTACTGAGGGAGTCCCCTCCAATTTCCACCCAATGGCAACCCATTGGTTCTCCCCTCCGGTGTACGTCACCGACCGACGTGGGGCCACCTACGCGTGCAACAATGTCGAGGATGCCGCCGAGGAACTTATGAAGTGGACCAGGATGGGACCTAAGTGGAGGAAGGCTGTGCAACTATGCATAGAAGCCCTCCAGGACCGTGTGATTCCGGAAGAGGTCCGTCAGGCTTTCGAGGCTGCTGCCAAGGAGGAGGGGGTGTTACGCTCCTCTGGTTAGGTCTCCTGTGTCCCTGTGCCCCTCGGCTACACCCTGAGGAGAAGTTCAGGGGAGCCTTGGGGATACCGGCCTAATCGTCACTCCATCTCGGGCACGTCGTTCCGAACCAAAGAGCGTCGTCGGCTCGCCGTATTCGTCCAGCGCCGGATTAGCATCACGCGACCACGCAATGACATCGGCATGTTTCGTCGCCAGAGCTTTGGCGGTCCTTATCGCTCGGTCTTCGGTCTGCTGCTCGGCTGGCCCATAGGCTGCCTGGAAGTCGCCGCTCTCATCGCGGGTCGAAGGCGGTGACGACAATCAGCTAGGGGGCCTTCTGCTGAAGAAGGAAGCTGTCTGACATGTTGGTGCCTTTCGGATTGGTGAAGCCTAGGCAGAGGGCATGAAAGTGACAGGCGAAACAAGCGCCGACTCGACATAGAGTAAATGCGGGATCATCGTCCTCACGCACCAACTAGGTGGGGAGAAAAAAGCGTTGCTGCCTCAGCCAACGATCTGCTGATCGCATTCGGGTGAATGAGGGTGCTACACCTGAAGGGAATCGGCCGCACACACGCGTGTCGCAGGCGATGACCAGCACAGTCGGCCTTGGAGTAATCTAGCGTCAAATAATCATTGTTTGCAATTGCGCAGGCCGAATTTTCCAAATAGGAACGCCGGAGATCAACAAGGGAACGATTTTGATGGATGAAGCAATTGGGCAGCGAAGGGCTGATCTGCTAGGGATGACAGCAGATATCGTCGCAGCCTATGTCCAGAGCAACGCAACGCCCGTGGCGGATCTGCCGAATTTGATCGCCAGTGTTAATTCTGCGTTGTCTGGCCTGGCTGAGCCGGTCGCTGCAGCATCGCCAATACTGACGCCCGCGGTAAATCCTAAGAAGTCGATCTTTCCCGATCACATTATAAGCCTTGAGAACGGGCGCAAGTTCAAGTCGATGAAGCGCCACCTGGGCTTGCTTGGCATGACACCTGATGAGTACAGAGCCAAGTGGGGTTTGGCGTGGGACTATCCTATGGTAGCGCCCAGCTATGCGGCTCAGCGGTCTGCGCTTGCCAAAGCTGCCGGTCTCGGCCGCAAGGCGGTTGACAAAACGCCGCCAAAGAAAGCACCAGCAAAGCGCAAGGCCAAAGCCTGACAGTGCACGAATTCGGGCCATGCCATTAGGTCTAGATGGTCTAGGTGGCCTGGCTGAGAATGAGCTGCCTGGCTTCGCGGTTCAGTAAGCGCCGCTCACGCCACAACACAAGCTTCTGCACGGCTTGCGTCTTCACGTCCTCGTATCCTGACGGGGCAGGGGAGGTCGATCAATGTGCGATCGACAAGTCGAGCCGATACATCGTCGCCCTCGACAGACAATCAAATCATATCGACAAAATCGCACTACATCGATACGTCACACTCTGCTCGATGCCACTAAGCAACAAAGCCGCTGAATCCAGCAGCGCTCCGTGCTTCAAGGGCATGCCCATACGGGTGCTGGGCAAGCCTAAATTTCTTCCCCGAGCAGTATCCTGGCCTCCTTGGCCGCAGCGATGAACGCCTGGCGCGCTATCCTTGGTGGTTTTTCTCCACGGATTACGGCAAGGCATGCTTCGATTGCGGCGAGCCGCGACTTGCCCGCCGGCCTCGGCCAATCCCTCAATAGAACTTCGGCCGCGTCGGATACTGATGCAACAACTCTGTCGCGATCGATCCGGCCGGGTTGAACGACGACGGGCTTTCTGAAACGTCTCGTACGCACGACAGCCTCCAAGAACAAGATATGTTAGCTTCCGGTGATCCTTTGCGCCACATCAAACTTCGGCAAGTAGTCGACCGTGAACAATCCGCGCTCTAGCGGCGACCGGCTTGGGCCGGAGTTGAAGCAGAGCGATCAAGAGCGACAAAGACCCTTCAGCCACCTGAGCATCGCGCGCCACCGCGTTGCGTCTTCTCTCAGCTTCGATAGTTGGGGTCTTCGCGCCGAGAAGCCGCGACGCCCGCCCGGCGTTGCGTATAAGATGACCGGGCAGGCGAAAAACCTGCATGTGGTTCTCCTATGATTTGAGCTTCGCAACCCGAGTTGCGGAGAACCCCTCCTCAACTGCAAGAATCTCATATCTGTCTGAGCTCGGTCACTCTGGCACGATGATCACGGAGGGCAATGCCGCGACGCAACTACGCCGGTGGAGATTCCTTCGGAGCCGAAACCTTTCAACAAAACCGGCTCCACAAACGGGTTCGGCGCCTACGTGGCTTTCATGCCCAAGACAAGGATCGGCATCCTGATGTTGGCGAATGGCGCTCCACAACCATGCAGGAGACGCCCTGATGGCTCAGAAGCGATGCGGCGGTCAGGCTGTTTAAGCGCCCACCAACGATAACAATTGGGGTTGTGCTTTCCACGGGGATATTCCGTTGACTGGATCAATCCGATATTTTGTTTGGCCAAAATACACGCAGACCCTGCTCATCGACATGACACGGTGGATCTCGATCCGTTATTCGGGGTCGCGGTCGAGATGGTGGACCTTGGTCGGCTCCCCCCTGGTGAGGCGGTCGTCGCTTGCATGTCGGCCCAATAGGAAATGTCGTGAACCACGTTTCGCGGAAGCGCGCCTCACGATCCAGCCGTTGTGCTCCAGTGACTGGAACACCGGAAGCATACTCTGCGGTTGACAAAGACAGCACGCGCAAGCTGGGCGTTCGAATCGCTTCACCCGCCCAGCAGGGCACAACCCACGCCGGAAACGAACTCAAAAATGGATAGAAACTGGGCAACGTCAAGCGTCAAGCCGCACCCAGGCAGGTGACCATCACCACGAATAAGAACGCAAAACATCAGTGCAGTCATAGACGTCCCCAACTTGCCAACGACAAGATAGTCAGATGGTCGAGGTGGTAAGCTTGGCGGTGGTCAGATGGACCAAGCGCGGTCCTAAATGGAATAAAGCGGAAAGGGTGTGCATGGCGGCACTAGCCGGCGAGCTATCACCCGACGACGCCCGCATCGGTTTCAAGGCTGCCGCCATCGAGAAGAAGATGCTGGTCGCGGGTGATCCTTGACGGGACGGACGCTTGAGGCACGATCCCCACCTTAGCGCGACAATCGAAATCGTAATGCCGACGTTGAGCGACAATGAAGTACCGCACCGACTCCGTGGCTACTGGCCATCGTGGCAAGGACCACGATGCGCATGACAAGGCCCAGGGTAACCAAAGCCCCGCTCCGGCGTTGGGGCGAGGGCGGGGGACCCTTTGGCCGGAGCGGGGTTAGGCTAGGTGGTCACCCCGTGGCAAGCAAAGGCGACCGCAGTTGAGATTAGCGGATTTTGTGGCGCTTTCAATATTTCAATATCCGTGACTGAGTGCCTATCGCCTCAGCGGCGCTGGTAAGGAATCGGGCTTCTCGCAAGAGCGAGTCCCAGTTGAGGTTGCCCAATAGGTTGATGAGATCGCGCGCCTGTTCGACGGTGATCCCCGTTTCTTTGACCAGCCGCAGAATGACCAGGTCGTGCATCGGCGGTGGATTGGCGACTTCGCCGGCATCGCAGAACCTTCCAGCGGCAGCCCAAATCATCGGGACGAGGTAGAGCGTCTGCAATAATAGGCAAGAAGGACATTCTACAGGCGGACGTTTGTACCTGCTCCACTCAACCGGCTGGGTGATTAGCATGAGGCTTAGGCTGTGGTGCATGAGCACGCGGTAGCTGCGCAAGCTTCGCCGCACCGGCGCACTCGGTCGTGCGCATTGGCACGCTGGCATGTGCATCGGTGGCGGCAACCGGCAGGGTGGGTGGTTTCAGAGATTGAGTACAGAAAAGGCCAGGAATAAATCGGGAGCGACTGTTCACGCGTTGTCCTCGACACGCTTGCCCTCCGCATCCGTCCCTTTGATCTCGGTAGTCCACGCGTCGGTGGGCGCCGATTGCTGGCGGATTGCGTGTTTCAGAAATTCGCGGACACCCATTCCGCTAATTCGCGGACAGCGATTTCAGTAATTACGGGACCGTGATTCCGCTAATTCCCGGACAGTTTTCAGGGCGGATAACGGTCGGTTCTCGGGAGCGCCGTTCTGGCATTTTGCCCTCTCATCATCGGGTTGAGAGGGGCCATGCCAAGACGGAAGCAAGCGAGACGAACGACAGTGAAAGACCTACAATCAATCCTGCGCCTGACGCATGAGCAGGGTCCTGGCCCGGCTGCGCAACCGGCGCTTCTTCAGTCTCGGCGATCTCAACGCCGCGATCGCGGTGTTGCTGGAGGATCTCAACAACCGCCCCATGCGCCATGTCGGCAAAAGCCGCCGCGAACTGTTCGAGGAGATCGAGCGGTCGGCTCTGGCGCCGCTGCCGCCGGCGCCGTTCGAATATGCGGAGTGGAAATCGGCCAAGGTGCATCCCGACTACCATGTCGAGATCGACAGGACCTTCTACTCGGTGCCGCACGCGCTGATCGGGCGGCGCGTGGATGTGCGGCTCACCCACCGGGTGGTCGAGCTCTTCCATGATCACAAGCGCGTCGCCAGCCATGTCCGCCGCTCGCAGCGCTGCGGCCATGTCACCGTCAACGAGCACATGCCCAAGGCGCATCAGCGCTATGCCAACACGACGCCGGCGAACCTGATCCGGCAGGCAGCCGGGATCGGCGCCAACACCGCCATCCTGGTCGAGCGGATGATGCGCGACCGTCCCCATCCCGAGCAGGGATACCGTTCCGCGTTTGGCATCCTCTCGCTGGCCCGTCGCTACGAGCGGGATCGGCTCGAGGCGGCCTGCGAGCGGGCGCTGGCCATCAATGCGATCACCTACTCCTCCGTCAACGCCATCCTCAAATCCGGCCTCGACCGCGTGCCGCCCGCGGCCGAGCCGGTCAAGCCCACGCTATCGCACACCAACATCCGCGGCGGCTCCTATTATCAGTGAAGGAAGGAAACCAACCATGCTGACACATCCAACCCTCGACCAGATGCAGGCTCTCGGCCTTGGCGGAATGGCCGCCGCCTATCGGGACCTGGCCGACCAGAGCAACGCCGACGATCTCAGTCGCGACGAGTGGCTTGGCCTGATGCTCGATCGTGAAGCCGCCAGGCGTGCCGACAAGCGTGTGACCAACCATCTCGCCGTTGCCAGGCTGCGCTTTGTCGACGCCTGCATCGAGAACATCGACTTCGCCGCACATCGCGGGCTCGACCGGCGCAATACGCTATCGCTCGCCCATGGCGCCTGGCTGAAGGCGCATGAGAACCTCATCATCACCGGGCAGACCGGCACCGGAAAGACCTGGCTGGCCTGCGCCTTCGCACGTCAGGCCGCCCGGCTCGATCATTCCGTGCTCTACCTGCGCATGCCACGTCTGTTTGAGGATCTCGCCCTGGCGCGTCTGGACGGCCGCTTTCCCCGTCTCATCGACAAACTGGCTCGGGTGCAACTGCTCATCCTCGACGACTGGGGCACCCACAGCCTGACCGACCAGCAGCGTCTCGATCTGCTGGAAATCTTCGAGGAGCGCTATCGCCGGAAATCGACGCTGATCACCGCGCAACTGCCAATCGCCCAGTGGCATGCCATGATCGGCGAGCCGACAATCGCCGACGCCATTCTCGACCGGATCGTCCACAACGCCCATCGCGTCACCCTCGAAGGCGACAGCATGAGAAAGCAAAAACCACCGCCGCTCTTGACCGGCGCCAAAACGCTTAGCACGAATGGTTTAATCCTTCGAACTGGCCACAACCTTCGCCAATTGCCGGGCATAGTGTCGCCGGTGGCAGGGGCATGGGTTCAGCCAAGGATGAGACCAACCAACAGAACGGTAATAATAAAGGACAACACGACGGCAAGTAGCCCGCATGCTTCCAAAGTGTTGGTTTGCCAAGCTTTCGTCCGGCGCCTCCGGTTTGAATTGCCGTTTCGCGAAACAAACTTCATCGGGCACCGGATCGGACGCGGAGCCGGCTTGAACCTGGCAAAGCGCTCCTCTTCATCAGCCCGGAAGGCATCTCCGCGAAACTCCGGAGCACCGTATGCGCGGCGCCGGCCTGCCTTTCATCGACGCGGGCCATCACCAGTACGACACCTTCTGCGATCTTCGGCTTGCGCGGCTTCTGGGCGAAATTGGCGAAAGTTCCGAGAAGCACGCCGGCAAAGCCGCCCCACGCCGCACCGACCAGAGCCATGCCGGTCATCCCCGCGGGATCAACGTCTTGAGCTCCAAAAGCGCTGAAGCCGGCCAACAGACCAGCCGTGGCGCCAAGTGCGGCACCAGCAATCGCACCCCGCCAGAGAGCGCTCATCTCATCGTCGTAATATCCAGCAACGCTGATCGGTTCATCATTGTCGTTGTAAGATCCGACCACGCTGATTTGCCGGCGACGAATCCCGGCAGCCTGAAGCCTGGCCACAGCACGTGCTGCCTGGGCATGGGAATTGAACAGTCTGCTGATTTTTGCATTTACGCCCAGCCCCGACGCCTGTTAGGAGCGTCGGGCCTCTCCTCCCTGGCTTGAACTCTTCCGCCCGGACGCATCTTCGTCGCGCCAAAAGCTCACCACAACGTGAGCCAGCCGGCTACGTTCCTCAGCCGGGGCTTCGGTCCAATCCCAGAGCGTCTCGCTTGGGACCTAAGTCTGACCAGCTTGGGCGTGCTGAGGCCATGCCGAGCGGGGACGGTCGCCGGCTTGAAGAGAGGGCTCTGATGCTATCGCAGACCCAAAAAGCTCAAAATGGCGATTACGATCACGATGGCGCCGACCAGCCAGATAATGTTGTTCATCATTGCACTCCTTCGCCTCCGGGCGGGGCGCACGCCGGGGCGAAGCCCGCCACGCAAGTAGAATATTAGATACGGCTAAAGGTTCCTCGCGGGGCCTCACTGTCGAAAGAGCCCACCGCACCAGTCGGCACGGCGGGCGACGCAGCGTTTCACCCCGGTGGGGGCAGAAGACGGCGTTGCGCCCAAGGCTCAGCTGATGCTTCTGGACCAGTTATCAACCTGGCGCTCTGCCTCTTCCTTGGCGATGCCATATCGCTCCTGGATACGCCCCAAGAGCTGGTCCCGGTTGCCCTCGATCCGATCAAGATCATCGTCGGTGAGGTCACCCCACTGCTCTTTCGCCTTGCCTTTGAACTGCGTCCATTTTCCCTTGATTTGATCCCAGTTCATATGTTCCTCCTTGCTTCCTGGGCCCGCACTGAAGCGGAGCGCGGACCGATCGGCATTGCAACGTCGGTGACGAATGAAGATTAGCAGCCGCTAAAAGTTCCGGTGCCGGCGCAAAAAGCCCGCCGTGCCCGTGCCTGACTGTGAGCTGATGTTGATGATGCCCGGAGCTTGATGCTCTTTCGCGGCACTATCTTATGCGTTGAAGGCGCTGAGCTTCTTGCTGGTTGGCCTTGGCTGGCAAGCCTCGACAGGCTGCCCAGCAGCATTGTTCTGTCCTTGCCGATCATCAGCACGCCGCTGTCGGGCGCCAACAGTGCCGAGAACGGCAGCATCGCCGCGCCGATCGGCGAAGCCTCGGGGCCGAATTGTCCCGAGACGATTTCCGGCGCCACGATGCCGATGGCGCTGATCCTGTTGAACTGGGTCTGCACCTTTGCCAGCAGCTCGAGATGAATCGGCCGCGGCAGGATGCTGTCGAGGACGATCGCCTCGATGTCGATGACGGAGGTGATGGCGATGATCGCCTCGACCAGCGCATTGGCACAATCGTCGATCCATTCGGACAGCGGCTCGCGCGCCCCCGGCGGCAAGGGATCGAGTTCGCGCACGCGCGAGCGACCGTCGCAGATTGAAGGTAGTGGCGAACTCGGCCGGTGTCTGCCAGGCGATTTGGGAATGCGGCCGCGCGGTGTTGTGTAGTCGGCGCGCCACAGGGCGATGGCGACGCGTGCCTGAGCCAGCGAAGTAAACAGCGTCTCGTTGAGCAGTTCATCGCGCAGTCGGCCGTTGAAGCTCTCGATGAAGCCATTATCCGGCATGATGTTCTTGGTGCCATCGTTTGTTCGGTACGTCAGGTTCGGTAAGCTTGGCGCATCCGGGCCACGGGGCACCGGGAGCACGCTAGTGCGGGCAGGCCGTCGTATGCAGATGAACTGCGAGTTCGAGCACATTATCTGGCCGCCCCTACGACTCGCCCGGATGCGCTGCGAGCGCGGATCCGTATTTGTCGTGTTGCCCGCTCGCTCCCTGTTCGTGACCAACGATGGAGGGAGCCGTGCGTATTATCGGCATGGACATACACCGCGTTGTAATGGCATTCGACGCGGTTCTGATCCGCCCAGGAGAGGATGGCGTTCGAGGTGAACTCGCTGCCATTGGCGGGGGCGAGCAAGCAAAGCAGGTAGTCTCGAGAATAGTATTTGCTCGCCGTACCTCCGCGTGGCTCGCCGAACCAGACTTCGCAATCGGCCTGGTCCCAGCCCCAGAGGCACGTCGCCCACGCCGTTGACGCAGAATACGATGTTCGGGTTTGCTGTTTTTTGGGTCTGAGAGTTGTGGGAAGGGCTACGCCGCCCGCGGTATGCGCGACGTGAACGTTGCCCTGGACACCGATACGCTCGTGCCGTTGGCGTCGCTGATAACATCCACCCGGGCCTCGAGCTGCTTCACCAGTGCCTCCACGATGGCTGTTCCCAAGCCGCTATTTGGTGCGCGGCCGGCTGGCTTGCCGGTGCCATTGTCGGAGACCGTCAGTTTCCAGTCGCTGCCATTGGTCTCGTAAGACACCTGGATCAGGGCTGCGGTCTTCTCCCGGGGGAACGCATATTTGATCGCGTTGAGGATAAGTTCGGTGACGATCAGCCCGAAGCTGACCGCCTTCTGCGAGTCGATCCTGCCGGCTTCCGCGGTGACTTTGACGGCGATCGGCTGTGCATCCCCGATCATCGACGAGGCCAGACTGCTGCACAGCTTCGGCAGATAGGAGCCGACGTCGATTTCGTCGATGCCTGCTGAGGTGTGGAGATGGCGCTGCACTTCAGCCACCGACATGACCCGCTGGTGGGCATCTTTCAGATGCTGGCGGGTTTCCTCGGAGGTGACCGAACGGGCCTTCAGCAACAGGATGCTGGCGATAATCTGCAGGCTGTTGGCAACCCGATGCTCCATCTCACGTAGTAGCACATCCTTTTGCCGCAACAGGTCTTCGGTGCGGCCGAGAAGCTCTTCCTTCTCCCGCTCGATGACACGCCGCGCCGTTATGTCGTTGAAGGCGAGAAGGATGGTGACGGCCGAATTGTGGTCGTAAAGTACCTTTCGCGCGTTGAGCAGCATCGTGCGTTTGCCGATGTTGGGGAAATCATACTCGACCTCGAAGCCGTCCATGGCGGTCTTCTCAGGGATGATCGTCTCTAGGAGCAGGCGCAGTGCCGGAATGTCCCACTGGCCGTCGCCTAGCGCATAGAGAAGGGCGCCGTGTGTCTCCTCGGGGTCGACCTTGAAGGTCTGATAGAAAGAGCGGCTGGCCGCCAGCACATGAAACTTTTCGTCGAGGACGAGGAACGGTTCGGCGATCGTGTTGACGATGGCCTGCGACAGCGTCTGCGCGTCCTCGATATTCGCAATTGGGTGGAACAAGGCTCAAGGCCGATCTGGAGGCGCCTTCGCCTCCTCTTCGGCCCTTGTTACACACTTGACGGCTCGTGTCGCGGATTGAATCTAACCGGCGCAGCACGACAACGTGCGAGCCGGACTGTTCGCTGAATCCGGCAAGCGCGCGTAGACCCACTGATGTTGCACGCCAGCTAAATATGCCCGATATCATGGCGGCTGGCAGGGCGAGGTATTCAGTGGCGGCAAATCGTCTAAACGGAATTTACCCATCAGAGCCCGGGCTGGTGGGCATTCCGTTCGCCCCCAATGCCCGTCCGCGCACTTCATTGCCCACCGTCGCTACCATCGTGACGGCGGTTGCGGCGCTGTATTTCGGGCGCGAAGTGTTCCTGCCGATCGCTATTGCGCTGCTTTTGACCTTCGCGCTCGCGCCCGTGGTGTCGGCTCTGAAGCGCGTCGGCATTCCCCGCCTTCCTGCCGTCATCGTCAGTGTGCTCGGTGCATTCGCGGCACTCGCTCTGTTCTCCTTCATTGCCGCGTCGCAGGTCAGCGAACTGGCGCAGAACATCCCGGCCTACCAGACAAATATCCTGACCAAGATCCGCTCGCTCAAGGAAACCGGGGCAGGAGGAGGGATCATTGCCAGATTGAGTCAGGTGATCCAGCGCGTCGGGCAGGAGATCGATCTGCAGGAACCGTCACCGCCCGCCGCCGACGCGCCGAGGCCCGAGCCCGTGCCGGTCGAGATCGTCGCGAGAGAACGGCCACTCGAGATCCTGCAGAACCTCATGGGTCCGTTGATCAGCCCGCTGGCCTCGGCGGTTCTGATCGTCGTTGTCGTCATCTTCATGCTGCTGGAGCGCGAGGATCTGCGCGATCGTTTCATCCGCCTAGTCGGCTATGGTGATCTGCACCGCACCACCCAGGCGCTGCAGGATGCCGGCAAGCGCGTCGGCCAGTATCTGCTGATGCAGCTGGTCCTCAATATCGTCTATGCCATACCGATCGCTATCGGGCTCTGGATTCTGGGCATCCCCAATGCGCTGCTGTGGGGCCTGCTGGCGCTGGCGCTGCGCTTCGTTCCATATATCGGCCCGGTCATCGGGGCGCTCGTACCACTGTTCCTGGCGCTGGCGGTGGCGCCCGGTTGGTCGCTAGTGCTGTGGACCGCCGCCCTCTTCATGGTGATGGAGTTGCTCACCGGAAATGTCATCGAACCCTGGCTTTATGGCGCGCGCACGGGACTCTCGCCATTGGCCATCATCGTTGCGGCGATCTTCTGGACTTGGCTGTGGGGCCCGCTCGGCCTGGTCCTGTCGACGCCCCTCACCGTCTGTCTGGTTGTGCTCGGCAGGCACGTGCCGCAGTTCGAATTCCTCGACGTGCTGTTCGGCAACCAGCCAGTGCTCGAACCGCATGCCCGGCTTTACCAGCGGCTCCTGGCCGGCGATCCGGACGAAGCCACCGACCACGCCGAAGAGATGCTTGAGAAATATCTGGTCGAGTTCTACGACAAGATCGTCATTCCCGCTTTGTTGCTCGGCGAGCAGGATCGTGTCCGCGACGGCAGATGGCAGCCAGCGCGCTGACGCTGGTGGCAAATCTCGACGACAGCGCACACGAAGAAGCGGTCGAAGAGGATGAGCCGGCTTTCGCCGAGTATGGCAAGACGGATGTGGGAAAGGAAACAGCCGGGGAGGGCAAGGAAGCCGAGGACGAGATCGAACTGCCTAACGGCGTCGGCATGTCAGTGCTGTGTTGCGGCGGGCGCGGCGAGCTTGATGATGCCGCCGCTGCCATGCTGGCGCAGGTGCTCGAAGTTCAAGGCGCGACGGTGTCGACGGCGGGCTTCGCCGATATGGACCCGGCGAGCATTCGCCGGCTCGATCTTGCCGCTGTCGATACCGTCGTTGTCGGCTTTCCTCAACCCCGATTCCGTCAAGCACGCCCGCTTCCTGGTGCGCCGGCTGAAGCGCGCCAGGCCGGCGCTCAGGGTTGGCATCGCGTTCTGGTCGGAGGCCGGCAACGACGACAGCCAGGCGGCGGCAGCACTGGCCGGCGACATCAATGCCGATTTCGTTGCCCATAGCATCGTCGATGCAGTGCGCGGCGCGCTGTCAAGCGAGCCGCCGGTAGCGCTCAAGCTCGCAGCCAAGCGTCGCTTGCGCCGGCAGCCGTCCGTCACGAAGAAAGCGCCGCTTGCGGTTGCAAGCTGAGGCCGCGGCGACGACACCGCGGGGCACTCCTGGCGCGCGGGTTATTGATCCCAGCGATGGCCAGCGGTCAGGCAGACAGCTGCTCAACACCAGTACGGCAAACGAAGAACCGACCGCACAGCCAATGACGCCAAGCATCTGGCCATCCAGTTCGAACTCGTCAAGGACAGTACGATAGCAGGCCCAGCCCGCCGATGGACGGGCACGGCCCTCTGTGCGCAACGGCGCACTATGTCGCCGTCCGATCAGCACGCACAAATACGAGCGGCAGGCTTTTCTAGGGTCGGAACAAGAATTGTTCCCAGCGACACGATAAGGTCGAACGGAGCATGAACTTCATGCGGCGTGGCGGAACCGAGCCGGAAATCTGAGCGGCCGGAAGCCTTCTGGCATCTGATGATCTGCATACCAACTGTAGATGTGTAGATGCCGGTCACATTGATGTGTTCCCAGCTCAGCGGCGAGACGCGCTTCAGCAGGTGATCCGGAACCTCGCGATGCATTTTGCCCAAGTGAGTGACGGCCCGTTCGATATAGACCGGATCCCAATGCACGATCGCGCTAACGACGAGGTTGAGGCCGGAGGCGCGGAACGCTTGGCTTTCGAATGATCGGTCGCGGGATTTCGCCGCGCTCGTGGAAGAAGACGGCGCACTTCAGTTAATGCGCACCTTCGCCCTTGAGGCCGGCTTGGCAGCGCGGACGTCGCACCGGTCACACACTTGGATTTGAAGGCTAGCGGGACATTAGCAATCAAGCAATTAAACCGGAAGGAGTACGCCAGCCGCAGACTGGCCGAGGAGTCCAGCATAGAGACCCGCGAATCTCGGGTCTTTATACGAATTACGAGATACGAATTACGAGCAAAGTGCAGCGCTCAGAAAAGTACAATGCCGGCGGCGAAGGAAATGTTGCAGTAGCGTGCATCGGAACGAGCAAGTAGCGCCAATTGTCGAGCGCCCGCGCGGCGCGGCAGAAGCTGCCGTGGTCCGCCGCCGCAATGGCGTAACGAAGCTGCGGATGTCGAACGTTATGCTCAAAATTGGCTTTTCGATCGAAGAGGTGGCGTTGCTTTTCGGCCACCGCCCTCTTCAGCCTGAAGTGGCGATCAGCCCAATTATGAGGGGCAGGGACGTATGCGGCCTCCCGCTTCTCCTCCTGAACCACGGCTGAACGCCGCCTTCAGCATCGGTTCGAACGGCATCTCCTAAAACGAAGCCGTTCAACTCGCGGTCCCGTCCGCCAAAGGAGACGCCCTCATGATCCGCAATTCTTTCATCGCAACCGCGCTCGCCGCTCTTGTCGGCATTGTCGTCGCTGCCCCAGCCATGGCCAACGACGTGAGCATCGAGCAGTATGGCTGGTCTAATTCGGCTGGCGGCGCCCAGAACGGCTTCAAGAACCGTATCCGGGTTTACCAGAACGGCCGCTTCAACAAGGTGATCGGCCAGCAGCGCGGCCGCCACAACCTTTCGGCCATTGGCCAGCAGGGGATCGGCAACCACGGCGCCACCTATCAAAATGGCAACCGCAACGTGGCCGGCATCGCCCAGTTCGGCTCGAACCACACCACCATCTTAACCCAGGACGGCAACGGCAACATTGCTGCCGGCGTGCAGGTGGGCCACGGCTGCGACGCCGATGTCAGCCAGGGTGGCAGTGGCAATGTCGCCGCTTTCGTCCAGGCCTGCCCATAAACACGGCAATGCCGGGCGGCCGTAGTCCGCGGCCGCGGCCCACGAACGCCAAGGAGACGAATATGCCACACATCGTGAAGCATCCCCGCCGCGTCATGGCCGCGCTCGCCCTGGTTCTGATCCCGGCCGGCGCGCTGGCGGCCATGGCCACCGCCGATCAGTCCCTCGGGCCGGTGCGCTGCGAGATCCGCGCTACGCCGGAAGTCGACATGGTCTCGTTGGAGGCGCTCGCCTATGCCGACAAAAGCGTGAGCGGCACCTACTCGTTCCATGTTGAAAGTGCCGCTCGCACCGGCGGCACCAATATCGAGCAGGACGGCGCCTTCAGCGCAGCGCCCGGCAAGCCAGCCACGCTCGGCGCCGTCACCCTTGACGCGAAGGGCGCCGTCTATGATGCTAGGCTCGAGCTCACGGTCGATGGCAAGAGCATCAGCTGTGCCGAGCGGCTCGGCGGCGCGACCTGATCGCATCGCCAGATTTACGAAAAGGGCGTCGGCAATCGGCGCCCTTTTTCTATGTGCGTCAGGCCGGGAGAAAAAATGACTGAACGACAGCTGAACGAAGGATTCCGGGAGGGTTCAGCCACCAAATGAGAAGGTTGGCCATAGGCTGGGCAGCCGGAAAATGGAGACCAAAGATGACCCGCAATATGTTCAAAACTCTTGCCGCCGTTCTCGTTGCCGGCAGCATCGGCCAGGCGGCGTTGTCCGCACCGGCTTACGCGGGCGGCTGGGTTTCGGCGACATTTGCCCCCGGCAACGCCCGCGACGCCCGCGCTCTGGCGACTGGACTGCGCTTCTATTCGTTGTATCGCGGCCTGCATGGTGCCAGCATTCGTCAGTCCGGACAGCGAAACGCAGCTGGCATCGGACAAAACGGTCGCGGCAATCTGGGCATCATCCAGCAGGAGGGCAATGGCCATTCCGCCACGCTGCAGCAGAACGGCAATGAGAACGCCTACGGTATCTTCCAGTTTGGCCGAAACACCGACGCCAATGTCGCGCAGAACGGCAATGGCAGTGGTGGCGCTACTTTCAGCTATGGCTGGTAGCGGCCGACCGATCGAGACTCGGGCCCAGAGAATCGTTGCGCGTCGCCCAGCGGCTCGCTTGCCTGGCGGCAGTTTCCAATGTGCTGGCGGTCGCACCAATGGGCGCGCGCGGAGTAGGTGCGATCCGAAGGCCTGCCAGCTGCTTCCCGCTCTTTTCCGTGAACGACCATGTGAGGTCTAGAACGCGAGGGCGGGCATTCATCGCGCTTTAGGTATCCAGTCCCGGAGCGCCGACTGACAACGCCACGTGGCGCGCTCGCGCGGTCTTATGACGCTTGAGCCGAATCCCATGAACCTTCATAGTTCCATTTTGACTGTTTCATGCACGGCGAGATAGAAGTCTCGCTTTCAATTGCTGGATACCGCCGATCTGAACCGCTTTTTTTAGACGAAATTGTGCCGCAAAGCGGCGCGAGATTCTGTTTTGCAACGTCTGCGGAAGATTTCTGTCTCTGCAGCGTTATTGTTTGTACGGATGGCGGATTGTCATGCTGACGCTCCAGAAATTCCTCTGCCTCTTCCTCCTCGTCGTTTTCGTGGCCGCTTCGGCGACGGGGGCTCACGCCCAGGGTGAAAAACGCCTCGCTTTCGTCATCGGCAATGCCGCCTATCCTTCGGGCACGCTCGTGACGCCGGCCAATGATGCCGGCCTGATCGCACAGACCTTGCAGGCGGCGGGGTTCGATGTGGTCGGCGCCCGCGATGTCGACCAGGAATCGCTGCGTGGCGCGCTGCGCGATTTCCTCGGCAAGGTTTCCGCCGCCGGTTCCGATGCGGTCGTCTTCGTCTATCTCGCCGGCCGTGGCGTGCAGTTTGAAGGCGAGAACTATTTCTTGCCAATCGATGCCCAGATCGCCAATCCAACCGACGTCCCGCTTCAGGGAATGCGGCTCTCAGATGTCTCGAAGTCGCTGGCCGGACTGCCGACCAAGGTCAACATCGTCGTGCTAGATGCGGCGCGGCCGAATGCATTCCCGCAGATGAAACAGCCGCTGGCCGGCGGCCTCGCGCTGGTCGATCCCGATCCGAACATGCTTATCGCATTCAATGCCGCTCCGGGAACCGTCGCGCCAGAGGGCAAGGGACCGTACGGCGCCTACGCCCAGGCGCTGGCCGAGATGATGCGCGAAGGCGGTCTGCCGCTTGACGATGTTTTCGATCGCACGCGCCTTCGCGTCAACGGGGTGACCCAGGGCGCGGAAGTTCCGTGGAACGCCTCAAAGATCACGGCGCCCTTCGTCTTCTTCGACCGCGCTCCGGATGCGCCCGCGCCCAAGGTCTCGGAGGCTGAGTCTCGGGCCAACCGGACCAGGGAGATCCGCGACTTCGACGCCCACGACGCCTATGTTGCGGCCCTCGACCACGACACGCTCCGCGGTTACGAGGATTTCGTCGGCGCTTTCCCACACGATCCAATGGCCAAGCGCGTGCGTGCCATCATCGCTGCGCGGCGCGAAGCGATCACTTGGCGCGAAACCTGGCTCCAGGATACGCCGGAAGCCTACTGGTCGTACCTCAATCGCTATCCGCACGGTCCGCACGCCTGGGATGCCCGCCGGCGGCTGGAGCATTTCGATGCAGCGCTGGAGCCGCCGGAGGATTTCACCGTCTACGCCTACGATGTGCCGCCGCCGGAGGAGGAGGAAATCATCTATGTCGATCGGCCCGTACTCTATTTCGGCGATCCCGATTTCCATTTCGAGCCGCCGCCGCCTGTCGCAGTGATCTTCCTGCCGCCGCCTCCGCCGGACTTCATTGTGTTGGCGCCACCACGGCCGGCAGTCGATATTTTCGTGTTGCCGGTGCCCGTCTTCGTGCCGGTGCCGGTATGGGTCAACCCGCCGCGCAACATTGTGCCACCGCGCGATAACATCGTCTTCAACAACATCCCCAACACCACCATCATCAACAACAGGACGATCAACAACGAGACCAACGGTGAGGCTGGGCAGGCCAATGGTAACGCGCCGGGCGGCCTTACTACCGCCCAAAAGCTAGGCGCTGCCGAGGGTCTAGGAGCGGCCGCGCTAACGGCAAAAGTGGCGCTGCCGCCGCTGCTGCAGAAGAAGGCTGCACTCTCCAACCGGAACTCTGCCGCCCTGGGCAAGCTCGGCCAGGGGGCTGCGCAAGGCAAGCAGCCTGGAGGCGCAAAGCCGCTATCGAAGACGCTCTCAATGGATCATGCTTTGCCGGGAGCGAATGGCAGGGCGCTGCCGCTCGTCAACGGCAAACCGCCGGTGCTCAACGGGCAGAATTTACCCAACAACAGGTCCAAGAAGCTGCTTAGCGAGCGAGGGATCTTGGGTGGCAGCCAGCAGTCTACGGGAAATGCCGGCGCTGGCGTTACCGGACAGGGGAATGGTCAGCAGAACGGAGCCGGCAATGGGCTGGGCAAGAACGGCAAGTTCCGCAAGCTGCCGACCGTCAACGGTGCACCGGCCGGGCAGAGCCTGAGCGCGCAGGAAAAGTTCAAGAAGAACAACCCAGCTGTCCTCTCCGACCAGGGTGGCGGCAAGCCGAAGAAGCTGACCCGCACGGATCTGTCTGCAGGCCAGGCCGTTGTCGGACCGAGTGATCTGGCGCCGGGCAACGGGAACAAGAAGTTTCGCAAGCTGCCGACCGTCAACGGTGCGCCAGCCCGGCTGGGCCAGAGCGCGCAGGAAAAATTCAAGGAGAACAATCCACCTGACTTTTCCGACCAGGGTGGCGGCAAGCCGAAAAAGCTGACGCGCAAGGACCTGTCCGCAGGCCAGGCCGTTGTCGGACCGAGTGATCTGGCGCCGGGCGACGGGAACAGGAAGTTTCGCAAGCCGCAGAACGGCGGTGGAGGTTCCGCCGGCGCGGAAGTCAACGTCCAGCGGAACTTCAAAGTCAACAAGCCGAACGAGGATCCGCAGCGCCAGCTCAAGCTGCAGGAAAAGTCGAACCTGCAGGTTTTCTCCAAGCCGCAGAAGTCTGAGTTTCACGCGCCGCCAAAGCCCCAAATGCAAGAGCGAGGCCTGCCGCAGAAGCCGGAGTTTCATGCCCAGCCGAAGCCGGAATTCCATGTCCAGCCCAAGCCCCAGATGCAAGAGCGACGACTGCCGAAGCAGCCGCCAGGCAAGAAGCCGTCCTGCGGGCATCCGGGCGAGCCGGCCTGCAGCAAATAGGAGCGCGGAAGCAATCGGGGCGCCGCAGTGGATCGGTGGGGCTCTAGATGGACAGGAAATACGGACAAGGTTCTGTTCGCGTCACGCTCACCCGATGAGCGCCGGGTCGCCGGGCACCTGGTGCATTTCTGTATTCTCTTGATGAAAGCCTTCTGATGACAGCCTTCGCCCTGGAAAAGCGATTCAGGCCGAAGTTGGCGCGACTGGCATAAGTTACGGAGCGAATATTCGGCTTCAGTTCCTATGCCGTTACTGCGGATCGATCGATGTGACGCCAATAGCGGAAGCGTTTCTGTTGCTGCCGGAGATGCAAGATCCAGTGATTTGATGGCTTCGACCTGGTTTTGCGCAGGTTCTTCGTCAATGCGTAGAAATCGATTTCGAAGGAGGCTGCTCATCTGAGACAGCACCAAATGTTCTTGGGCTGCCATTATTGTTTGGATAAGACCACGGCGCGCTATCCATGAAAAAGATCCGGGAGCTCGAGATTTATCATGCACTGCGGAACCTTGCCGACGTGACGCGGTGCCGATCGAAAGCTGGTAGACCTCCTCCATCCGCGCGTGACAGAAGTTCAAAGCGTCGAGAAGTGCGATGATATCTGGTGCGTTCGCTACGAGACCACCGTCAATGTACTCGCTAGGGCCAATCTTCTTCGTCGGAAAAAAAGTCGGCGCCGCCGCGCTTGCGAGTATGGCATCTTCGATGCTCACTGCGCTGGCCGCTTTCCCCGCAATGCCTTTGGAACGGAAGATACTCGTTTCGCCTGTGGAGTAGTTGATGGCCGTGATGATGAGCGCAGGTTCGTAGTCGCTGAGTAGCGTTTCGGCAACGGGCTTGCCGAGCGTCTTACGAATAGCCTCAAGGATTGGAACCGGACTATAGAGTGCCGCGACCACAAGCCGTTTGACCCCAGTGGCGATACCACGAGCGAAGATCGACGGTCCGTAGTCTTTCATTATTGCCGCCAATGTCGTCGCTGGAACGGATGCTGAAAGGCCGGCAGCAAGAAGCGCGCCGATAGAGGTTCCAGAAATGATGTCGAAGCGGTTATTGCACCGAACGTTGAACTTTGACTCGCATGCGGCGAGAAACTCGGCGCCGAAGAGCCCTCGGTAGCCCCACCGCTCAGTGCCAAGATCTGAAATCTATTGGGAGCGGACTGCGCCATTTCACTTGCGAACAAAGTCTTCAGGATTTTCTACCGTGAGCCCCGGGATTTCTGCGTGCCCATCCTGATGGTAGTCCACGTAGACAAATGGGAAATCGCCCCTCCCAACCAACGCTGTTGCGATCTCAACCTTTGTCGCGCTAGGCACATCGAATGGCCGACCGTCGGGGTGTCAATATGTGATCCTCATGTCAAGCAAATCCCCCCAGCGTGCGGCGATCCGATGGTCCATCGCAATGATCCGGTCATCGCGCGCGAAATCTTCGAACAGCCTGCTTGCCTGGTCGATGAAGTCTCTGATCACCGGCACGGGATGCACGGCGGCTTCGGGCTTTGCCCGTGCCGCCGTGAGCGCTTGTTCAAGTTGCCATCTGATGGTCATGGGCGTCACTGCACTGATGCAGATATCGTCTGCATAGATGCCGCGCGAGTCTGCGGATTCTAACCAAAGTTCAGCGGTGAGGTTACGCCTCTTGATCACGTCAAAGATGCACTGGGAGCTCATCAAATAGCGCGACATGAACGACGACTAAAATACACGTCCGCGTCCGCCAACAGTCTCCTCTTGAGACCGAGGCTCAAGACGCATCTTCACAACGCTTGCATCGAGCGGCTTTAGCTGTGCAAGCAATGCACTCGCGGGCCTTCGCCGTGCAGTTTTGCGTTCTGTTCCATCGCGAACTGAGTCAATCAACGAGAGTATGGTATCCGACGATAGGACAAACGCCGCCTGAGGCAAATTGTCGACGCGCCCAGCCCTTGCAATCACCAGAGAACGCCATCACGATGTTGCGCCCATCAGCAAAATACCCGGGGGCGAATTCGACCGGCGATGCCATGCTGATCAGTCCGGTCGCGCCGAACACGATCCCGAAGACGATGCTCTTTGCCCAGAAGGAACGCTCGAGACGGTCACCCAGAAAGGCGAGGAAAAGCACGGCGAGAATGACTACCGCTGCGCTTTCGATCATGTTGATGACTGACATCATCCCGGTAGTCCGTGACATCTGAGCAAGGTCTGGCAGCACCGTAGGTGCCATTGCGTCAACGATTTATTAAGGATCTCGCACTCCCGTTGACGGAACTCCACCCGACAGGTAGGGAAGGAAGATGGTTTCGCCACCGGCAGCTATGGTCCATGCGCCATAGGGACCCACTGCTGTCGCGCCCGCTCGATGTTGCGGCCGGCAATGCGAATGGCCAGAATGAGCAGTTATGAAGCCATAAAGACCGAGACGGCGAAGGTCGACTTCGGTCACTATTTGCCCTTGAAGTTCCCCAGCGCGAGAGTTTGCAAGCGTTGGAAATGCTCGCTACGCTGGCCGACTGATGCCCAGTCGTCTCATTTCCCGATAAACGGTCGATCGGCCGAGACCCAATTGCCGCGCAGCTTCAGCCGGCGATACCTCGGCCTTGATCAGCTTGATTCAGGTCGAGCGGTTGTCGCCCAGGTCGTTTCCCTTTCGCCCGTGCAGCTGCCACCCCGTCTTTCGTGCATTCCGAGATCAGCCGTCGTTCGAAATGAGCGATGGCGCCGAACACGTGGAAGATCAACTCGCCGGCGCCGAGGACGTATCGATCTTCTCCTCAAGGCTGAGAAGGTCGATCTGTCGCCCCCGCAGCATCTTCACCGTTTCCAGCAGCTCCGCCAGCGAGCGTCCGAGCCGGTCGAGCCGCACGACGGCCAGGGTGTCGCCAGCGCCGGCATAATCTAGTAGCTCGGCCAAGCCCGGCCGGTCCATGCTCCTGCCGGAATTGACGTCGGAGAAGACCTTGATGGCGCCGGCTTGCTCAAGCCGCATGCTCTGGCCGGGCGAGATGCGGGAGCGGCTGTGGAAGCGCTTCCGGGAACATGCCGGGCCACCGCCCAAGGACATGCCAAAAGGTATCACGCCCGCAGCGTTGGGGGTTTATCGCACTGCCCCTTGGGCGGCTAATTTGTGCTTTTCGAAGATCGCTACCTTCTGCGGATAAGTGATCCGCACCTTGGCGTTGCACCCGTTGCATCTGAAGTGCGCGATCGTTCTTAGCGCAGAGCCCTTCCTTACCGCCGGATGCGAGCAATCCGGACAATCGAATGTGAGGGCAACATCAGACAAGTCTTGGGCTAAACCCATTTCCATCCCCTTCACAAGCGCTGTGGCTACACTTTGGCGGGCGTCAATGGCCAATACAGATGCGAATCCGGCTATGCCAAAGTAGGGCTAACAATTCGCCTCCCAACGCCGCCAAGCTAGTGGGCCGTCTCTGAGCCCTTTGAGGGACGAAAAGACCTAACGTCCTCCAGCAGTTCGCGCTCGTTGGTAGTAATGTTTCGGAAGACTGCGACAATTGCCACCGCTAAGGCCTCGGCGTCCCGGCTTAAAGGGTCGATGAGATCATCTGCGCAAACCTGATCAAACACACTTTCACAAATAGCCAGATCAATATGGCTGAGGCAGGTGCGAGCGAAACGCGGACGCAGCATCTGTGCGAACCTTTCAGGGCCCGCTGCCCGTGGTTGCGGCGGGCCTCTTTTTGCTGATGAACCGCTGGGGCGTTTGTTGAAATGAGGTGACTCGCTGACTGGTACTTTCAATAATCCTAAAATCAGCGCGCACTCGCGAGCTCTAGACGTCCAGCTTTGTTCTGGGACATGAAATCCTTGCCGGAATTCCGCCGCCTCTTTCGGAGTTCGCATGCAACCAAATTTACTGTATTGATCAAGAATTGTCCTGCGACGAGCTTCGCTGTCGAGCTTTGCGGTCATTTCGGTGGACTCCTCAACTAATTTCACGACGACCGATTCTATACGTACCAAGTTGAAGAGTGTCGTTAGCTTCCCATCCAGAAACTTATCTCGGAATGCATTTCTTCCGTAAACCAGCTTGATCGCCGTTTCAGTCGACTCGAGTTCACCAGCCTTGCCAGATCCTGAAGTACATCACATGATTGAGAGGGGCATGGGGCATAGCCGATTCGGATATGGCACCACGCGATGGACACTAAGAGGAGAGACGAGGCCCCTGCGAGGCAGCCGCGGGACCTCGATCGGCGTCGTTGGCCACGCGAAGGTCAGTCCCACAATGAGGACGCTTCGTCGCTCGCGTCGGTGTCTGAACCTCTGTCCTTTTCAACGCTCGAACTAGCGCCAAAGGATCAATTAGCCGCTTGGCAGGCGCATATGGCGCCGCTGATAGAGGTCAGGTTGCCGGATGACAAATCGCTGAACGATGGCTTTCCCGCGGACCACACGGCTTGGAATCTCGGTGGCATGCTGATCGTTCAACAGCGCGCACCGGCACATAGTTATATGCGTTCTGCCGCGAAGCTTCGGTCCAGCTCGATCGATCACTGGTATATCGCCTTTCCACGTACTGGCCGGTCGTGGACGGAGGTCGATCGCCGCGTAGCGGAGAACCAGCCGGGCAAATTGGAGATCAGATCGCTTGGCTACCCGTTTCGCGGGAGGACAACGGACTCCGAAAGTCTCTTTCTCTATTTGCCGCGCGATTTGTTCGCCGATGCGGCGGCAACCCTGGACGCCAAGAACAATTCAATTCTGTCCGGCAACTTTGCCAACCTCTTGCTCGACTACGTCAATGGCATAGAAGCAAGACTGCGCAGCCTCACGGCTGACGATCTGCCCCGCATCGTGCACGCAACACGCAGCATGATTATTGCCTGCCTCGGGCCTCCGGCGGAACAGGCTGCGGCCGTCGAACAATTGACGGGTGTCGCGCTAATGGAGCGAGCGCGTCGATACGTCCACCACAATCTGGATGCGGCTCATTTGACACCGGATTCGATGTGCCGGGCGCTCGGCGTCTCGCGCTCTCGTCTCTATCAGTTGTTCGAACCAAGCGGTGGTGTTCTCCATTACATACAAAGTCGCCGCCTTCTGGCAGCCCATGTTGCGCTAAGCGATCCGGCGGACAGCCGGCGCATTGTTGAAATTGCTGAAGCCTTCGGGTTTAGTTCAGCGGCTAATTTCAGCCGGGCATTCAGCAAGGAATTCGGTTACAGCCCCCGCGAAGGCCGCAGCACTGTGGTGTTGCCGCGCCCCGCCAACTCTGTTTCGCTTGCCGGACAGGAGAAAGCCTCTTCCTTTGAAGGTTGGCTCAAAGCGCTCGGAAGCTGAGTACAGGATCGGCGATGCTGATGGGGCGGGCCCAAAACAGGCTTGCCGGGGCGGGGAAGACCACGCCGCACGAATATCTTCGTGTCGCGTCCACTGCGCCATCAATCACATAGCTGATTCCCGCCAATTCGCGATTTATTAACGAACTGTGACTGTTCGACGTTACCGATAATTTGTCGCCAGTCACGACGGAGCATACATTGCAACTGCGCTGCATGCGGCACTTGTTAAGACTGCGAGTGGAAAGTTTGCTAAGGTTGACAGTTATGCTATTCCTAGATTGGGGGCGCGAATTTGCACCGCCTATGGAGGTGGCTCTTGCGCCCACAGGCATCAGGCGTCGGCACGGAGAGTGAGGGGCCTTCCTCGAGCGATGCTCCACGTGCCGGCGATGGGATACTCGCTGACCTTTTGGCGAACACGACCGAACTTTTGTCAATCTATGACCGCGACTTCCGCCTGACGCACTACGCAACCAGGCTCAAGGGCGTGTACGGAGGCGCGGTGGCGCTGGGCGCCGCCGTATGGGAGATCTACCCGAGCTTTCTCAATGCGAGGTATCGCGACGATTTCCTTCGTGTGTTCCAGGGCGGCTCTCCGGCAAGCATCGACTTGCCGTCATCATCAGGCGAAGCGCCCCGGTCCGTTTTCGTCTTCCCCACTGCAAATGGTGTGGGAATCATCGAATCAAGGGAACGCGGCGGGCGGAGCGCGGCGGAAGAGCAGGAGCATGTAGTTCTGCTCCATCAGGCAACGCACGACGTGCTGACCGGACTGCAGAATCGGCGGCGATTCGGTGAACGGCTGCAGCAAGCACTGGCGGCCATCGGCGGACCAAAGCCGAAAGCCGCCCTGCTGCAAATCGACCTCGACGATTTTAAAGCGGTCAACGACACGCTCGGTCATGGAGCAGGCGATACGCTTCTTCAACTCGCGGCAGGTCGAATCCGCGACGCGCTGCAGGACGGCGAATCTGCGTATCGGTATGCCGGCGATGAGTTCGCTGTCATCCAATTGGGAAAGGATCAGCCCGCGGAAGCCGAGCGCCTCGCTGGATCGCTTGTCGATGCGTTCAAGGAACCGTTTGTCATCAACGGCATTCCCGTCTTCGTCGGCTCGAGTATCGGAATTGCTTTCGGGCCGGAGCACGGGACCGACGGCGAGCAGTTGATGAAAGCCGCCGACATTGCTCTTTACGCAGCCAAGACGGATGGACGCGGTTGCGCTCGAACGTTCAACCGTTCGATGCTGCTCTTGCTCGAGCAACGCGAGAATCTGAGGCGCAGCCTTCGAACCGCGCTGGAGCGCGGCGAGCTTTATCTTGAGTATCAGCCGCTCATTCGACCTCCCGCGTCGGTGATCGGATTCGAAGCGTTACTGCGGTGGCGGCACCCCGAGGTCGGAATCATTCCACCCAGCG
Source organism: Mesorhizobium sp. M0207 (assembly GCF_040321995.1). Lineage (NCBI taxonomy): Bacteria > Pseudomonadati > Pseudomonadota > Alphaproteobacteria > Hyphomicrobiales > Phyllobacteriaceae > Mesorhizobium > Mesorhizobium sp. M0207. The sequence continues at coordinate 89,415 of NZ_JAMYSQ010000011.1, forward strand.
TGTTCATACCGATCGCCGAGGCGGACGGTCTGATGGACGAGATTGGACGATGGGTGCTCGAGGAAGCCTGTCGCCAGGCATTGACGTGGCCTTCCTCGCTGACGGTCGCAGTGAACGTGTCGCCGGCTCAGTTCCTTAGCGGTTCGCTAACGGATACGGTTGCTCAAATCATCGACTCAGTTGGAATCCGGGCTGACCGACTTGAACTCGAGATAACCGAGCAGGTTCTTCTTGAGAAGACGATCGATAATATCGACACCTTAAATACTCTGAACGTCTTGGGAATACGAATTTCGCTCGACGATTTTGGGACATACTATTCATCATTAAGTTACCTTAAGAATTTCCCCTTCGATACTTTGAAGATCGATCAGTACTTTATTGCGGACTTGGAGACCGATCTCAAAAGCCAAACGATCGTGCGATCGATCATGAATCTGGCGCACGGCCTGGGAATAAATGTCACTGCCGAGGGGGTGGAGACGTCGGCACAGGCACGGTGGCTGATCAAGGAGAATTGCGATTGCCTGCAAGGCAACTTCCTGGGAAAGCCGCTTGGAGCCGAGGCCATCAGCGATTTCATCAAGCGGTCCCCGCTGAGGGTGGTACGAGCGAGGGAGGCAAATCGAGCGCTCTAGCGCCTTGCACCTTTGTTAACGGTGAAGTCGAGATTTGTAGAACGATCGAGGCAGATACCGTGCATAGCTTCGAGTGGGTGCGAGACTGACTCATCAAGGGCGCGGTGAAATTTTTCTTCGCGGAGGCCCGCGAGGCCTCAATACTGATGGAACAAGTGAGATGCCGATGGGACCCGTTCATCATGATCTGACTGGCGAGCCGACTTTTGAGCCGATGATCCAGATCGACTTGGAGATCAAAGCTTTTGTCTCCGCTTGGAAACATTGCGATTATGTCTCGACATACATGGCCCGGATGATCAGTCAAAACAGGTCAGACTCGGTCCATCATGCAAATCTCTTTTCCTCTGCCTTCAACGAATTGCTGGAAGTCGCCTTTCGTACGCGCCATGCCGAAGGCGAACTGGCATGCAGGGTGTCTCGCCATGGCGCGACGGATAGGATCGAGTTGACAATTCCTTGTGTGCCGGAGGAGCGCCAATTCTACGAAGAAGCCGTATCGCAAGTTGCTGGAATAGAGGCCAGAGAACGATACCTCAATTCCTTGTCTGGGGATCTCGCGCCTAGCCGCGAGGTCGTACTCCTGGAACTGGCTGTCGACTACAACGCGACACTCTGGACCGAGGAGGCCGACGGCGATGCAATCAAGCTTGTCGTGGATCTTCCGCTCGAGGGCTTTCAAAATTGAACCCTTACGACCTTCTCCCGCGCTTCAAGGCGCAATACGACGCGAACAACCAGGAGTTCTCCATATCGGGAGTGGTCCGGCCTCAGGCGATCGATGAGCTTGGGCCCGCGATAGCATTGCTTCGCGATGCGATTGGCCGTGTGCGCGGCGTTCTCTACGTCAATGTCAGGCGCCTGACGCAGATGAACAACGCTGCGTTTCACACCTTATCGAGGATCATCATCGACGCTTGTCGCGCTCGACCCGATCTCAAATTCGTGGTCATCACATCAAGCGTCGTCGGATGGACCTCGCGAAAATTCGGTCGCCTGAGCGGAATAGAACCGAACATAACGGTCAAGGAGTATGACACCGAATTCTATCCGGGGCAGGGCTTCCTTGAGGAAGGAGGGTTCGTACCGATCCTGCGCACTCAGACAAAGATGACTTGGCGCCACGAGCGCGCAATCTTGCCGCGACACGGCATGCGGCCCGGCATCGTCATGGCCGACATCTGTTGCGGGATCGGTGATTTCGCCGTGCTCGCGCAGAAGGAGTTCCAGCCATCGCGGATCGTCGCCCTCGACCACTCCATGCCAAGCCTGAACTATGCTCGACAAGTGATGCGGGAGTTCGATATCCGGGGCATCGAGTACACCTATGGCGATGCGTCGGAGATGCTGCTCGACGAAGCGCAGTTCGACTTGGTCACTTGCCGACATTCGCTTCAAATCTTCAATCGACCTGAACTCATCCTCAAGGAGCTCTACCGCATATGCAAGCCAGGCGGTCGGGTCTATATCACCAACGAGAAGAATTCGCATTGCCTCGGCGAGCCGCGCGCCGAAAGCATTCGCTGGACCTACGACGAGGTGGCGAAGCTGTTCGGGCATTTCGAGATGGACGTCGAGTTTGGGCCCAAGAGTCGGCGATACCTGGTGGAAGCCGGATTCGAAGACATCCTTGTGGAGACCTTCATGGTCACTAACCTGGACGGCGATCCGCAGGACTTCGCCGACGTCATTGCGGCCTGGGCGGATGTCTATGCCGGGGAGATGGCGAGCAGACGCGGTGACGGACCGGAGTTCGTCGCACGGTTCCGGCAGGGCTTCCAGGATCACATTTTCGCTGCACTACACCCCAAGGGTTATGCGGGTTGGCCGATCTGGGTCGCATCGGGGCGACGGCCACAATGAAAGCCGATAACGAGCCTACACCGCGCTTCGGCCTGCGCTCCTTTCGAGCGAAATTCGTATTGGTCGTTGGCGGCGCCGTACTGTTCGACCTCCTGCTGAGCGGTGGTCTGGCGCTTTGGAACGTTCAAAAGCTGTCGCGCGACGCCACCTCGGAAGTCGGTGAGGGCCTGACGAACGCAAACCAGGAATACATTCGTTCCTATGCCGAGTCGACAGCGTTGAGCGTTGACCTGCTGCTCGATCGGGTTCACGGGGACGTCAAGGCGCTCGCTGGCGTGCTGCAGGCCCAGATCGACGATCCGAGGAGGCAGCAACAGGTCGGCGCCACGCTTTCGCATGAGGCGCCCGGCTCCGTGAAGGTTGTCTACAACGCGCAGGGCGATTGGGCGCAGAATCTGCCGGGCGCGCCTTCCGTGGTAAGCGTCTGGGGCTACCTGCTGGGCGCCGACCACAGTCCGCTGCCCAGCGTTCGGCAGGAAATAGAAGACAGTACTCTGATCGATCTCGTCGCGCCGACTCTCATGGCCAGCGGGTCGTCCAAACTGCAGATGTACTATATTGGTCCAAAGGAACGGCCGATCTTCCGGACGGTACCGTATACGGATCAGGCACAGACCTTCGACCGACTCTATCCAGGTCACAACAAGGCGGAATTCTGGGAGTTCTTCTTTCCGGGAATCTATGGTTCATGGCAGCAATGGGCCAGGGATCCCGCCTCACGTCCGGTCCCTGACGATATTACCCAGACGGCGCCTTACACCGATGCAATCACGGGAAAGTTGATCGTCAGCTTTTTCCACCCGCTTTGGACGCGCGATCGCACCGGTATCGCCGGTACGACGGGAGCAGATATCACTCTCGATCAGCTCGCGAAAGTCGTCGAAAGGGTGAAGATCGCTGAAACCGGATTCGGCTTCCTCACGATGTCGACTGGCAACGTGGTGGCGATCAATCCGTCGGGCCAGGCGATCATCGGCCTGACTTCATCGAGCGATGCGGGCACGCAGGGCGTCACCGGCTTGGAAAGGTCTCTGCGGGGAAGTACGCAGCCGGCTATCGCGTCACTACCTCTAGACAAGAACAATGACGGTGTCATTCAGCATATCATGCTCGACAATAAGGGCGAACACGTTCCCTATATTGTTGTCCTCAAGAGATTGAAGCCGACCAACTTGTGGAGTTCGGGACCGATCAAGTCCGAAACGATGTCGGTCGGGATCGTCGTTCCCGAACGGGAGATCTATGCATCCCTGTTCGCCGCGCAGGAGAGTATTTCTCGCGCAACCAATCGTATCCTGCTGTTTCAGATCGCGGCGATCGCCGTTTCGCTTCTGATTGTTTTTGCGGCCGTGCTCGGAATTTCGAAACGGATCACCGCGGGCCTCAGGGCACTTGCCAGCGCCGCCCAGCGGCTCCAGTCCAAAGATTATTCAGTCCGCGTGAACATTCCGACGCGCGACGAGGTTGGAGCGGCAGGAATCGCTTTCAACCGGATGGCCGAGCAGATCAGCTTTCACACGGAAAACCTCGAGCAACTCGTCGACGAACGAACCAGGGAACTCGGGGACGCCAATCAGGAGATTTCCGCACTCAACGAAAAGCTGCAGGACGAGAACGTCCGCCTTGGCGCCGAACTCGCGGTCGCCAGGCAGATACAGATGATGGTCCTGCCGAAACAATTCGAACTCGAAGCGATTCCGGGGCTGGAGATCGCGGCCTATATGCGGCCGGCCGACGAGGTCGGCGGTGACTATTATGACGTCCTGCAGAACGGGTCACGGGTCAAGATCGGCATCGGCGACGTGACCGGTCATGGTCTCGAGAGCGGCGTGCTGATGCTGATGGTCCAATCTGTTGCACGCGCGCTGCAGGAGACCAGCGAGGCGGATCCGCACCAGTTTCTGGATCGGCTGAACAGAGCGATCTACAAGAACATCGAGCGGACGAACACCGGAAAGCATCTCTCGCTGGCCTTCCTTGACTTCGAGGATGAGCGGGTAACGCTATCCGGCCAGCATGAGGACGTTCTCGTCGTGCGTGCGGACGGGGACGTCGAACGCATCGATACGATGGATCTGGGTCTGCCGGTTGGCCTGGAGAATGACATCTCGAAGTTCATTGCCACACGCGACATCCTGTTCGGCAGTGGCGACGTGATCGTGCTGCACACCGACGGTGTGACCGAGGCGGAAGACCAAGACAGAAGGCTGTTCGGGTTCGAGCGCCTCTGCCAGAGCGCACGAAGACGTCAAGGCGGGAGCGCCGAGGAAATCAAAACCGGGATCATCGAGGATCTCATGGCCCATATCGGGATCCAGAAGATCCACGACGACATCACCCTCGTGATCATAAGGCACACATAGCCATGACAACGCTGTTCGGGACCCCTGACGTTGCAATCGGGATGAAGGAGAGCGTCAGTCGCGTGCGGCTGTTCGACGGACCTCTCGACTTGAGTTGGCGTCATTGTGCCACGACCTCGGACTTCATCGCCGATCTTTTCGCATTGCGCTTCCGGTCGTCCCGCAATGACTACATGGAAGTGCGGCACAGCATTGGATATCTGGTCAACGAACTCATCGAAAATGCCGTCAAGTTTCGCGCACCGGGTGAGATCTTGATCGAGGCGTCGATGGATTCGGAGTGCTTCAAGCTGAAAGTGTCGAATGACGTCGATGGTGAAGATGCGTCTGAGTTCCAAAGTCTCCTGGCGGACATCACGGTTGGCGACCCCATGGACCTGCTGATACAGCGAATTGAAGCCAATGCCGCCAACCCCGACGTAGGAGGCTCCGGACTTGGATTGCTGACGTTGATGAGTGACTACGGCGCACGCCTGGCTTGGATATTCAGCGCCGCCGACGAAAGCGATCGGATCTGCGTGGAGACATATGCCTCCATTCCGATCTCGCAAATTCACAACTAGAAGAAACGAAGCCAGGCTATGGAAATCAAGACAGACGACTATCGTGTGTGGACTGAAGGAAGCGAAATTTTCTTCGACGGTGCAATGCGGCTTGCCAGTTCCGAGGCCGGTGCGCCTATCACGGCTTTGGCGACCAGTGTTCTTGCCTCGAAACCCGCTTCCATTACGCTCAATCTGAAGGACCTTCACTTTCTCAACTCTTCCGGCATCAACCTGCTGGCGAAATTTACCATCGAGGTGCGCAAGCATCCCGATGTTCGACTCGTCGTGCGTGGAACGCCCGACATACCCTGGCAGTCGAAATCATTGCCGAATCTGAAGAAGCTGCATCCCGCTGTGGTGCTTTTGATGGACTGACCAGGTCCCGAAATTTGCCAAGGGACTGCGTGGGCTTGCGGCAACCCGAGATAGTATAGGTCAGCCGGGACGATGCGGGAGCTCCGCACCGATAGTGAGAAGGTGCAGGAGCGCGGCGCCTACAGCGAATATGTACACCAGGATAAGTATTTGGATGCCAAGCTAACGACAATCCGGCCTCGTGCGCAGATGCTCGCAATGGCTCGGCGGGGGCTCGGCACAGGCGGCAGGCGTCCAAGTTGGGGGGATGTCGGGCTGTCTGTGCCGATCAGCCGCCGCGCGATCAAAGGTGGCGTCATTGAGTAAGCGTGCCAAGGTGAACGGCGGCCAGCTGGAGTTCATTCCGCCGCAGATCCCGACTCGGGTCACGGAGCCGCCCGAAGATGAGGGATGGCTTCAGGAGGTCAACCTTGACGGCTACCGAACGCAGATCATCATCGATAAAGGCGGCGTGCGTCTATACAGCAAGAACGGCCGTGACTGGGCCACGAAATACTGGCCCATCGCGCTGGCGGCCGAACTGCCATGCCGGGCTGCCATTATCGACGGCGAGGTCATTGTTCCAGGCGAGCAGGGCGCTCCCCATTGACCTGCGCAGGAAGCTGCGATCTGGCTCGAACCGAGCCGGCTGGTGTTCGTCGCGTTCGATATCCTCCATCTCGACGGTCGCAATCTAACCTCCTTGCCCCTGCTGCAGCGCAAGCAGGCGCTGTGGCAGCTCGTTGAGCACGGCCCCGGCAAGATCCAGTACAGCGAGCATTTCGAGAGCAGTGCGCTAGCGATCTTTCGGGCCATCGAGAAGGTGGGCTCGAGAGCGTAGGCGGTCAAGTCGGCCGACCGACATGCTGCGCGTTCCAGTCACCACCGCCCTGAGGCTCAAAATTCGGCCGTGTATGGACGGCTCTCCGTTGGCAAGGGTTCTATTCGAGCGCTCTGCAGTTGCTGGCTGGTGCGCCATGTGTCCGACCTGTAGGTGCGGCTCTTAATATGCCACAGGCAGGCTGATGATCGCGCCCGGCGGGCAGACCGCACACGATCCCAAGGGCAACAACGATGGGAAAGCGGCTCGGAATTTCAAACTGACCCACGACCGCTAATCTGAATCGAACCCAGCCTTCTTCCGCCGCGGACATCGGGAACGGGTCGCGTTTCGACAAAAATGTCTTGTTGGTAACGCAAATTGAAAGCAGACCCCGGTAGATCGGGCTACGGTGAAGCGAGATTGTGAGCTTGGCTAATTTGTCTTGGAGACCCGAAAATGCCACAGGCAAAGCGGATCCTGGTGACTGGAGGCGCGGGCTTTTTGGGATCGTTCTTGTGCGAGCGACTGCTTGGTGAAGGTCACGAAGTTGCCTGTGTCGATAATTTCTTCACCGGAAGCCGAAGAAACGTCTCCAATTTGCTCGACAATCATTCCTTCGAAATCATTCGCCATGACGTGACGTTTCCACTCTACGTTGAAGTTGATGAGATCTACAATCTTGCCTGTCCTGCGAGCCCCGTTCACTACCAGTTCGATCCGGTTCAGACGACCAAGACCAGCGTCCACGGGGCGATTAACATGCTAGGGCTCGCCAAACGGGTTCGCGCGAAGATCCTTCAGGCGTCGACGTCCGAAGTTTACGGCGACCCTGACGTTCACCCGCAGACCGAGGATTATTGGGGCAGGGTAAACCCAATAGGACCCCGTTCTTGTTACGACGAGGGCAAACGATGTGCTGAAACCCTCTTTTTCGACTATCGGCGACAGCACGGTCTGCGGATCAAGATAGCGCGCATCTTCAACACATATGGCCCTAGGATGCGTCCGGACGACGGCCGCGTCATTTCCAACTTCATCGTCCAAGCCCTGCTGAACGAACCGATCACGGTGTACGGCACTGGCCAGCAGACACGTTCATTTTGCTATGTCGACGACCTCATCGACGGTCTGGTTCGCATGATGCAGACGGCTGACGATCTTACTGGTCCGATCAATCTCGGCAATCCGGTCGAATTCACGATGCTAGAACTCGCCAATCTGGTGATCGAACTTACTGGAAGCCGGTCGTCGATCAGTTTTTTGACTTTGCCCGTTGACGACCCTAGACAGCGACAGCCCGATATCGGGAGCGCCTTGCGCGAACTCAATTGGGAGCCAAGAACCGCATTGCGGGACGGCCTTGTCAAGACCATTGCCTATTTTGAAGGCCTGGTTTCGTCGGGCTATGTACGGCCGGCCGCTGCCGAATGAAGACCGTCTTGGTCACCGGCGGGGCCGGCTATATCGGATCACACTGTTGCAAGGCATTCGCCGAATCGGGTTGGTCGGTGATCACGTATGATAATCTCTCGCGCGGTTGGCGCGACGCGGTTAAATGGGGACCGATTGTCGAAGGCGACATTTCCGACGCCGAGGCCGTGTCGGCGGCTCTACGACAATATCGGCCTGATGTGGTGGCGCATTTCGCCGCCTACGCCTATGTGGGCGAGTCAGTCGAAAATCCCGGACTCTACTACCGAAACAACAGTTTCGGGTCGCTGGTGTTACTCGAGGAGATGTTGAAGGTCGGCGTGGGCAAGCTGATCTTTTCCAGCACATGCGCATCGTATGGAGTTCCGGTTCGCTCTCCGATTGACGAAACGCATCCGCAGTCGCCCATCAATCCCTATGGATGGTCGAAATTTATCATAGAACGGATGGTGGATAATCTCTCCTATGCCCATGGCCTCGACGCGGTCGTGCTCCGGTATTTCAACGCGGCCGGATGCGATCCCGACGGCGAGGTCGGCGAGCGGCATGAACCGGAAACACACGTCATACCCCTCGCTATTGAGGCGGCTGTCAGGCGGGACCGGATTTTTACCATCAATGGCATCGACTTCGATACCCGCGATGGAACCGCGGTGCGGGACTATGTCCATGTCACCGATCTCGCACGTGCTCACGTCCTGGCAGGGGAGAAGCTGCTGCGCGACAAGGGTGTCCACGTCTACAATCTCGGGACTGGAGCTGGAACGACGGTGAAGGAGCTGGTGGATGCGGTCAGCCGGGCATCGGGATCGCGCCTTCCTGCGGTTTACGGTCCGCGCAGGGCAGGTGACCCGCCAGCGCTTGTGGCCGCGGCCGACAAGGCGCAGCGGGAACTTGGCTGGGTGCCTGAGCAATCCGGAATAGACAGGATCGTCGAGACGGCGCTGGCCTGGTACCGTAGCCGATTATGACAGGTCCGCCACGCTGCCGTGGCCGAGAGAGCAGCAAAGACCGGCCGACCAGCTCTCGATTCACTGTCGGCGCCGGACGGAGGCGATGGAGAGGCTCCGGGTTTGGACGCGCGTCAGCGTTGAGGGCAACTGAAGAAAAATAGAGCAGGGCCATCATCCTTTGTCCTCAGCGTCAGAGGCACATACGATTTCGTGCTGGCGACCTTGGTATTGAGGAACAACGACGGAGGCAGGTCCTTGGCTGTTGACTCTGCCGTTCTCTATCCAAATGACGTTGCCTGCATCACGCGCCGTTTCTATGCGGTGCGTGATCAGCAAAATTGTCCTTTTGCCAAGCTGCCTGTCAATCGCACGCCGTACTTGATCCTCGAGCGCGGTATCGAGTGCGTTCATGGCCTCATCCAGGATCAGGAAGTCCGGATTGCGCAATACAGCTCGTGCCAGGCCAATGCGCTGTCGCTGGCCGCCGGAAAATCGCAGCCCCTCCTGCCCGATCCAGGTATCGTAGCGATCGGGGAGGTCTTCGACGAATGACGCGACGCCGGCACTGCGGGCAGCCACAATGATCTCTTCTTGGGACGCGTCGGCTTTGGCCATGCGGATGTTGTCTGCCACCGTGCCCTCGACGAGGTCGACGTCCTGACCCGTTACGGCGATCTTGGACAGCCAGTCGTCCCGCCTGATGTCCTGCAGCCGGGTGCCGTCAATCTTGATGTCGCCAGAGGTCGGTTCGTACAGCCGTAAGAGGAGGTTCACGATCGTCGTCTTGCCAGCGCCACTTGCGCCGATCAGCGCCGTGGTTTCTCCGGCTGGTATATCGAACGACAGGTCCGTGAGCACCGGCGCATTTTGATCATAGCCAAAGCTCACGTGCTCGAAAACGATACTCGCGTTCAAATTCCCGAGTGCGATGGTGCCTTGCGATGGATATTCCTTGTCCTCGGACTGGACCATCTCCAACACCGAGCGCAGTTGCGGCTGCATCTGCGCCAGAAACAGCAGGTTGCTCTCGAACTCCTGCGTATGCGGCTGCAGCCGATAGAGGAGGGCGACAGCGGCCAGCGTTACCTCGAAGCTGATATGCCACCACCCGGAGACCAGGACGATGGAGCCCAACATTCCCAGATAGCCGATCTCGGTCGCTGGGCCGATCCAGGACGAAAGGCGAATCAGGGACAGCGATGCGTCGCGCGCGGCCGCCGACGATTGCACGAAGCGACGCTGATGTAGCGCCTCCTGTCCGTAGGCGCGAATGGTGCGCAACGCCTGGAGTGTCATGAGCATATGCTCGCCGAGCGATTGATGGATTTTCTTCACCCGATGTCCCAGGTCCCGCGCGGGTCGCGAAAAGATGCGCAAGATCGCCGAGATCGCGATTGAGCCAAGGGCTGCGATCACCAGGATCTTCCAGGAGATCGTGAAGAGAAAGACGGCGAACACGAAAATAGAGCAGCTGTTGATGATGAGTCGGGTCACTGCACCATACGCTTGCGCCACCAGCCACGATTCGGTCCCGAGCACCTCCATCAGTTGCGATTGCTCGTGCTGTCGGATGGATCCGAACGCGACTGTGAGATATTGTTCGTGGACGAGGTTGCGCACGCGCTCGCTGATCCGTTCGCCGATGCTGGAGCTTATCAACGAATACAGCAGCGCCAGCGCTCCACGAGCGAAGATGAGTAGGAGGATCGCGAAGGCGAGCCGGGTAGGACTACCGAGCCAGGCGACTGCCAGGCCCAGCGCTCGGCCCTGAAGGCCATTTCCAGCATCCGTGATTCGGCTGGACACCAAATAGAGGAACAGCAAGATCAGGGTGATGCCGAGCGTCTCGGCCAAGGATGACAGAAAGCCAAGAGCGAGCAGAGCGGGCGTCGCCCAGCGCGGCTTGCCCACGATGCGAAGCAGGTGCGAAAGATCGCGCAACGAAGCACGGACCGCACCGCGGCGAATGCCTTCTTTCGCGGCGCTCATTCCAGTTCCCCGGTTGGGAAGCGTACGATCACCTGCGGGCGGACAGGCAGGCGGCCGCGGACCAACTTCGTCGCGGCGCGTTTGGCCAAATGCGCCCCGATCCGGGGCAAATCCACGGCGATTACCCGCATGGCGATCGCGGGATGACGGCGAAGCAGCAGTGACAGGATCGGAAGCACAAAGCGCGGGTGCCTCTGACGCAAAGTCCGCTCCAGGAGCCACGCCGAATAGAAATGCAGGCCTTCACGCAGCGTGGTTGCCGCATCCGGGTGGCGGCCGAGCATCTCGTCCACCACCAGCATCCAGGACCGCAGCATGCGGGTCATGTTGCTCGACATATTTCCCGGTAGATAGCGATATCCCACCAGCGGCTCTTCGACGACTTCGAAGTGGTAGGTTTCGGCAACGCGACAATAGAAGAGGATATCTTCACAACCCTGCGCGCCGGCCTCGCGCAGCCCAGCCTCGAAACCATCGGCGTCTATCAGGGCCTGCCGGTGTACCAAGGCTGCGCTGCCATTGCCAACGAAATTGCCGTGGAAAAGGCGCTCAAGCACATCGCCCCGCCAGTTTGGCCGATGCTGATCATCCGTTACCGCACTCTGAGCATCGATGACTCGATACCAGCAGTAGACGAGCCCCACTTTCTCGCCTGCCCGATCGAACGCGGCCAATTGCCGCTCAATCTTGGTCGGCGCCCAGAGATCGTCGGCATCGACGAATGCGATCAGATCGGATTGCGCCGCTTGCCAACCCGTATTGCGGGCGGCGGCCACGCCGGCGTTAGCCTGCCGGATCAGCCGCACGCGAGGGTCGACCTCCATGTGGTGTCGGGCGATGGTGACAGTCTGGTCGCGCGAGCCGTCGTCGACGACAATAATCTCGAGCGCGCGGTGAGACTGGGACCGAACGCTGCGGAGCGTCTCGTCGATTGTATCTTGCGCATTGTGAGCGGGGATAATGACGCTGACGAGTTTGCCGTTCATTCGAGCACCGCCTCTACCATGGCGACAAAGTCATCGAGCGAACGGTCCCCACGCACCTCGATGCGTGGAAGGTCGATTGGATCGCAATCGAGGTCCGCCGGCCCCTGTCTGCCGCCGAAGCCGATTCGATAGCCGCATTCCTTGGCCAGCCTGCCCAGCCGTCGGTCCGTGACGGAGAAAGGCGCCGCGAATGCCGTCGTTGGCCTCCCGGTCCACCGCTCGACGAACATACGCGAGCGCAGCAACTCAGCGGCCAGCTCGGAGCTCGAAAGGCCATCGATGGCGCGATGCGTCGCCAGATGGCTCCCAAAGAAGGCACCTTCGCCGGCAAGGCGTCGCACGGTCTCGGCGTCCATGAGTGGTGCCGGGGGACCGCTGTCGGCATCCCATTGTGCACGTTCACCCACGAAGTCCGTTACCAGGAAGACTTCGGCCGTCAGGTCGTTGGCGCGCAGGATTGGCCAGGCATGGTCGGCAAAGTTCTGCAAGCCGTCATCGAAGGTGATGAGCACCGGACGGCCCACGAAAGGGTGACGGTTGGCAATGAACCATTCGAGCTGCTCTGACATGATCGCGTGAAAGCCATTGGCGCGCAGCCATGCCATTTGGCTGGCGAATGCGGCGGGCGCGAGCCGAAAACGGGCGAGTGCGGCCGGACCTTCATCGGAGACGCCGTGGTACATGAGAACGGGAATGCGCTGCCGCCGCTCGCTACGCGCAACCTCACCGCGCAGCGCCCGTGCCCCGCCCCAGACGATGTTTCGCGCGACGTCCGTCTCGATGGCCGCGCGGATGGGGAGGTGGTCGAGCGTCGGATCCGCCGCAAATTCTGCCGGGGACAGGCGGCGAAAGCGGTCGATGCGATAGAGATCGGTCTGGATCGATCGCTCAAGGACGAGGCCTTCGGTCGCGGCCAGCGTCTCCGAAATTAGTCGCGCGCCGAACTTGTGGTCCCAATCGAAGCCTGTCCGTTCCATATTGTCACGAAGCACGAAGGCGTGCGCGCTGATGAAACTGCCGCCGGGCGCCAACGCCTCGACGATCTTTGAGGCGACGCGCCGCAACTCGTCGAGATTGTCCAGGAAATAGAGCACTTCCGAGCAGATGATCAAATCCATCCCGTCTGGCAGTGCATCCGCAAGAAAATCCAGTACCCTGAATTCGATATTCAACTGGTGTCTGCAGCGCGCGCGCGCCCGCTCGATGGCAATAGCGGAGATATCGGTCGCGATCAAATGGCCCACGCGCGGCGCCAGCTGCCGCGTGAAATGGCCCTCCGCGCAGGCCAGCTCAAGCGCCCGTCCGATGGGACCGGCAGGCAGAATTTCGAGCTGCCGCTCATATTTTTCCTGCTCATAGGGCGAACCGTAGTTCCAGGGATCCTCGATCGCAAAATGGCGATTCCAGAAAGATGTGCGGTCATTGTCGCGCCCATCCGCGGCCCGTGCACGGCGCGGCGCTGCAAAAGGCTCTTTAGTTTCGGCGCTCGACCGAACCAGCGCCTGCGCTTCCGCGGCCAATCCCGCGAGTTTGCCGAAATGGCTGTCCCGATCAGACCGGCGTCGCGCCATGGACAACAATGCCTCGGCTGCAGACATGTTTGACTTGTCGGCACCGGCGCCCTTTTGCGGTGCATCCACAGGCGATCGCCTCGCAAGTCGCGCGGCACGCTTCCAGAAGCGGGACGCCATGCGGCTATGGCCGGAGAGATTGCCTAGAAGCCGCTCAGGGGGCACGAAAGCCAGGATCAATTCAATCCAATGACGCCTTGTCACTCTCCCGAGTACACCGAACTGCACGAGAGCTTCGATCTGCCCTTCCATCATTAGGTAGACATAAAATTGATCGATCCCCTCCGGAAGTTCGGTCGAGCCCGGATGCCGAACATCGACGCGTATCCCCAGCGTTCGCGCCAGCCTGCGCGGTGCGGCAAGATCATCGAAGTCGAGGAGCATTTGGTCAAGATGATATTGTACGCGGCGGCCGGCGGCAGGGTCGCTCCAGAGATTGCTGAGTTCAATCACCAAGTCGGTGAGGGGGCCACCGAACCTGTCCCATCTGGCGGCCAATTGCTGCGGCGTCGATAGACTTCCTACCATCAGGCCGTCGAAGACCACCTTAGCGATCTCAGGCGCCCATTCGTATCTGGCCGGGAGCGCGCGCAGGATCCGCGAGGGGATCGAGCCGCCGCCGCTGCCGCAATCCGACGCAGCGTTCCACAAGGCGAACCACGCGAGTGCTTCGCAAGCGGCGCGGCCGTCCAACGGGTTCGCTCCCTTGGCGTGTGCAGACGCTGGGTGTTTGACTCTGGGGTCGGCAGAAAAGCCGCGGGTAATCACGATCTCCGCATCTGATATCATCTGCGTCGAATTTCGGGTGAGCGAATTGGGGCTCGCCCGATAGAAGGCGAGCGGCTCGTCGACCATCACCCAACGGTTCCCGAGACGTGCGACGCGCTGCCACAAATCCCAGTCCTCGCAGGTGGCCAGCGACACATCGAAGCCGCCTAACTCGACGATCGTCGCCCGGTCGATCAGCAGCGCGTGAGTACGGATGGCGCACCGGCGCGCGAATGTTTCGAAGGGTTGGATCGCAACCTCGGGGGCGATGCTCGACGGGGTGAGTGCGCCATCGGGCATCACGCGCCGAGAACCGCAATAAGCGGCCACTGCATCGGGAGCGGTTTTCAATGCGGCCAGCATTTTGGCAAGGAAGCTGGCGTCTACCCAATCGTCGGCATCCAGGAACATTAGCCAGCGTCCGCGCGCTGACGAGATCCCCTGATTGCGCGCGCCGGCGGCGCTATGGGCAGAGGAATTCACCGTGCGAAATCGAGCATCGCGCCCAACATAACTGGCGATGATTGCGGCAGTACGATCATTCGAGTCATCGTCGACGATGATCGCCTCCCAATCAGTAATGTCTTGATTGATGAGACAATCGAGTGCTTGTGCCAGCGTCAGCTCCGCGTTCCGGGCAGGCACCACGATTGAAACCGAGGGATTGTCCGCCACGTCGTCCTTACACGCGCTTGGTTCGGAGGTAGAACAGGATTCCTGAAGCATAGCCGGCGATTTCATGCCAAATGAATCGATCCTCAGCGCTCCTGCATCCAAGCAGCCTTCTGCGGACCCTGCCGAGGTACCAGAGTGGCTTCCATTTGAAAGCCTGTTTCAAATTCGCCTTCACGCCAGTCCGCTCATGCTGGACGAGCAACGCGGCCGAGTGACCGCGCATGTAGAAATAGATTTGCTTGGCCAGGCCTTCCATAGTCCGCCTGTGGAAATGGAATGCGACGGAGGTTGGCTGGTAACGGCAGTCATATCCATTGGCAAGCAGCCGATACCAATATTCAGAGTCGCCCGAACATCCAGCCTGGCCGACGTCAAGGCGCTCGTCAAACAGCCCCGCGCGGTCAAACACGTCGCGCCGGAAGGCCATGCTTGCACCGGCACCGATTTTCCATGCCGGGAACACTTCGTGCCTGCTAGAGGCAAAGTCGGCCGCGCGGAACAATTGCGGCCTGTAGCCTTGCCCGAAGCTCCAGAACGTCTCGAAATAGCGCTGTGCTTCGGTGGCAAGTTCTGCTGGCAGTACAAGGCCTGTCACCGCGCCGGTCGAAGGCCTGTCGAACGCCGTGATCAGCTGCTCAAGCCACTGCGGGTGAAGCAGGACGTCATCGTCAGTGTAGGCGACGATTTCCGCGGATGCACGGTGGGCGCCCCGGTTGCGAGCGATGTCCAGACCAGGTCGATCCTCGCGGACGTAGATTGCGCCGGCAGCGAGTGCTACCTCGCGCGTTTCGCTACCTGTCGATGCGTTATCGACAACGATGATCTCTGCCGGCGGGACACTTTGCTGGGGAAGCGAGGAGAGGCAGCGCCGCAATTCTTTCGGCCTGTCGCGTGTGCATATGACCACGCTGGCGCTCGGCAGAACCGGTGGAGTAAGCGTTGGACCTGCAGCGGCCGTGATCGGCATAGTGCGGCACTCACCGTCGCTCCCTCTGAGCAAATGCCCGACCGGAAGCCCGCCGCGCCACAACACGATCATTCCAGAATCGCAATCCTCGGGACTGACTTGGGTATCCAAATCCACGTGGCGGATACCTGCGCAGCCATCCGGGCCAAACAGCTTGTACAGTTCTGCGCTCAACAAATTTGCGCGCCGACTCGGCATGTCGGACATCTTCACCAGCTCAATTCGCTATAGAGAGGCCGAAATTCGCTCTTGTCGTTTCGCATTCGTCTCACGCGCATCTTGAGCCATCGAGGAACCAGTCGGGCCCTGCAATATTCTTCCAGCATATTGGGCAGGCGGGAGATCGCAACGCCCGGCTCCGTCACAAAAAGCCTCCTCAGCAGCTCGCCGGCCGCGAAAAACCGTCCCTCAATGAAAGCTCTTGTGGCAAGCCAATGGATCATGTCGACCAAGTGGGCATCGAAATCGCGCCCGAATGACGGATACTTTTCACGAAATTCGGCAAGGACAATTTCACACGAGCGAAGCATCTGCATGACATCGCTTGACATGTTGAGGTTCGTCATTCGGTAGCCGACAAGGTGCTGAGGGACGAGCCGGAACTCATAAGTTTCCGCAATGTTGAGGCACATTAGAAGATCCTCGCAGCCTTGTGCGTTCCTGGCCCGCAAGGACGGATCGAACTGTCCCGCTCGCTCGAATGCGGAGCGACGTACGAGTAGCGAACTTCCGTTACCGACAAAATTTTGTCTGCATAGGCGCTGGAGTACATGACCTTCGGCGTCGGGCCGATGGCGCAGCGAGAATACTCGACCATCCTGGTCGATATGCGCGAACCAACAATAGGCCAAGCCCGCCGAAGAGCCACCTTCCTGCAAGGCGCGCAACTGTAGTGCGATCTTGGAAGGGGCCCAAAGATCGTCGGCGTCGACAAACGCCAGAAACTCCGCGCTGGTGGAAGCCGCACCGCTGTTGCGAGCGTTCGCCACGCCGCCATTCGAATTTGCTATGAGGCGTATACGGTGATCTTTCTTGGCATATGAGGCCACGATTGATGCGGACTCGTCCGTCGATCCGTCGTCTACCACGATAATGTCCAATGCCTGGTAATTCTGACGGCAGATGCTAATCAGGGTAGAACCAATGGTTCGCTCGGCATTAAACATCGGGACCACGACGCCTACCGTGGGTTTGTCCTGGATCATCGGCGACTTCGTTTTCTCCTTAGGGTTGGCAAAAACGGCTAGCGACCATACGTGTCAGTACTCCTCTTCAAGATCGGGGCGAATTCGCGGCAAAATCAGCTCGGGCGTTCCTATTCGCCTGACTAAAGCCTGTGACCGCGACAAAATCATGTCGCCGAAAGACGCGACATCCATCGCATCTTGAGAAATACGAATTCGCCGTAGCCCTACGCCGAGACGCGCCACAGCGGCATCAAATGCGAAAACCTGATCGTGACCGCGCAGAAGCGCTACGCCTTGCAGGCGGGCGGCCGCCGTCACTCCAGGATCGCGCCGTTGCTCTGGCGCAAGGGCGCGGCGAGGTGCGGACGCGATCTCACTGACATCGCCATCCCACGATGCCATCTCTCCCGGATGTGCGAGGACGGGCTGCTCGTGAACGTCGGCTATGGCCGGTATCGAGCCGCCGCGCTGCGGCCTGACCTTCAGGCCGCGCTGAACTCGCTGTAGGATGGCGCCGCTTCGATGACCTCGCCATTCCGGCCCTCGCAGACGGCGTGGATCGGACGTAAGCCGCCGAGGCGAGGGACTGCTCGGGAAGGCGGTTACGGCGGCTATCGTGCCGTCGTTCCGAATGCCGCTTCACCGTCGCGCCTTCAGGAACAATTTGATGCACGCTCCGCACCGCGCCGGGCGCGCACCGTGCAGGAAACGAAGCGGGCACGGGGGTCCTCGCGCTAGCCAGTTATCCGATCCCCCGCTCAGAAATTCCTACCAAACGTTCCTGAGCCCACCATTCCACACGAAATCGTCGGTTGATCTCTTATTAGTTCCCGACAAAATACAGAAGTTGGGTCGCTACAATCATGGTTGAAGTCGAGAGAACAATGCAGAGGTCAGAAGCTGCCCGCAGTTTCCTTCGAAAGCTGCTCACTTTATCATCAGAACGAACGCTGTCGGATGAGCAAAACTTGCTTAGGGGACTTCATCGGTCCGCAAAGAGTGACCCCATGGTAACCCATTGGTTCTCCCCTCCGGTTCCCGTCAGGACTGAAGGTCCCGGCCTGACACACCACGTCAACAACGCAGTGGCAGCAGCTAATGAACTCCTGAAGTGGACCAACCGTGGCCCTCACTGGAACCTCGCGGTGCGCGTTTGCGTGACTGTTATTGCCGACGAGATGGAACCTGAGGAGGCCCGCAAGGCATTCCTGGCTGCCGCCGAGGAGGAGGGGAAGCTGATTAGGGCTGGTGGCTGACGGCCAATTACTTCAACATCCGCTCAGCCTCAGGAATTCCACCAAATGCTCCCCGACCGGAGGCTGGCTGCAGAAGACGTCGTTCGCTAAATTCCACCCATGGCAATCCTCTGGTTCTCACCCCCTGTGTACGTTAAGACGGAACATAAAGGCTTCCGCTACGCGGTCCACCACGTTCAGGCTGCGGCTGAGGAACTCGTCTTGTGGACCAAGCGTGGCTCTAGGTGGCAAGAGGCGGTGCGCGTCTGTGTGGATGCCTTGAGCGGTAAGGTGTCCCCAATGCAGGCCCGCCACGCGTTCGAGCAGGCTGCCGAGGAGGAGGGCATGCTTTTTCCTGATTAGCAGGTCGTGTGGCTCTTCGCGCGAGCCAAAGTCGATCACCAGCTCAGACATCCTTCCAAACATTCTCACCCCCTCTAATTATCCCTCAATGGCAACCCATTGGTTCGTCCCTCCGGTGTTCGTGAAGACTGAAACCGGCGACAGGCGTGGCTGCAACAATGCCAAGGCAGCCCTTGAGCAGCTCAAGACGTGGACTCGGAGAGGACCTCGCTGGCAAAAGGCGGTGACCCTCTGCCTTTCAGATCTGGAGGGCGATCCGATTGACCCTCAGGTGGTACGAAAGGCCTTCGAGGCTGCCGCTAAGGAAGCCAAGATGTATCTCCCCCCGTAGGAGAAGGTGTCATGGCAACCCGTTGGTTCTCCGCTCCGGTGTACGCTAAAACCGACCGACCTGGGGTCACCTACGGGTGCAACAATGTCGAGGGTGCCGCCGAGGAACTCATGAAGTGGACCAAGATGGGGCCTAAGTGGCGGGAGGCTGTGCAACTATGCATCGACGCCGGCGAGGACCGGGCGACACCGGAGGAGGCACGTAAATATGAACATCACGCGGCCCGTCGGATTGGTGCTGGCAAGCGAAGCGTTCTGGAGCCTTCGGGCATGTGGTGTTCAATCCCAGGGTCGATGCCGGTGAGATTGATGCGTTCCCAACTCAGCGGCGAGAAACTTCGCTGTCATGCCGGCTTGTGCTGCCGCACGACCTTCCATTCATGCCAGATCAGCACCATGACGACAGCATCGAATACGGTCAGGACAAGCAGGCCGAACGAATGAGTGTAGGAGTAGCGGTAGACTTGATAGAACATAAATGCGCCCAGCGCCGCAAGCGATGCCGGATACGACCACAGCTTGCCTCTCAAAAGCCCGACAACGAGCAGCAGTTTTATCAGGCCGTGGCTAAGCAGGTAGAAGGCATAAAACTCCTTGCTGGCGACGGAAAAGTGGCTTGCCATCTGCGACAGATAGCCAGCTATGAAATCGTTCGGATCTTCGATCAATTCCTCTTGGGTGAATGTATTGACCCAGGAGGCAATGGTGTCGGTGGTGACTACATAAAGCAGGATCCCGCCCAGGCATTCGATCAGGGCATGCGCCCCTTTAAGCCAGATGCTGAGCTCGAAAATCTGATGGATGCGGCGTTCGTCTACTGCTTTCACAAAATTCACCCTGCGATCGACAACAGCGGAAACGAGAAACGATGGATGCAGCCCTAACCCACTGGATCAACGCGGCAGCCGGGATCAGCCCTTTTCTTGATAAGGCAATGATCGCCGTCTCACAAATCGGCGTTCCGCTGATGGTGCTGGCTGTTGCCCTGCAATGGTGGGCAAAGGCCGACCGCTACCATGTGCGCCATGCTGCCTTGTCCGCCGGCTTGGCGTTCCTGCTCGGTCTGGCGATCAATCAGTTCATTCTTCTTTTCGTGCATCGCATCCGCCCCTACGATGCCGGTGTGACCCACCTGTTGATTGCGCCAAGCGCGGACTGGTCATTCCCATCCGATCACGCGACCGCAGCCATCGCAATCGTTGCGGCCTTTGCGATGCAAGCTCTGCCGCGCCGGACGTTAGTGCTGTCCCTGCTGGCATTTCTGATTTGTTGGTCGAGAATTTACATTGGGACCCACTACCTCACCGACGTAATCGGCGGCGCAGTGACGGGCGTCTTAGGTGCCGTTATGGTGCGATTGGCCTATCGTGAGAACTCCCGGCTGGACAACCTGGCGACAAGAATTCTCTAGCTCCTTATGTGCCAACAATGAGACGAGCAGCTATCAAAACGTCGAGGTCCAAGGCGGCGGCTGGCTGACGATGATCCTGTCATGCCTTAGTTGAGGTCGGCGAATTCACGAGTTGATCGCGGCGCGATGGGCGGATTCAAACGGTCGTCGCAACATCCCGGATGTTAGAGGTTGCGATGAGCATTGGGTCAAACGAGACAGAAACCTCCATGCAGACACTGACACCCATCCTTTCGACGGTCACGGCGGCATTCCTGGCGTCCTTCGTCGAGGTCGTCGAGGCCTTCACCATCGTGCTTGCTGTCGGGCTGACGCGCAGCTGGCGCCCGGCGCTCACCGGCGCCGCACTGGCGCTGGCGGTGCTGACGGCCCTGGTGCTGGCGTTCGGCCCAGTGTTGGCACTCGTACCAATCAGCACGCTGCAGTTCGTCGTCGGGGTGCTGCTGATCCTGTTCGGCATGCGCTGGCTGCGAAAAGCCATTCTGCGCGCTGTTGGCGTCATCGCCATACATGACGAGGCGGCGGCGTTCTCCAGGGAAACCGCTGCCTTGCACCAGCAGGCAAACGACCGCCGCGCCGACTACCTCGCTGGACTGGCGTCGTTCAAGGCAGTGCTCCTCGAGGGCGTCGAGGTGGTGTTCATCGTCATTGCCGTCGGAGCAGCACACGGGCACACGCTTTACGCCGGCCTCGGCGCGCTGGCGGCGTTCTTCCTGGTGATGCTTATCGGCCTGGCGGTCCACCGGCCGCTGGCGCGGGTGCCGGAGAATGCGCTCAAATTCGTCGTCGGGCTGATGCTGACCAGCTTCGGCATCTTCTGGACCGGCGAAGGGATTGGCGCCGACTGGCCGGGCGCCGATCTCGCTTTGCTCGCCATTTTCGCTATCGTCGCGCTGGCGTCGTTTGCCATGGTGCGCTGGCTGCGCAGCACCTACCCCACACTCACCGGAGAGCTCGCCCGATGAACGTCATTCGGCTCGCAGCCAAGGAATGCTTTGGCATGTTCGTCGATGACGGCAGTCTGGCGCTGCTGGCGCTGGTTCTGCTGGCAGTCATCGCGGCGGCTGTAAAGCTGCTGGCGCTGCCCCCGCTGCTCGGCGCTGCCCTGTTGCTGATTGGTTGCCTCGCCATCCTGTTGCACAGCGTTCGCCGCGCTGCACAGGTGCGGCAGAAGTCCAAACCTTGAAGCCGTTCGCGTTCCCGTTTGACAGGTTGATGAAAGGTTGATGCCATAACTATGCCCCGCGTCCTCGCAATGTCGCAAAAGCGATGGGAGAAGAGAGGGACGCGGGAAACGAACAAGGGAAGAGGCCATGTTGCTTAAGCGAACACTGCTTGATTCAGCCGCTACAATTGCACTCGTCGCCACCATAGCCCTGTCCGCGCCATCGGCTCGCGCCGACGATAAGATCTCCATCATGGTGGGCGGCTACGAGAAGCAGATCTATCTGCCCGCCAAGCTGGCGGAAGCGCTCGGCTACTTCAAGGACGAAGGTCTCGATGTCGAATTGCTGAACGAGCCGGCCGGCGTCGATGCCGAGAACGAGATGCTGGCCGGGGCCGTGCAGGCGGTGGTCGGTTTCTACGACCACAGCATCGATCTGCAGGCGAAGGGCAAATTCGTCGAATCCGTTGTCCAGTTCAGCCAGGCGCCCGGAGAAGTCGAACTCGTTTCCACAAAGCATCCTGAGATCAAATCGCCCGCCGACTTCAAGGGAATGAGCCTTGGCGTGACTGGCCTCGGCTCCTCGACAAACTTCCTGACGGAATATCTTGCCGTCAAGAACGGCTTGAAGCTCGGTGAATTCACTTCGGTTCCGGTCGGCGCCGGCAACACCTTCATCGCCGCTATGCAGCAGGACAAGATTCAGGCCGGCATGACGACCGAACCGACGATCACCCGGCTTCTGAAGACCGGCGAAGCTTCCATTCTTGTCGACATGCGTACGATGGAAGCTACCAAAGCCGCGCTCGGCGGCACCTATCCGGCTGCTTCCCTCTACATGCAAACGGACTGGGTCGACGCCCACAAGGAGGCGGTGCAGAAGCTGGCCAATGCCTTCGTCAAGACACTGAAGTTCATCAACACCCATAGCGGCGCCGAGATCGCCGAAAAGATGCCGAAGGACTACTATGTCGGCGACAAGGAAGGCTATGTGAAGGCGCTGGACGCCGGCAAAGCAATGTTCACCGCCGACGGCGTCATGCCGGAAGGCGGCCCGGAAACGGTGCTAACCGTGCTCTCGGCCTTCAAGAAGGACCTGCAGGGCAAGCAGATCGACCTGTCGAAGACCTACACCACCGAGTTCGTCAAGAACGTGAAATAGCCGACATCGCCGGCGCGAGCCTCGCGCCGGATCCATCCTGTTTCTGCGTCCGGCGATCTCCCGCGCGGCGACCGCTGGGCCTTGGAGTATCTTTATCATGGCTGCCGAAAAAACCGTTCCGGCGATCGAGCTGATCAATGTCAGCCGCCGCTTCCTCTCCCCCACCGGCAAATCGCTGACCGCGTTGCGCGACTTCACCATGACGGTCGAGCGTGGCGAATTCGTCGCCGTCGTCGGCCCGACCGGCTGCGGAAAGTCGACCAGCCTCAACCTGATCACCGGTCTAGCAGCCCCAAGCGCCGGCGAGGTTCGCGTCATGGGCGGCCCAGTCAAGGGAATAGACCCACGCATCGGCTTCGTTTTCCAGAGCGACGCCCTGTTTCCCTGGCGCACGGTGATCGAGAACGTCATGGCGGGCCCGCTGTTTCGCGGCAGGCCGAGGTCGGCGGCCATGGCCGCGGCGCGCGACTGGCTGGCGCGCGTCGGCCTGTCGCGGTTCGAGCAGCATTATCCGCACCAGCTTTCGGGCGGCATGCGCAAGCGCGTGGCGCTCGCCCAGACCTTCATCAACGGCCCCGAGATTCTGCTCATGGATGAGCCGTTCTCCGCACTCGACGTGCAGACACGCGTGCTCATGCATGAAGAGCTGCTGCGGCTGTGGTCGCAGGCCAAGGCCTCGGTGGTCTTCGTCACCCATGATCTGGAGGAGGCGATCGCCCTGGCCGACAAGGTCTATGTGCTGACTGCTGGTCCGGCGACAGTGAAGTCGGTCTACACCATCGATCTGCCGCGGCCGCGCGTCGTCGCCGATATCCGTTACGAGCAGAGCTTCATCAATTATTCGCGCACAATCTGGGCCGATCTCAAGGAAGAAGTCGAGACCAGCTATGCGCGGGCCGCCGCCTGAGGGAGAACATTATGACTGATGCTGCCATCGACGTCAGCGCCGGAAGCTTCAGGCCAGGAACCTCTGACGCCGAAATCGAAGCCGCCGCCGCAAAGGCGGCGAAGCACCGCCGCCGGACGGTAATCTTCTGGCGGATTGCCATCCTCGTCATCTTCCTGTCCTTGTGGGAAATCGCCGGCCGCCTCGCCTGGATCGATCCGTTCTTCTACGCGATGCCGAGCACGATCGCGGCCAGGCTCTACGAATGGACGACGGAAGGAACGTCGGAAGGACCGCTCTGGTACCATCTCTTTGTCACCATTGAGGAAGCCACTATCGGCTTCGTGACCGGTTCGGTTACCGGCATCATCATCGGCGTCGCGCTTGGCCGCAACCGCATGGCCGCGGATATCTTTTCCATCTACATCAAGGTGATCAATTCCATTCCTCGCGTGGTATTGGCGCCGATCTTCATCATGATCCTGGGCCTGGGGCTGGCCTCGAAAGTGGCGCTCGCCTTCGTCATGGTTTTTTTCGTGGTCTTTCATAACGCCTTCCAGGGCGTGCGCGAAGCCGACCGGGCGATGATCGCCAACGCCCGTATCCTTGGCGCTTCCGACTGGCAATTGACACGCTCGGTGATCGTGCCGTCGGCGATGAGCTGGATCTTCGCCAGCCTGCATGTCAGCTTCGGCTTCGCCATAATCGGCGCCATCGTCGGCGAGTTCGTCGGCTCGCGCTACGGCATCGGCCTGCTTATCAACATCGCCAAGGGCTCCTTTGACGCGGCCGGCATGTATGCCGCGATCGTCATCGTCATGGTGGTGGCGCTCGGTGCGGAATATCTGATGACGATGGTCGAGGACCGGCTGGCGAAATGGCGTCCGCAGCCCCTGCACGAGACGCAATGACCTGAACCAAGTCGGGAAGCTGAATCAGGCTTGGGCTGCCTGGTAGGCGGGCAGCTTGGCTTGGGCGCTCAATCCGGGCAGCGGCTTGCGGTTGGCGAGCGCGATCTCGCCGTCATGCGACGAGACAATCTCGCGCACGATGGCGAGACCCAAGCCGGTGCCTTCGCTGTCCGGTTCGGACCCTCTATAAAAGCGCTCGAACACCTTTTCCTTGTCGCCTTCGGCAATGCCCGGTCCCGTATCTTCCACCTGCAGCACGATCCAGCTCGCATCGCGGCCGATCCTTGCGGTGACCGAGCCGCCTTGTGGGGTGTAGCGCAGGGCGTTGTCGACCACGTTGACGACAAGTTCGCGAAGCAAGGTCGGATGTCCCCACACGATGAGATCATCTCCCTCGGACTCGAATCCGAGGTCGATGTTGCGCGACAGCGCCGCCTGCGCCAACCCCTCGAGAGCATCCCTGGCCACGGCGCTGAAATCGACGCTGGATTTCATCAGCGAAGAGCTACCCTGCTCGGCGCGGGCAAGTGAAAGAAGCTGGTTCGACAGCCGCGCCATGCCATCGACAGACATGTCGACCGCGGCCAGAATTTCATCCTTGGTGCCGATATCGCGTTCGCGCAGGCCGACGCTGACCTGCGTCTTCAACAGCGCCAGCGGCGTCCGCAACTGGTGCGCGGCGTTGGCGACGAAGCGCCTCTGCGTGGCCATCTGGCGCTGGATGCGGTTGAAGGCCTCGTTCAGCGCTTCGACAAGCGGGCGCAATTCGCTCTGGACAGTGTCGGCGGCGAAAGGCTTCAGTTCCGCCGGATCGCGCTCCATCACATCGTTGCGAAGGCGCAGGATCGGCGCCAAGCCACGGCGCAGCCCGAAAACGCCGAGCAGGCCGGCAGCCGCGACGAGCAGCACCTGGTCGCGCAGCGCCTTGAGCCATAGGCCGGTCATCAGCTTGTCGTGCCCCCTCAACGTCTGACCGACCGCCACCATTGCATTGCCCGGGTTCTGCTTGCTGACCATGGGCTGGGCAATGGCAACCGCATGGACAGGCTGGTCGCGAAACGTCGTTTCGAAATAGACCGGATTGAGATCGGCGGGTTGGCCAGGCGGTGCGATGACATCGGGATAGCCGGCAATGACTTGGCCACGTGGTGTCGTCACGCGGTAGACGACGCGGTCGGGCTGATCGGATGCGAACATTTCCAGCGCAGCCGGCGGGATCGGCGCTTCCAGCACGCCGTCGTTTTCGCGAATGTTTTCCGCGATTACCCGAGCCGATGCCAGAAGGGTTCGATCGGTGATCAGATTGGCGGTTTCCTCAGCATTCTTGTAGGTCGTCCACACGTTGAACGAGACGACGGCCGTCAGTGGCACGACGAGCCAGGCGAGCAGTTCACGCTGGAGGCTTCTAGTGGCCATCGTCGATTCGCAGGGCGTAGCCGAGACCGCGAAGAGTGGTGATCGCCATGCCGCTGCCCTCCAGCTTCTTCCTGACGCGGTGAACGCAGATTTCCAGGGCGTTCGGATTTGTCTCGTCGTCGAAGCCGAAGATACTCTCGGCGAGCATAGTCTTCTGGACCGGCCGACCGGCGCGCATGATCAGCGTTTCAAGCACGGCATGTTCGCGAGCGGTCAAGTGAAGCGGGCTTTCGCCGAGGGTGAAGGCACGTGCCTGCGTGTCGAAGGCGAGCGTGCCGAACCGCACCATCGGGTCGAAGTTTGCCCGACCACGCCGCAGCTGCGCGCGGACGCGCGCCTCGAATTCATCGACGTTGAACGGTTTGACCAGATAGTCGTCGGCGCCACTGTCGAGGCCACGCACCCGGCTCGATACGGCATCGTTGGCGGTGAGAATGATGACGGGCGTTGTGCTGCCGCGACTTCGCAGCCGCCGCAAGATCTCGATGCCATCAAGATGCGGCAAGGCCAGATCGAGGATGACCAGCGCATAGTCCTGACTGGCGAGTGCGAGGTCGGCATCGTCGCCGCGATAGACGCAGTCGATCACGTAATGATCGCGCCGCAGCAGGCGGGCAAGCCATGTCGACAATTCGCGATTGTCTTCAGCAAGTAAAATACGCATTCAATGCAATCCGTCTCAACGGCCGACAGCCACATCGCGAAAGAGTGCGTCTACAAGGGGGTCCGGCGAAAATGTTTTGGCCAATGTTGGGAGATGGGTTTTCCGTTGGCCGCCGTCCCGCTAGTGCCCTTCCGGTAAATGACCATCCGATATCGCAAATTCCCGGTCTGTATTGCGCCAAGTGCCGAAAATCAGTCGATGCTCTTATGTCTTTAGCGAAAACGGTCGCTACTGTCCCAGTTGATAGCGACGAGCGTGGGCGAATGGCAGCAGATTTATGCATTGATCAATAGAGGGTGAACAGTGTCGGCAGGAAGCCGCCATTCCTAAAATGCTCGACCGTTTCGATCACCGGAAAAAGGGCGAGGAAATAAAGCCCGTCATAGAATGTTCGCTTCAAGGCATGCGTTGAGAACTGTCGTTCGGCCTGGTCGGCAAACAACAGCGGGTTCGGCCAGAAGCGCGGCGTTCGCTCCGCATACGCCAGATAAGCGGGGCCAAACTTTCCCAGCAGGAATTCAGCTTCCTTGCGCGCCGTCACCCGAAAAACGACGAAACTGGCTAGGCCAAGTGCCACGGCCACCACGACGGATCCATATATCAGCCCAATGCCCACCGCGCCGATCGTTGAGAAGAAGTAGAGCGGGTTCTGGGTCATCGAAAATGGCCCGGCGGAAATCAACTCTTCGTTCTTTTTGCCGCCGACATAGAGAATGCTCCACAGACGGCCACCGACACAAATGAGGATGAGGACGCCGCCCAGCAGTTCGACGAACTCGTGTCCGCTCGACCCTTCGCTCAGGAAGGGCTTGACAAACAGCAGCAGCGCTATGGCCAGGACGGCCGCTACCTGGAGAACGATGAGGCGCTTGTGCTGGTCGAATGCCTTTGGTGAAGGTTTGAGGGAGGCGTAGGTCATTGGTTTCCCGCGGCTCTGGCAAGTCTATGGGTGGGCCGAAGTGTCGTTGCGCGTAACCAGCTACTCTTTCCGCCGCCTGATGGCGAGGCAATCGACGGGTTTTCTCGAATTCTTACAAAAAA
Organism: Mesorhizobium sp. M0207; assembly: GCF_040321995.1. Taxonomy (NCBI): domain Bacteria; kingdom Pseudomonadati; phylum Pseudomonadota; class Alphaproteobacteria; order Hyphomicrobiales; family Phyllobacteriaceae; genus Mesorhizobium; species Mesorhizobium sp. M0207. The sequence continues at coordinate 117,112 of NZ_JAMYSQ010000011.1, forward strand.
GTAAACCACCGGACAGATGCCGGCGAACTCGCCTCCCTATGGTCGCTGCTGCCGGTAGTCGCTGCTGCCGGTCGACTGGCCAGAGCTTGATCGACACTGCCGGAACCCCGGCGCCAAATAGGGAAGATATCACATGAACAGACTGGTTCTCGCCCTCGCGCTCGGTACAGTTGCCATCGCCAACCCGATTTTATCAGCATCCGCAGCCACGACCCCTTGCGAAACCTCGCTCAAGGATCTGAGGGCAGCAGAAGCAACGGCGAAACTCAGCGATACGGACAAGACCAAGGTTTCCGAGCTGGAGACCAAGGGAATTGAGCGCTGCAACGCCGACGACGACAAGCGCGCCGACGACTTCTTCGCTCAGGCCATGAAAATCCTGGGCAAGTAAGTCGACCCTACCTTCTCCATCAACGACAGGGATACAGCCATGCTCTCGCCAGCCGCCCGATGGGTCGCGCCTGCTCTTAACCGGGTTCCCGATGTCACCGTCGATTTCTGGCTGATCAAGCTCTTGGCGGTGACCATGGGCGAGACGGCGGCCGACTATCTCGCCGTCAATCTCGGCCTCGGGCTCACCGTTACGTCGCTGATCATGACCGGCATCCTGATTGTCGCGCTCATCCTTCAATTCGCGCAGAAACGTTATGTGCCATGGGCCTACTGGCTGGCGGTCGTGCTGATCAGCGTTGTCGGCACGCTGATCACCGACAATCTCGTCGACAATTTCGGGGTGCGGCTTGAAACGACGACGATTGCATTCAGCATCGCGCTCGCCGCAACATTCGCGGTCTGGTACGCCAGCGAGAGGACCCTGTCCATCCACACGATCTTCACCACCAGGCGTGAGATCTTCTACTGGTTGGCGATACTGTTCACCTTCTCGCTGGGCACCGCGGCAGGCGATCTGGTCGCCGAAAAGTTCGACATGGGCTACCTCACCACCGGCCTGTTGTTTGGCGGCGTCATCGCGCTGATCGCCTTTGCCCATTATGTTCTCAAACTGGACGGCATCCTTGCCTTCTGGCTCGCCTACATCCTGACGCGGCCGCTGGGCGCTTCATTCGGCGACCTGCTCTCGCAGCCGGTCGAATATGGCGGCCTAGGCTTTGGCACCACCTTGACCAGCATCCTCTTCCTTGGCTGCATCATCGCCCTGGTTCTCTACATGAGCCTGAAGAAGGACACCGACGAGGCCGACAAAATCCTGCTTGAATCGGAGTAGGAATCAAGCATCTGCACACCCGCCTGACGCGACGAGAACGCGCCAAAACGTCACGGATCCCTGCCGTGGGTTGCTATGGGCAGCTATCGCGCTCACCTCATGGACAGAAGGCTCACCTCATGGACAGAAGAATGAACTCCAAGAAATCCGGTTATAGCGGCCTCCAAATTAGCCTGCATTGGACGATAGCGGCGCTTGTCCTGTTCCAGCTCCTGTTCGGGGAAAACATGACAACCTACGTCGATGCGGCAGCGGCAGGACGCCGACTGTCAACCTACGAGCAGACCATGGGGTCCGCCCATTACTGGGTCGGCCTGGCGATCCTGTTGCTGGTGTTCGTGCGACTGGCCGTCCGCCTCTTTGTCGGTGCGCCCAAGCCGCAATCGACAATGCCGAAATGGATGGCTTTCGCCTCACGCGCAACGCATGCACTGTTCTACGGCTTTCTCGTCGCTGTTCCTGTTTCCGGGCTTCTGGCCTTTCATCTCTGGGGCTGGATGGGCGATATCCATGCCTGGGCAAAGCCGGTGTTCATCGTCCTGATCTGCATTCATGCCAGTGCGGCACTCTTCCATCATTTTATTCTGAAAGACGCCGTGCTGCGCAGGATGCTTGTTCCTGCGCGCGATCCGGTCGGATGACACTGTGGGCATGTGCAACGACGACGAGCCACCAGGCGCTGGCGGATATTCTAGGAACGGACCGCCGCCGGTGCTAGCATGCCGCACTGACAAAGCCTCGGCAACAGACCGGAACAGAGATGCGACTTCTCCTTGTTGAGGATGACCCACGGACGGCCGACTACGTCGTCAAGGGACTGAGCGAAGCCGGGCATGTCTGCGATCTGCTGCGCAACGGGCATGACGCGCTGTTTGCCGCGACACGCGACGCCTATGACGTGATCATAGCGGATCGGATGATCCCCGGCCTGGACGGCCTGTCGATGATCAAGGCGGTGCGTGCCGCCGGGGTGCGAACGCCGGCGATCTTTTTGACCTCGGTCGGTGGCGTCGATGACCGGGTCGAAGGACTGGAGGCCGGCGGCGACGACTATCTCGTCAAGCCTTTCGCCTTTTCCGAGCTGCTCGCCCGCATCAACGCCCTTGGCCGCCGGCCGCCGGCGCAGGAGCAGAAGACCGCATTGCGGGTCGCCGATCTCGAAATGGATCTGATCATGCGCCGCGTCACCAGGCAGGGGCATGTGATCGACCTGCAGCCGCGGGAATTCAGCCTGCTCGAAGTGCTGATGCGTGGCGAAGGCCGCGTCATCACCCGGACCATGCTGCTGGAACGCGTCTGGGATTTCCATTTCGATCCCAAGACGAGCGTCGTCGAAACCCATATCAGCCGGCTGAGGACCAAGATCGACAAGCCGTTCGAAACCCAGCTTATCCATACGGTCCGCAACACCGGCTACAGTCTGCATGCGCCTATCTAGACCATGATCCCAAAAAGTGGGCCCGGTTGTTGGAAAAGATCATGGCCAAACAAGAAGATAGAGTCCCATCCCGTTTCTACCGGGATGGATCGGGCCCCAGCCTGCTGCGCAGCACGCCTTTCCGGCTTGCATTGACCTTCGGCTTCCTGTTCGTGCTTGCCTTTATCCTGTCGGGCGCCATCGTCTATCAGCTGATGAGCGCCGACCTTGCCCAGCGGCTCGACGAATCCATCAAAGAGACCTATTCCGTGGTGGCGGTAACTTATGCCGAAAGCGACCTGGAGGATCTGGTTGCCACGGTCGACAGCCACGCGGCGCTCTCAACTAAGAAAGAGCAGCTGTTCTCGCTGACCGGTCCGGCCGGCAATCATCTTGCCGGCAACTTTACCGCGGCGGACCTTCCCGACGGCTTCTCGATGTTTGAGGCCACCATGCCCGGCGTGCCAGCCGACACCGTCTATAGGGCCTGGTCCGGTTCGGTTGGCGGAAACAGTCTGACGGTCGCTTTCAGCCTTTCCGAGACCGAAGAGCTGGAAAGCATTGTGCTGATGAGCTTCGGCTGGGGAACCCTCATCATCACCGGTCTGGCGGTGGCCGGCGGCGCCTTGCTGGCCTCGCGTGTCCAGCGCCGCCTCGACGGTATCGCCGCCACTATGGTCGATGTGTCGCATGGGCGGCTTGACGCCCGCATTCCCCTGGTTGGCAACGGCGACGATATTGACGGGGTTTCCGCACAGGTCAACGCTGCGCTCGACCGGCTGTCGGCGCTGGTCGAAGGCATGAAGCAGGTCAGCGCCAACATCGCGCATGATTTGAAGACGCCGCTGAACCGCCTGCAGATGATTTTGGAAGCCGCCGCCGACAAGACCGCTTTGGGCGAAGCGGTTTCCGATGATTTGGCGGACGCGCGGGCGGAAGGGCTCCAGATCAATGAGACGTTCGATGCCTTGCTGCGCATCGCCCAGATCGAGGCTGGAGCACGCAAGGCGCGCTTCATCGATCTGGACGTCAATGGCGTCGTTGAGAGCATTGCCGAAATCTATGCGGACGTTGCCGAGGATGACGGAAAGTCGCTGACGGCAAAGATCTTTCAAGGCGCACAATGTCAGATCCAAGGCGATTGGGAATTGTTGACGCAGATGTTCGCCAATCTGGTGGAGAACGCCTTGCGGCATTGCCCGGCAGGCACCGTCATCGAATTGTCGGTGACCCGGCAGGACGACCGCATTGTTGCGAAAGTCGGCGACGACGGCCCGGGGATTCCTATTGAGGAGCGTGAAAAAGTGTTCCAACGGCTCTACCGGCTCGACAACAGCCGCTCGACGCCCGGCAGCGGCCTTGGGCTTAGCCTGGTGCGCGCCATAGCCGATCTGCACGGCGCATCCATTGCCCTGGAGGACCGTCATCCAGGCCTCGCGGTGGTGGTCAGTTTCCCCGCTGCTAAATCATCGGCTGGCTAGCCACTGCCCTCCAAGCTTACCAATCCGTATGAACCAGGCGACATGCCTGTAAGCTTGATGCGCGATAGTGAGCGCATCCGCCGTGCCAACTCGAAAGGCCGCTCAAATGATGTCCGCTCATCGAAAAATCAGCCGGATCCTGCCGATGCTTACTGTCGCGGCATGTCTGGGCGCTGCCGGCGCGCTCATTCCAGGTTTCGGAAATCTGCCGGCGTTGGCGGCCGAGAAGGTCGTCCCCGCGGAAAAGAACCCTCCTGGGGACATTCCCGATACGCAGGTCTTCATCGACTATGCCTCGCCGCAAGGTTTCACCATGAAGGTGCCGGAGGGCTGGGCGCGGTCGGATCATGCCGACGGCGCCAGCTTCGTCGACAAGCTCGACGGCGTCGTTGTCTCCGTGGCGAAGGCGGACGCCGCGCCGACCGTCGACAGCGTCAAGGCGGACTATGTTCCGAAGCTGCAATCCACCGGTCGAGCCATCCGGGTGACGGCGGTCAAGCAGGTCAAGCTGCCGGCGGGGCCGGCAATCCGCATCGTCTACACGTCCAACTCCGAACCGAACGCGGTGACCAACAGGCAGGTCCGCCTGGAAAATGAGCGCTACCTCTATTTCAAGGACGGCAAGCTCGTCACGCTCGAACTCTATGCGCCAAAGGGCGCCGACAATGTCGACCAGTGGCAGTTGATGTCCAACTCGTTGCGGTGGAAGTGAGATGCACGCGCTGGACGCGCACGAACTCTATCGGTTCTATCACATCGGCGACGACGAGACGGCTGCACTGCGCGGTGTAAGTTTTCAGATGTCGCCCGGTGAGATCGTCGCCCTGACCGGGCCGTCCGGCAGCGGCAAGTCCACCTTGCTGGCCTGCGTAACCGGGCTGGACGAGCCGGATGGTGGTCATGTCGAGGTGGCCGGCCTGCGCCTGACCCGACGATCGGAGGCCGAGCGCACGCGCATTCGCACCGCCAATTTCGGCATCCTCCTACAGTCCGGCAACCTGTTTGGCCACCTGAGCGTCGAGCAGAACATCCGTTTGCAGATGCTGCTGGCGGGAAAGCAGGACGAGAAACGAATTGGCGCCCTGCTGGAAAGCGTCGGCCTGTCGCATCGCGGAAATGCATTTCCAACCGAGCTTTCGGGCGGCGAGACGGCGCGCGCCGGCCTTGCCGTGGCGCTGGCCGCGGATCCCCCCATTCTGGTTGCCGATGAGCCGACCGCGGAGGTCGACCGCGACACTGAATCAGGGCTGATCGAGCAGTTCGAGGCCAGACGCGAAGCCGGACTGGTGACGCTGCTCGCAACCCACAGCAAAGCGCTGGCGCAAAGAGCCGACCGGATCATCCGTCTGAGAGACGGGAGGATCGAGGGTGAGTAGGACGCTAGTTGTCGGCAAAGGTCTTGGCCGCGACTTTCATGATGGGAACGCCGGCCGGATCACCGTTTTGCGCGATGTCGACTGCGAGATCGCGGCGGGCGCGCGCATTGCCTTGGTCGGGCCTTCCGGCAGCGGCAAGACAACGCTGCTGCATATTCTTGGCGGGCTGGACAGACCGACGACCGGCACCATTGAATGGCCCGGGCTCGGCCCGTTCGAGGAACTGCGGCCGCGTCAGGTCGGATTCGTGTTCCAGTCGCCCAGCCTGTTTCCCGCCCTTACGGCGGCCCAGAATGTCGGCCTGCCAATGGTGCTGGCCGGCGAAAGCGCCGCGGATGAAACCGCGGCAGCACTGCTGGAATCGTTTGGCCTCGGCGAGCTTGGCGACAAACTGCCGGAGGAATTGTCCGGCGGACAGTCGCAGCGCATTGCCATGGCCCGGGCGCTGGCCACAGGACCGAAACTCGTTCTTGCCGACGAGCCAACCGGGCAGCTCGACAGCCGGACGGCGCAATTCTTCTTCGACGCCGTGCTGGACCGGCTGGAGGACACCGGCGTGGCGCTGGTCGTGGCGACGCATGACGAAGCGGTCGCGGCTCGCATGGCAACGCGCTGGACAATGGATCACGGCCGGCTGGTCACCGGTCGGCCGTGGAACGTCACAGCATGATGCTTTTGCTTTGGCTTCGGGGCATACTCGCCCGTCGTTTCGTTCGTATCGCCGGCTCGATGGCGGGCGTCGCGCTCAGCGTAGCGCTTCTCGCGGCGATGGCGCTTTTTCTGGCCAGCGCCAGCTCCTCTATGACGGCTCGCGCCATATCGGCCGTGCCGATCGACTGGCAGGTCCAGGTGATTTCCGGTGCCGATCCGGACTTGATGGGTAAGGCGGTGAGCGAAGCCACGCCGGTCAAGGCCGTTTACCAGGTCCGCTATGCGGATGTCGCCGGTTTCGAGGCCCAGACCGGCGGCACCACGCAGACCACCGGACCGGGACAGGTCATCGCCTTCGATAGCGGCTATTCCCGGGCCTTTCCGGCCGAAGTCCGGCCGCTTTCCGGCAAGACCGACGGTGTTCTCATTGCCCAGCAGACGGCGGCCAACCTACATGTCGGCCCCGGCGACACGGTGTCGATCAAGCGAATCGGGCTGCCCCCGGCAGAAGTGAAAGTTGCCGGCGTGATCGACCTTCCCGACGCCGATTCGCTGTTCCAGGCGGTAGGCCTGCCGCCCCAGGCTGCTCCGCAGGCGCCGCCTGACAATGTGCTTGTGCTGTCACGGCAGGACTGGCAGCAATTGTTCGACCCGCAGCAGAAAATGCGCCCCGACACCACCAGGCTGCAATGGCATGTTCGGCTCGCCCATGAGGCGCTGCCCACCGATCCTGTCACGGCCTATACATTCGTCACCAGTGCAAAGCGCAACCTCGAGGCGCGGACCGTGGGTCAGGCTCTGGTCGCCGACAATCTCGGCTCCCGCCTCGGAGCAGTCCGCGAGGACGCACTTTACGCCTCCGTGCTGTTCCTGTTTCTCGGGCTGCCCGGCATTGCGCTGGCCATTGCGCTCACCTTTGCGGTCACATCGTCCGGTGCGGCGCGCCGGCGGATGGAGCAGGCGCTGCTGCGCGTCCGCGGCGCCACGACAAGGACAATCCTGTCCCTGTCGGCAGCCGAGGCCGCGATCGCCGCTGTCGGCGGAACCGCGCTTGGCATAGCCGCGGCGTTGCTCTTCGGCCGCATCGCTTCGGGCCAGCATGTAACGGCGAGCACGAGCGGTCCGACACTGCTTCTTGTCGCCTTGTTCGGGCTGCTCGTCGGTTTCGTCGCCTTTCTGTTTCTTGCCTGGCGTGACGCGCGCTGGGCGACTGTCAGTGCCGCGCGGCGTGCCGTCAGCCGCTCGGGGACGCCGGTCTGGCAGCGCCTATGGCTGGACATGCTTTTGCTCGCGGCAGCCGGGCTCTTCTTCTGGCAGTCGGCGAGCACCGGATACCAGATCGTGCTGGCACCCGAAGGCGTCGCCGCAACCTCGGTGGACTACAAGGCGTTCATCGCACCGGCGCTGTTCTGGCTGGGCATGGCGCTGCTGACCGTGCGGCTGTCGGGCACTATCATCGCGCGCAACGGCGCGGGCCTTCGGGCGATCATCGCGCCAGTCGCCGGGCCTCTCGCGAACGTCGTATCGGCGGCGCTGTCTCGGCAATCGGGACGCCTGACCGTCGGCATCGCCATGACCGCGCTGGCGATCTCCTTCGCCACGTCGACCGCGATCTTCAACACCACCTACAACGCACAGGCGCGCATCGACGCGGAATTGACCAATGGTTCCGACGTCACCGTCTTCGGCACATCGGGCAGGCCGGCCGGGACACATCTGGCAGCGCTGGCCGCACTGCCCGAGGCGGCAGCGGCAGAGCCCATGCAGCACCGTTTCGCCTATGTCGGCGCCGACCTGCAGGATCTCTATGGCATCGACCCCATGCGCATCGAACGCGCAACGAGCCTTTCCGATGCCTATTTCAGCGGCGCCAGCGCGGCCAGCATGCTCGACCAGCTCACCCTGACTCCCAACGGTGTTCTGGTGTCGGAAGAGACCGTGCAAGACTTCCAGCTCCAGCAAGGCGATACGATCAATCTTCGGCTCATGGATGCAAAGGATCACCAGTACCATCCCATCGCCTTCAGGTTCATTGGTGTTGTGCGTGAGTTTCCGACCGCGCCGAAGGACTCCTTCCTCGTCGCCAACGCCGCCTACGTGGGCCGCATGACCGGGTCGGATGCATCCGAATACGTCCTGATGCGGGCAAAGGCCGATCCGTCAGCGCTGGCACGACAGGCCGTTTCGGTGCTTTCCTTCGATCCGTCGCTGAAGGTTGCCGACATCGCACAAGCCGCTCATCTCATCGGCTCGAGCCTGACGGCGGTCGACCTCGGCGGGCTGACCACGATCGAACTGGGGTTTTCTGTTGTCATGGCGGCTGCCGCCGCCGGCCTGATGCTGGCATTGGGGTTCATCGAGCGCCGCAGGAACTTCGCCATACTGAGCGCCATCGGCGCCAAGCCCCGGCAATTGGCGGCCTTCCTGTGGGGCGAAGGCCTCCTCATCCTCGTCGGTGGTTTCGCATTCGGTCTGCTGTCGGGGTTCCTGACGGCGTGGATGCTGGTGAAGCTGTTGACTGGCGTGTTCGACCCTCCGCCCGAGGCGCTGTCGATCCCCTGGGGTTATCTTGGGGTCGTGCTCGGCCTTGTCGCCGCTTCGGTCGTCGCCGCCGTCCTGTCGGCCAGGCCTTCGTCCGGACGAGACGCCGAGCACCTGCGCGATTTCTAGAGCAATTCCAGGAAAAGTGTGAAACGGTTTTTCCGTCCGGAATTGCGTCAAAACAAAGAGATAGAGGGATGTCGCGCAAAGGGCTGCCCTCGGGCTTGACCTCAGGGGTGCGCAGCGGCGGGCTTACCTATTTGTAAAGTAGCGGCCATCCTGTCGCAAACTCCGCCGCCTAAGTTCGATCCATCTTCTCTCGAATGAGAGAAATGATCCGGCAAGCCCTACCGCTCCGGATCGTCACCGTTGCCGCTCAGGGCCTAACGGGCCCTTTCGGCATCGCAACGAAACCAAACGGGAAAAACGAACATGAAAAAATCAGTTATCGCAACCGCAATGGTACTGGCCCTTGCATCCTCGACCGGTGCCTTCGCCAAGGCAACCACCGGCACGATCGCAAGCGTCGACAAGAGTGGCGACTCGATCACGCTGTCCGACGGCAAGACGTTCATCTTGCCGGAAGGGATCGAGGCCGAGACGCTCAAGGTCGGTGAAAAGGTCGTTGTCACCTACTCGATCAAGGCCGGCAAGCTGGCGGTTTCGAGCATTCATCAGGCCAAATAAACCAGCAAAACGAGGACCGAGCGCGGGAGCGCGCCTGTGTGGATGCCATAAGAGGCAAGGTGTCCCCACAGCAGGCCCGGTGACGCGTTCGAGGAGGCAGCAAAGGAGGAGGGCAGGCTCTTTCCCTGATTAGCAGGTCGGGGGCTCTTCGCGCGAGCCAGTTATCCGATCCCCGCTCAGAAATTCTGCCAAACGTTCCGCCCCTTTACTTCGTACGATCGGAACATTGATTTTTTTGTGGGACCTACAGAATAGCGGCTTGGGTTCTCGCTGAGGTGGGAGGCCTGGTATGAACATTTGGACGAACTGCCGACCCAGCAAAATGACTGCCCACGAGCTTGTTGAAGAGCTGATCTTACAAGCCCGTCGGGGCCAAATCGTCTCCGTCAATGACACTATTGCGGCGGTGCGCCGCGACGGGCCACATCTGGTGGTAAGTGACTGCGAGCTGGTCGCTCTTATTGTTGATGTTGCACCAGCCTTTGGCCTGTTCGTCGCGTTCGATCTTCGGGAATAGCCGCATGGCTCTCCCTGGTTGCCCCCACGTCAGAACCAATACTCCCGACCGGAAGCTGGCCGCATAGCAAGTCCGTCCCTAGGTTCCGCCTATGGCAATCCTTTGGTTCTCACCTCCGGTGTACGTCAAGACGGAGCATGACGGCTTCCGCTACGGGTCCACCACGTTCAGGCTGCGGCCGAGGAACTCGTCTTGTGGACCAAGCGTGGTAAGTGGCAAAAGGCGGAGCGCGCCTGTATGATGCCATCAGCGGCAAGGTGTCTCCACAGCAGGCCCGTGACGCGTTCGAGGAAGCTGCCAAGGAGGAGGGCATGATCTTTCCTGAATAGGAGTTCTCATGGCTCGCCACTGGTTCAACCCTCCGGTCCCCGTCAAGACCGGGCGTCCAGGGGAAATCCGCAACGTCAACAACGCCGAGACAGCCGGCGAGGAGCTGATGAAGTGGACCAAGCGTGGCCCTTGCTGGGACGGCAGTTGCGCGTTTGCCACGCCGTGATATTCGACGAGATGGAGCCTGAGGAGTGCTGCAAGGCGTTCCTGGCCGCTGCCATGGAGGAGGGGACATTACTCTCCCAATGACAACTAGCTAATTTGAACTGCGGTAAACGTTCTCTGGCCAACACCGCCTTCGCGAAAGGAGTCCGCCGCCCGTGAGAAAGGCGACGGACCCGAACAGCGGCTGCACATCACGAAGAATCCCGCTGCAACCCCTAAACCCGCGAGGGGCCTACATCGTTCCCTTACAACCTGGGTTGATCGGCAGGCTGGTTCCGCTTTAAGTTTCCTCTATGTCTCGCCATTGGTTCTCCCCTCCGGTCTACGTCAGGACCGACCACCCAGGTGTCCGCGTCGCGATCAGCCGCGTCGAGGGTGCGGCCGAGGAACTCATGAAGTGGACTAACCGGGGACATCGGTGGAACGTTGCGGTACGTATCTGCACGGCCGCGCTGGCCGATAAGGTGTCACCTCAAGTGGCTGGTAAGGCATTCCCGGCTGCTGCAAAAGAGGAGGGGGCGTTACTCCCCCCAATGGCAACCAGCGGACTGTTCTAACCAAGAGGCCCGTCGCCCATGAGAAAGGCGACGGGCCCCAACAGCGCTGCACATCCAAGAGAAGAACCGAGCGCTGCGAGTTCTAAACCCGCGAGGGCCTACATCGTTCCCTATAACCTGCGTTGGTCGGCAGGCCTGTGCCGCTCTAAGTTCCCCCCATGGCAACCCATTGGTTCTCCCCTCCGGTGTACGTCAGGACCGACGGACCTGGCATCCGGTACGGGGTTAGCCATGTCGAGGGTGCCGCCGAGGAACTCATGAAGTGGGCCAAGAGGGGACCGAAGTGGACGCTGGCGGTGCAGTCCTGCAGGAGGCCGCCAAGGAGGAGGGCGTGCTCGTTCTGGAGTAGGAAGCCGCGTGGCACTGTTATCCTCTTCGTAAGGAGGTCGATTGTGCCCGCCGTTCTCGACACTTGCGCCTCTGCGCGTGACACCCCTCATGTGAACTTCATCGCCGAATACGAAAGAGCCTGGGCCGAGAATGTACTCGCTCCATTCATTTCAAATTGTTTCAGAATATTTTTCTAATCGTAAGTGACAATCTTAAAGATAGTTCCGGGTTAGCAATCCACTAACTCTCTGAGCTCGTTATCGCTGAAGTAGCGGGCATTGAAACTGCTACTATGAGGCAAGTATCAAAGGAGAGTGTCATGGCAAATTTCGTCAAGAGTTTCGCCACAGCTTTAGCCGGTGGTGCACTTGTTTTATCTCTATCATTTCCTTCCAGTGCGGCGGGAATTAACGTCGGTGCCGGCGCATCAATTGGCGGCCCAGGCGGCATCAACGCTGGTCTCGGCGCTTCGATCGGCGGTAGTGGCGGCATCAGAGCGGGAGCCGGCGCCTCGATCGGTGGGCGCGGCGGAGTGAATGCCGGCGCTGGTGCTAACATAGGCGGCAGCAGGGGCATTACCGCCGGTGCCGGCGCTAATATTGGCGGCAGGAGTGGTGTCACTGCCGGTGCTGGCGCCAACATAGGTGGCACGAACGGCGTGACCGCTGGGGCAGGCGCTAATATAGGCGGCAGGAGTGGTGTCACTGCCGGCGCAGGCGCAAATGTAGGTGGCGCGGGCGGCGTTACAGCGGGGGTCGGCGCCAACGTTGGTGGCACGGGTGGTGTCGGCGTTGGCGTTGGTGGCGGTGCCGTTCCCGGCACCCCTGGGACTCCCGGAACGCCGGGGACACCTGGAACGCCAGGGACGCCCGGCACCCCGCCGAGCGTTGTTGCTCAGCTGTCCAGCAGCCAGCTGATTCGCATGAAGAAGCGCTGCGCCGACGTGCTCAGCAGCGAAGGCACGTATGACAGCGATCTGCGTCAGCTTTGCATGCTGATCGCGCGCCGCTGAGGAGAGTGCGGCGTTAACGGGAGCGTCGAATCGGCCGTGAGGCTTTGACAACACTCTCCTGGCCTCGCGGCCGGCCCGTCACCCGCAAGGTGGCGGGCTTCTCTTGGTCAGGATCGCAGCGCTGCGGGGCTATCCACCACGCACACCCGTCCATAGATTCGGCACGTTGAGGCGCCGACAGGGTCGTCTTGGGTCATTTCGCAAGACATGGTACCGGGCATGTTCAGTAAGTGATCGTCACCACCACAGTGTGTCGCCTGCGGCGGCACCCGTCCATAGACGGTCAGGTTTTGGGTCGCACCGTCTCCGGTCCCCGGCACCGTGCTTCCCGGGGTCGATGCATCACCCCATGGCTGCAACCGCGCGACATCCTTAAATAGGCCATAGGTGACTGTTTCCGCGCCTTTCGACATTTTGCGCGCTGTTGGCGTGGAGCCGGTGGTGCCTCCATTCAAGGAGACAGTACAGGCGGTAGCCGGCGTGCACGTGACCGACACCTGCCCCGTCGCGTCGACATTTGCGCCTAGCGTTCCCACAGATCCAAAATCGATGTTCTGCATGGCGACCAGGCAGTTGGCCGGTACGATAGCCGTTACGCTAAAGCTTGGCCGCGAGATCGCGCCCGTTCCCGTGCTGCACGAACTGGAAGAAGTATACCGGTAGCGAAATTCGACATTGCTACCGGAGAAAGCCGAGAGATAGCTTCCAGGGGCGCCGTTGGTTGGCTGCCAAGGACTGCGCCGTATATGGTTGCGGCCCCTCCGCCGGTTCCAAATGCGTTCAACGTCAACTCAAATGCCGGCGCACCAGCCGGGAACCCCAGAAGTAAGAGCCCCAGACGACACTACGGGCTGAGTCCGAATAAAGCTGATAGTTGAGAACGTTCGAACCACTCAGCAGGCGCTCGAAACTGACCTTGTCGACGGGCGCGCTGGCTCTGAATAAATGACGCGAAAGCTCCTCCACAAGCTGTCTGATCCAACAGGGCTGCCGCGGAACGGCTCTCACCGCGAAGGCAAAAACCGCAAGCTGAAGGACCCGCTCCCCTGACGTTAGCGGCCGTCAGCGATCGAAGAAGGCGCGTCGAAATCTGCGGGCAAGAGTCTTGGAATTCGCTCTCCAGCCACCAGCGCGGTTCGTCTGGACAAGGTCCGATCTACGGAGCGGCGGCGGCGGACCGCCTGAACAGGATAGTTACCTTCGTGCCCTCATTCGGGCTGGAGCTCACATGGAATTGCGCATTGGCGTTTTCGATAAGCGAGCGCGCGATTAGCGCACCGAGCTTGCCATGCCTGGGCCATGTCTCGCCTGCTGGCAGGCCGATGCCGTCATCGGCAACGACCACACGACACCCGTCACCTTCAACGGTGCTGTGCAGAGTGATCGTGCCGCCTTCGCGTCCTTGAAAAGCATGCTTCAGTGCATTGGTCAGCAGTTCATTCACAACCAGTCCCGCCGGCATGGCGACATTGATCGAAACCGGGTACGAGTCCACGCTCATATCAAGCCGGATACCTTCGGTAGCATGCGACGTCATGACTGCCGAGGCGATCTGACCGAGATAGACGCCGAGATCGACCTCGTCCTTTGGTTCGCCGCCGGAAAGTGCTTGGTAGAGCATCGCGAGGGCATTGACGCGGCCTGCCAGGCGGTCGAAACGCTTTTGGTCAGGCTCTACCGCATTTCGAGCTTCCATTCGGATCAGGGCGGTAATCATTTGCAAATTGTTCTTTACCCTGTGCTGTAGTTCGCGCAGCTGAACGTCTTTTTCACGGATACGCTCCTCGGTCTGGCGGGTGTCAGTCTCGCTGTGGGCCGAAACGTCGACAAGGGCAACGAGGCGAAAACAGACTTTGCCATTGTCTTCCTGAATGAGATTCGAATAGACGTCCACGATAGCGGGCTCATCCTCGCCGCGGTGAAGCCGAAACGTCCCGACGAAATCTGTCTCGTCCGCGAGCGCCTCGGTCAGCGACTGGTCCGCCGGCTCATTGAGACCGCTGGCGGAAAGGACCGCCCAATCCTCCCGAGCAAGCTCTTCCGCCTTTACACCCGACAGCTTCTCGAATTCGGGATTGGCGTAGACCACACGTTCGTCGCCTCGCAAGTCCGACACTGCGATCGCAATCGGCACTTGATCGAGAAATTTTCTGAACTGTTCGTTTTCCAAAGCATTGGCGAGGTCCGGTACGTCGAGTAGTTGTTCAACGGACTCGGGATTCTCGGGGTCGCTATTCATCGTATGCTGCCGTCCTACAGTCTGGCGAGACAATATCAGCGATGCGGACGCCACGCCATCGCTGAGCGCCGCGTCTCCAAGTAGCGGATGAAATATCTGACGAACGATTGATTGCACGCCCGCACGCTCGCCTGCGCCGCAGACTTCTGCGCCAGACGCGAGTGAAGCATACCCCGTCCCAAAATCATCCATGGCAATCTTGACACCAAACGACTTTAGCCGACGAAGAACAACGCAGTAGTCGGGTCGCGGATCAGAACCCCTTCCGTGATTTCGAGTTCCAACCGCCCTGGCGAGAGGCCCGTTTCGCCAAACCGGCATCGGCTTCACAATCCTATTTCTGGCCATTCCGGCGCTGACGCCGATCCCGGGGCCGTTCGGCGTGGTTTTCGGCAGCGGGCTCGCGCTGGCCTCGCTCCAGATCGTTGCGGGCAGCCGGAGGGTCGCGCTGCTCCATAGGAGCCGAGGCTTGTCGGGGATCATGCGCTTCGGCACCTGGCCCTGCTTCTTCAGTGTCAGCAAGCGGGTCGGGTTGGATGAATTCGCCGGCCGCGCAGACGCTCGCCACGTCTTGCCGAAGGGGACGAGGTGAGGTCGACTGAAGCGCTTTGTCGGGCGCGGCAAATAGAGGCGATCAGGGCAAATCGTGACGCATACTGGGTGGATGATACGGAGCCGAGCTGCCCTTGTGCCCGGCTCCTCCGGCTTTGACGGGAACCTACGCAGCGTCACGTGTTAGTTGCCGACGTCGCCGCTCCGGAGCCGCTTCACGCACAAAGCGCGAAGGACCAGAGCGGCATCGGCGTAAGTGATCGCCTTTTCGCCGCCGAAAACCGGTGTATTGCCGACAACCTCTAGGACATCGCCCTCGATGCGCCAAGGAAGAATATCGGTGCGCAGCCGGCCAAAGACTTCTCGTCCGAGCGAGTTCCACGGCCCTCCAAGATCCTGCGCGGTTGCTTGAACTTGATGGTGACCGCTTCGTCGTGCCTGCGGAAAGCCGGCCCTTTGTCAGGAGCATCGCGACAAAGTTCGACAAATATTTCGAAACCGGCAAGGCGGGCGTTCGGTAGCGGTCTGAGCATCGGCTGCAGTCGGATGGGAAGGCTACGTCCCGATCTGAACAGCGCAGATCTTCGACCGTGTCAGGAATCGCTTCTCCCGTCCGTTATCGAGGCAGAACATGCCGCCGCGGCCAGGCACTACGTCGATGATGAGGTCGGTGTGCTTCCAGACCTCGAATTGCGAAGCCCCGATATAGAAGGGCGCGTCGCCGATGTGGCCGAGCAACACATCCTGATCGCCGACGATGAAGCCAGCACGCGGATAGCACATCGGCGAAGACCCGTCGCAGCAGCCGCCGGATTGGTGGAACAGCACTGGTCCGTGCTCGGCAACAATTTCCGCGATCAGTTCAGGGGCTTCCGGCGTCGCCGTAACTTTTTTGCATGCATAGTCTAATCCGGTTTCCAGTCATCTTCTCAACTGCTCGGACGAGGCCTGAGCGCCAATCATCGTCGCCGGATCGAGCGGATCGCCCTGTACGATCGCCTCGACGCGCTTCAGCGCGCGTTCCATGAACGTATCGTAGATCGATTCATGGATGAGCGCGCGGCTCGGGCAGGTACAGACCTCGCCCTGGTTTAGCGCAAACATGACGAAGCCTTCGATCGCCTTGTCGAAGAAATCGTCGTCCTCGGCGACAACATCCTTGAAGAAGATGTTTGGCGATTTGCCGCCCAATTCCAGTGTTACGGGGATAAGGTTCTGGCTGGCATATTGCATGATCAGCCGGCCCGTCGTGGTCTCGCCGGTAAAGGCGATCTTGGCAATGCGCGGCGACGACGCGAGTGGCTTGCCCGCCTCGAGACCAAAGCCGTTGACGATGTTGAGCACGCCCGGCGGCAGCAGATCGCCAATACACACAGCGCGCTCTGGGGGCGCGTTCCGGCTATGGCTTTTTTTCCGCGGAAAGGGCCGTTGTGCTTTGTGGCAGGATCTTCACTTCGGTTTCGCGCAAAAGCCCGTCGAGCGTCAGCAGCGGCGCGCGCATTGTCATGGCATAGGCGTAGTGAAAGCAATCGAAATTGCTGAGGTAGCGTTGCCAATTCCGTGTTTTTCGGCAACCGCGACGGCATAGGACAGTACTCGCAGCGGCGATCCTGGCTCGCGAAGCGCGATTCTTCTGCTTCCAGCCATTTGACCACGACCGCCTCGGCGGCGCTGTACGGGCAATTCAGCTGGTCCGGCCGGGATAGAACAATAATCGCCTCCCACGCGGCGAGCGTCGATGTGAAGGGGGAGGGCGCTTCCAGCAAGGCGGCTTCATAGCTATCGGCCGTGTCCTCGCCAGCCATCATCGACACGATGGCACAGGCATCCACGAACATTATTCGTCGCCCTGCAGATCGTGATCCAGGTCGTGATAGGCTTCTTGTGGGACCGGCTTTCGATCAGGTTGGAAAGACAGGCCATGTTTTGCCAGAATCTTCTGTGCGGTCTCGCGCGGCCGCTCCTTTTGCATCCGGTTTCGGATTGTCTCACGGAGAGCGGATATCACCGCTTCGGTGATATTGGTGCGGTCGAGGCGGGCAAGCTCCCGCGCCAATTTGTCAGCCTCGTCGTTTCGGATGTTCAAGGTCATATGTGTAGCTCCAATCGCGTATCCACCATTACGCTATCGTGTAGCTTTTTTCAGTGCTCGGTCGCTACGGCGCGGGGCGGCGTAATATTCGACGCTGCGGACATAGTAAATTCGTTTCAGCCGGCGCACCGTCATTGCCTGCCGTTGCTCGGCCGAAGGATGTTCGCAGCTGATGACGACCGTATCTTGTGGCGGGCACGTCTCACCATCGGGCGGTGAGCGATCCCAATCTGTTGGATGCCTTCAACCGCGATGCCGCCGTGCAGAAACGGACCGTGCCTGAAGCTGCAGAGGCAGCGACAGCCCTGTGGGGAAAGACAGCCGCAACCGCAATCGCCTGGTGCGCCGTGTCGGCGTATTGCAATGGGCGGATACGGGAGTACCGGTTCTGGTTTCGGGTATTCGCCTATCTTCAAGCGGGTTCGCCCGTTGCCGAAGTGGAAGCAGCGTCGGAGAGAGTTCGTCCAGGCTTTTCCCGATAAGGAAATCATGTTCGACGAGGGAACTGCCTGCTTGTCGAGAGAACGCCGGACCGAAGTCAGCCCGTCAAGGCCAGAGCCGCATCGCTGTGGCGCGTGCTGCGCCAGCCTTGACCGGCAGTCTTCGGCCCGGCGGCCGCTTTGGACGCAGGCAAACTCCGGTACGAGCGGTACCGCTCTACCCCTCGGGGTACATTACTCCGGCAATTCGTCGCCCTTGATCGGCGCCTTCCCTTTGCCGGCCCGTTTCAGGATATGCAGCGCCTTGGGAAGGTCGGCACGGGCGGCGCGTTCCTGAAAGTAACTTTCCGTGCGCAGCGCCGAAAGCTTTTCAGCGACTGCCACGTTAATGAACTGGTTGAGCGGCACGCCTTCGCTCTCCGCCACCTTGCGCGCCTCATCCAAAAGCGAGAGCTGAAGCCGCAGTGCGAAATTGCTTCTCCTCATGTCTTTTTCTCCAATCGTTTCAGCGCCTCGCCCGGCGACACGACCATGATACCGAAGCGCTCGGCCACCTTGCCGAAGTCGCGTAGGTTGAACGTCACTATAGCATCCGCCCCTCCGTTTACCGCAGCTTCCAGCACCATGTCGTCGTCCGGGTCGCGCACGGCGGGTCGCCAGAGGAAGACAAGGCGAACCGGCTCGGCGACGGCCGCCACGGCATCTAGCAACGCATTCACATCCTCGGCCGACCGGCCGGAAGCCTCAAGGTGCTCAGGCCTTGTCATGACCGCCTGGTACTCGATCATCAACGGCACCGAAGCGATGAGCGTCAGCCGGCGTTCCAAAGCCGCCACCAACAGTTGGCGCGAGGCGCCGGCATCGCTTCGGATCGCCGCCACCATTGCTGCCGTGTCAAGAAGCAGTCTCATGCAGGCATATTGGATATCGCGTGCGATATTGCAAGAGGACCGAGCTTTTCGTAAATTGCCTGGCTTGGGAATTCCAAATCGCAGTGCTCAAGTATTTGCACGCCACACTACGACAGCGCGGCAACTGAACTTGTCTTGCTGATCATCACGCCGCTCAATGCCCTCGATACACACAGAAGAGCGGGCATGCCATGCTGGACGAGGCCAAACCTGGGAACGACAAGATTACAGGGCTGACATGTCGGCACGAGATATGGTTGATCGGCGGATGACCTCGACCACGAAGTCCAGATAGGCGGCCTTGTCCATGAGCATTAGCCGATCATTTGGCGCGGGCCCAGAATGCTCCTGTACGCGCTCCCAGAGGCGTTCCCGCATCTCCCGGTTCAAGGTGATAAAGTCGCTCCCGACATAGCGGCCTGTGCCACGCTCGGCCATTAGGGCGAAAGCCGGCTTTCCGGGTTCACGCTCGACGCCGAGCAACTCGTATTCATCGATGCTGTAAGCCTTTGGTCTTGAGCCAAGCCGTCGAATTGCCGCTCCGGTATTTGCTGTCCTTGCGCCTCGACACCATGCCTTCGAGCCCCGCCTGGTCTATCAGGTGGGAAGATCGCCTTAGCCTCGCCGGGAAGCGCCTGGCTGAATTGGATACGGCCACCGTCCGGGATCATCTCGGCAAGGATCTCGCGGCGGTCCTCCAGCGCCATGTCGCGCAGGTCGTGACCATTGAGATGCAGAAGATCGAAGGCGACGAATAGAGGTCGTGCTGGCGTCGGGTGATGGCTTTCCGCAAGGCTCCGAAGTCAGACAGGCCAGTCTCGTTCAATACGACGATCTCACCGTCGATGATGGCGCTTTCCACGTCCAGTTCAGCGGCGGCCTTTGCGAGGGCGATGCCGATGGCGAAACTGTCCGAACGCGACACGATCACGATGACTGGCGAGGTGACGCTTGTTCATGATGACGGGACCGGCACGGTTCGGCTTCACGGCTACGACGTTCCGTGACGGCGCGCGGGGAACGCCTCGCAGAAATACCGGACCTCTCCACCGCGTCCGCCCTCGGCAATCGCGACAGCATGCTTGGCTTTCGACACATCGACACCGACGTAAAAAACGTTATCTTGCTCCATGGCTCGTCCTTTCTTCGCTTGGGGCTCGGCTCGGCACTCCCGAGCAACCCCCGTTTGCTTAACAGCTGCAAAGACTAAGGGCGGGCGGCCGCTCAGACCACGGTCATAACGTCTAATAGCCATCGCAACCTTACCCGCCAAATCGTCCTTGTTGCGCCAATATTGACGAGCTTCTTTTCATATAGCTTTCGGAATCTCTCGAGTTTGGCCTTTTTATCGAACTCGACCTTTTCCGCGGCCCACGTCTTGCGAGCACCGCCTTCGAGCAAAAACGCCACCGGTAGACACGCCTTGGGCGACGGCGTACTCGTACTCCTCTGGGTGTAGTTCTTACCCTTCAACTCTGAGCCGTACCGCTCTGCTACGATGAGTACGTAGTAGTCGCTGTCATCGATGCGCCGCTTGATGTAATCCCATTGAGTGTCGTCGCTGGCTTGGAATGCCTCCATCCCACAGGAATATGCCCGAGGTTAAGAACGGACTCGATGACCGACCGTCTTTCGTCCACCAAATCGGCGTAGGTCGAGCTGACGAAGATCTGGTATTTAACGTCCATGCGGCTTCACCCTTCGATCCGCCCTTGTAAGTCTGCAAGCAGGCTGGGGATAACGCCGTGCCCGCATCAAGAAGCCGAGTCATGATTCTTGCAAGGGGTGAAGCGATCAAAGCCCGACCCGCGCGCTGGCACGCTAGGTTGCCCGGTTTGCCGGAAGGAATAATCACTTGCGGCCGAGGAGCATGAAACGTGCGGTGCCCCCCGCCGCAGCGACAGCCTTCGCTATTCCTTCTTGTCGACCAGCGCCCGTAGTGCCGAGACGTCATGCAGCAATAACCTGCTGCCGCGCTTTTCGATCAGGCCTCTCTTGGCGAGGTCGCTCATTTCGCGCGAGACCGCTTCCCTGTGCGTGCTCATCGTTGCCGCCAGCTCGGAATGCGTCGGTGCCGGGCTTATGGACACCTCGCCGTCCACGAGTGCGGCTTTCTCCGCCCGATGCAGGAGCTCGACGATCAGCCGTTTTCGCACGACCAGAGTGCTGTATTCGAATACCCGCTCGGTCATGCGCCGGAGCTGGGCAGACAGATGCTCAAGCAGCATCCAGGCAAAAGTCGGGTGGGTCATCACGATATCCCGGAATGCTGTGCCGGACAGCCGTGCAGCGCGGGTTGCCTCCAGCGCGACTACGCTGGCAGAGCGTGCAATCCCGTCAATGCCTCCGAGCTCCCCGAAAATGTCGCCCGGTTCGACATCGCGATACGCTATCTCCCTGCCGTCCGCTGAAACCAGTGTCACGCGAGCCCGTCCTTCCAGCAGGAAGAAGACATCGCGACCAGTGTCGCCGTGGGAAATGATTAGCTCGTTGTGTCGATAGCTGCGCTCGTGCCACCGTTTGGTCAGCGCGGCGAGGTCGGCATCGCAAAGTCTTGAGATGAAGGCCAGAGAGCCTGTCACAACGGTCTCTTGTTCAATCAAGTGTACTTCACCTTACTCCCTATCCAAGGAAATTTGATGGCCGCAGGCCCCGCTTTCCGGGATGCAAACTGGGAGCGGATTTCGCCAATGTTTTCCCCGGTGTGGGAATTCCCACAGCCGAGCTTGGTTCGACTGTCATATCCTTGTTGCAACGTCAGGCCCGCCGGCTCGTGTGAAAGCCGGCGAAGGGAAAGGGAACAGTCATGAAATTCTTGGCTCCCGTCACAAAACTTGCTGCGGGGTTTCGCAAATTCGTCGCGCCGCGCTACCGCCCGGAGCTTTATTACATGCGTGGCCCGGGGCCAGCCACCGCCCGCCGTATGGGCACGCCGCGGCAAAACCAATCCATCGACCACTACGCCTAATTTGCCTCGCGGACGGCTGACGCTCTCGCCCGGAGTGCCGTTCGCGCCGTTCCGTACCGGTCAATTCAGATCAATGAAGGGACGATCTGATCATGGTTATGATTCATGCTGCCGCCATTGGTCCATTTCGCAGGTGGTTACGCCTCCGCGCCGAGCGAAAAGCTCTCTTGTCGGCAACGGACCAGTTGAGCCGTTTACCCGATGACGTCCTTGGCGACATCGGCATCTCACGTGACGAAATCATGTGCGATTTGCGAAGCCGCGCCATCCGTCATGCGGAGGCAGGCGCGGCCGGCACGACGATCGAGCGCACCAGGATCGCTTCGGCCTCGATCCCGAAACGGTTGGCCGCCGGCAGTGGCTACACCTCGGCCGAGATCCCCTTTGGCTGGTCCACGAGCGCGCGATCGAGCCTTACATCGGCTTCGACAAGCAGCGGCGCGCGGACGGGACCTTCGAACGGCACTACACCTGCGACCCCAAGGACTGAATGTTGACCGACGGGAGCTGGGGAGGATCTCAAAATGATCATGTCAGTTGTTAAGTCCCTCGCGCCTGTGACGCTCGGCACCGTGCTGATCGCAATCAGTCCGGCTTCATTGTCGGCTTCTGACGCTCAGGACCTTGCGTTCGCTCACGCTGACATGCCAATCAAACAGCTGAAAGACGTCTATTTGGATTGCGAGCGGGGAGGCCGCCGGTGCGCTGGGGACGGAAGACGTGATGTACTGTTCGATGCGTGAGTTCCGACTAGGCGCGCGATAGCAGTTTGCGCATAATCAACGATGCATGGCCTTCTGCACCGTGCGACGCGGCCCTGCGATCGACCACTTCGAACATGTTTGGACCGCGCACTTCGCCGATCAGCGCAGTAACCAACCCGCGGAGTTCCGCGAGCGACAGCCTTCAAACGAATCAGTCGGTGGTAGCGTCACGCATAGGGTGAATCACGAACGCGCTCGCCTGCAAACCCCTTCGCCCGGAAATCTGCCCCGGTTACGCGGTTCGCCAGCAGACTGAGAAGGAGCGGCTTCAGCCGATCGCCGATGCTATTTGTTATCTTTGTGCTTAATGGCAGCTTTGCGCCCCGATTTCGGCAGTTCGACTATATCGTTCGAACTGCCGAAAGCTGTCGGGGCTCCGGCCCTCTCAAACCCTCCGCCGCCGTTGTCGCGCATGTGCCGCATGCCACCTGCCGTGCTTTCAGCGAGCGACCTTACCTCCAGTCCGGAACCTAGCAGTCGCCCAACTGGTTCAACCTTCCGCCACGGCTGGGCAGAGGAGGGCGTGCAAAACGGTAGGCGCGACTAAGAAACGGTCGCGGTTCGAGTCGGTAGAGGGATACCGCCGATACAGTGCTGTAACCGAGTTCGTTTGCTGACGGGACTTCTTAATCGGCGCAAATAGGTCCGACTCTAACCTCCGCAACCAGTTCCAGCATAAATCACTAATAGTCACGATCTGATCAAAGCCCCGCCGGAAAAAACGGCAAGGCATTTCCCACGGCAGGTTTGGCGAAGCGCGGAAGGGCACTCTGCCGCCCAGAGTAAGCGGCCTGCACGCGAGAGGGACCCTTTTCCAAGCGCGGTGTTCGAATCCCTCCCTCTCCGCCATACGACATTGTTTACGTTGATAAAAATACAAGAATAGATTGCGCGTCCGCCATAAAGCCCGCCAACCGAAAAAGGCGTATTCGCGGCACGTCAGCTTACGACACAAATATGCGGGGTTGATGCTTCGAGCTGGGAGATGGCAGAGATCAACTTCGGCTTCGCTAAGCGAAGTCGTGGGATTCATGCGACAGCGGAATTAGGATATGCGACGAGCACCCCGTGCCGGGTCAACCTCGCCGTCGGGAAGTACCGATCGGTGCGGAACCGAGCGGATTCACGCTTGTCGGCAGCGGACGGCGGCGGTGGCGGTCAGCATCCGAGCAGGCTCCCAATTAGCGAGACAAACGTCCAGAGCGGAGGGACTTCGCCAGCCTGAACGACCGCTCTCCTCGGCTTAGTCAAGCATACCTACGGAATGATGCGCCTGGCCGGTGACAAATGAATCTCTGCTGGCCTCCGATGATATGGGGAGGCGCTCGCAAATCGCGCCCTACGCGCGGGTTGATCGGTTGATCAACATCAAAGCTTGAATATGAGAAATGCGCTAACTGTGACGGCGGTGGTCACGGTGGCTCGAGTGTCAGCAGATGTGGTAAGGTTGAGTGTCGGCGAGTAGCAGAGGTCCAGCAACAATGACTTTGAGGCGAACCAGAGCTTACGGCGCATCCGGCTTGGTTCTAGCGGTTTGCACTGTGTTTGCTTGGCAGAACGCCACTGCTGCTCACAATTGCGACGCAGCCGCGACGCCTGGCGTCAATTGGCATGAGTGTGACAAGAAGCTTCTCATCCTAGAAGGACAAGACCTGAGCGGGGCGAACCTGTTCGGTGTTGATTTCACTTCGACCGACCTCAGGAACAGCAATCTCCTTGCGGCAAATCTTGAGAAGGCAACGCTTGTGCGTGCTTCCCTGGCCGACTCGACCGCCAAAGGCGCCCGGTTCGACAGAATCGAGGCCTACAGGACCGACTTCAGCCGTATGGACGCGCAGGGCGCTGTGTTTGCGAGCGCGGAAATACAGCGCTCGAATTTCCAGGGCGCCAATCTGACCAATGTTGATTTCACAAAGGCAGAATTGGGGCGTGCGCAGTTCCATGACGCCGATATCAGCGGCAGCCGCTTCTCGTTTGCCAATCTCGCACGGGCGGACTTCCGAGGAGCGACGTTCACCGCGCCGATAGACTTTGACCGCGCCTTTTTCTTTCTGACCCGTATCGAGGGCGTCGATCTTTCCAATTCGGCGGGTCTGTCCCAGTGGCAGCTCAACATGGCTTGCGGAGACGCCCGGACCGAGTTGCCTTCTGGCTTGACGAGGCCTGAAGATTGGCCCTGTCAATTCCAGCAGGAATAGTTGTCGGCAAGCGAACTGTGCAATGCTGCACCCGACAGGATTTGAACCTTTAACTTCTGCCTTCGCGAGAGGAACTCGCCATGGCTACCCTGTCGACCGATGCACCAATCTCTCCGCTTCGCCAGCGCATGCAGCACGACATGCTCATGCGTGGCCTGGGCTCCCATACCCAGCAGGACTACGTTCGTCACGTCCGGCGCTTCGCTGTGTTCCTTGGCCGCTCGCCCGACACTGCGACGGCTGAGGACATCCGTCGATTCCAGCTGCATCAGCATGAGAGCGGCGTCGGCTCTGCGACGATCAATGGCGCGGTCTCGGCACTGCCGTTCCTGTCCCTCGTGACGCTGAAGCGTCGGGATCTGGCGCGTGCGCTGGTGATCATGAGGTGTCAGCGCAAGCTGCCCGACGTGCTGAGCGTGGAGGAAGCGGCGCGGCTGCTCGAAGCCGCATCCAGCATCAAGGCATCAAGTACAAGGCGGCACTTGGCGTCGCCTATGGCGCGGGCCTGCGCGTGTCCGAAGTCGCGCAACTCAAGATCGACGACATCGACTCGACACGCATGCTTATCTGCGTCGAACAGGGCAAGGGACGCAGTGCCGCGCGACAATCAAGTTGAGAGCGCGTGTTGCCTTGATTGTCGCACGGCAAAGACGAGAGCCGCGTCCGTAAAGACCATTCGGCGCGCAACCTCGCCATGATCCGCCGCGGGGTGCTCAACATGCTCCGTCGCGAGCCTTCAAACTCGCTCAAGCGTAAGCGCCTCAAAGACCTCATGAACCCGACCTACCGCCAAGCCGTCCTTGCCGGTTAACGATTCATGATTTGGCCCTGCGTTGGCTTTCGTGTGCACTGTGTGTGCATTGAGAGATGTGATGTGGCCAAATGGCTTTCGGTCGCGGCGGCGCAATCGTAAAATAGGTTATGTCTGAGTAAGCGCCGTCTGACGAAATATTCAGTCTTTCCGACCGGGCATTGGACGGACTGAAGCAAAAAAAAGATAATGAAATGGATAAGATAGAGCGGCATCTTGCTCTTGCTCCTGCGATGGACTGGATGAACGTGGCGATCAACATCTTTCGGATACATTCGTGATTGCGGCGCAGCAGCCGCCAAGGCTCAGATAACAGGACATCTGTTTAGAAAACAAAACATCGGATTTGATATCCGGCAGTCGACGTGCTTGCGGCTCGTAGCGGGCTTGCGAGGGCAAGCGTGTGGTCTGCTCTCGCAACCTTGGAGGGGATTGGCATCGTATCTTCAGAGGGAACGGGCAGGGCTCGTCTTTATCGGTTGAATGATCGCCATCCACTGGCGACATCACTGGAAGCCCTCTTTGAGCAGGAGGCGCTTAGGTATTCCAACATTCGCGCTTTAGTCACTGAGGCGGTCTCCGCAGTTCGGCCGAACGTACTCGCGGCCTGGATTTACGGCAGCGTGGCGAGGGGCGAGGACCGTCCAGACAGCGATCTCGACATCGCAGTGGTTACGCCATCCGAAAAGCTAGAAAGCGCGCTCCAAGAGATCCGTGAGGCACTGGTGACCCACGGTGAAGAGCTTGGCTTCAATCCCTCGGTGGTGGGACTCACTCCGCAGGATGTGGCGAGGCTGTCGAGCACGGGAGACCCTTGGTGGGGCGGCGTCGAAGCAAATGCCCTGCTCGTCTTGGGTCCACGCCCGGACGAACTCGCAACAAAAACTCGCCAGAAGGCGTTGGCATGACCAGAAGAGGTGCGACGAAAGTAGTCGAGACAGGCTTTGGCGAGGAGCGATTGCGCATCGCCCGCTCATATTTGAAGGCTGCCCGTTTGGAGGTGCAATGTCTGAAACGGGTAACATCGGCAATCCGGCTATGTCGCAGATCGTGAATGCGGCAATAGCATACGCCGTGCGCTCACTGCCCGATTTGCAGGAACGATCAACCGCGCGGATCATGCGGCCGTGGTGAAAACCATGCGCGATGCGCTTGGAAATCGCCTTCCTGCAGCGCAGGCCAGCCGGTTGCGGAGCATTCTCCATGAGAAGGACGAAGCTCAATACGGAATCAGGGCAAAATCACTACCCGAAGCCGAGAGCTTGCTCGACAAGTTGGAAGAGTTCGCGGAGTGGGCGGAAAAAGAACTGGAAGTCTGATCAGCAATGGAGGCGGCATGTCGCTTATGGCGACCTGAATGTTACTTCAGCAGTTTGATCAGCACTGTGAAAGCCGCGTCGATGTCAGCGCGAACCGCGGCCCGGACAGCTTCCGCGTTGCGGTCTCGCAGCGCTGCAAACATCTGCTGATGGTGCTGGTTGGCGGTCGAATAGTTTCCAGAATCGTGCAGCATGTTGAAATAGGGACTGATCTGCAGCCACAGGTTCTCGATGATGTTGAGCATGTTTTCCGAACCCGCGGCTCGATAGATGGAGAAATGAAAGGCGTAGTTGGCCCTGAGGTAGGACTTGACGTCGCCGGCGGCATTGGCCTGTTCGAGTGCGTCCAGATGCTGGCGCAGCAGCGCCACGCTGGGATCGTCCATTCGCTCGGCCGCCCATGCGGCGGCGATCGCCTCGATCTCAAACCTGACGTTCCTGAGATCGATGAGTCGCGCGCGGCTTAATGCCGGGATACCGATCGAACGGCCAGAAACCACCATCAATGCGTTGGCGGCGCTCAGACGCCGCAGTGCCTCGCGAACCGGCATCGGGCTGACGCCGAAAGCGTCTGCGAGGCTCTGCACCGTCACCATTTCACCTGGAACGATACTGCCGTCGAGGATCAACTCGGTGACGTGCCGGTAGACCCTGTCCTGCAGGGTTTCCCTGGACAGCGGCGTAATCTCGACGCCCGGCTTCCTGAATGCCGCCCCAGCCATCTGTGCCTACCTTTCCCCAAACGGCGACGCTCTTGTCCTACCCGGCGCCTGTGCCCGGAATGCAAGGTTCGGATTGCCGCGTCAAGCGCCGGCGTATCCGGCTTTTACCCATTAGCATTTCATCATTGATCTTTGATCAAATCATGATACGGTCAGCTGCGTCGAATGACAAGGAGCACGTTTCGTGCCCTTGGGAGGCATTTGGTCGTCTGAATTGGGAGGAGTTTCGAATGGGTATCGGATCGAAAGCCCGGCGGCTCGCGCTGCTTGCCGGCATGGCTGTTTGCGCCTTTGGGATGTCGGCGGCCGAGGCGGCCGGAAAGCACAAAATATTTCTCAGCATGAGCTTCATCGGCAATGATTGGCAGGCCGAGGCCGCCAACATGGTCAAGGCGATGGCGTCGCACAAGAGCATGGCCGACAAGGTCGACCTCCAGGTTCAGGTGGCCGGGCCGAACGCACAGCGCCAGATCCAGCAGATCAACGCGATGGTGCAGGCAGGTGCCGAAGCCATCGTGATCTTCCCGATCTCGCCGACAGCGCTCAACCAGGTGGTGAAGAACGCCTGCGACAAGGGGGTAAAGGTGTTTGCCTACGATGCCGAGATCACAGAGCCCTGCGCCTACAACGTCCATATCGATCAGGAAGAGGCTGGCCGCGTGACGGCGGAGTGGCTGGTCAAGAAGCTCAATGGCAAGGGCAACATCATCGCAGTGACCGGCGTTCCCGGCACCTCGGTCGACGATCTGCGCACCAAGGCCGCAAAGGAGGTGTTTGCCAAGCATCCCGACATCAAGATCGTGGGCGAGGCTGTCGGTATGTGGAGCCAGGCGGTGGCCCGCACCGAACTTTCCAAGATATTGGCGACGCGCAGCTGGGACGACATAAATGGGCTGTGGATGCAGGTCGGCTGCTTCACCGCCAATTCCATGCAGCTCGAGGCCGGCAAGAAGAGCAGCGAACTGCTGCCTTGCGCCGGCGAGGGCTCCAATGGCGGGCGCATCCAGATGCTGCCGGAGGGCACGGAGGTCGAGGGCGCAGCCTCTCCCTATGCGCCGCTCGGCGCGCCGCGTATCTCCTATGCATCGCCGCCCTATTCCGGCGCGCTTGCCCTTAAGCTTGCAGTCGAGGCACTTGACGGCAAGGAGGTTGCCAAGAAGACGATCCTGCCACTGCCGGTCGTCACCAACGACACGATAAAGCTTTGTAACGAAGGCACCTGGGCAGAGATGAAGGCTGGCTGTAACGCCTTCAAACCGTCGCTGGTCTCCAACCCCGGCTGGTTCGCCTCGATCTTCTCCGACCAGACACCTGAAATCGGTCTCGCGGCCGCCCTTGTCGGCCAGCCCGAGGAGTAAGGCTCTCCGAATGGGGCGTGGGGTGCTTTGGAGGCCCTCCCACGCACCCCGTGCAGGCCGGGACTGGGATCATGATGTCAGCGCAATCGACAGCTGTCGGCATAGAGGGCGTCCGCAAGGCGTTTGGTGCGACGGTCGCCCTCGATGGCGTCTCCTTTGAGATCGTTTCGGGCAGCGTGCACGCGCTGCTCGGCGAAAACGGTGCCGGCAAGTCGACGCTCGTCAAGCTGCTGTCGGGACTGGTGCGGCCCGACGAAGGGCAAATCACCATTCTTGGTGAACCGGCGCCACTCGGTTCGCCGCGCGCCGCGCACGCCAAAGGCGTGCAGACAGCCTTCCAGGAAATGACGCTGGTGCGCGATCTCAGCGTTCTCGACAACATGCTGCTGCCCTACGCGCCTGTCGGCTCGAGCGGCCTGATCAGGCGGGCGAGCGCGCGCAGGGCGGTGCGCCAGCACATTTCAGATCTCGGCTTTTCGGTCGATCTTGACGCCGAGGTCGCAACCCTCGATCTCGCCGTCCGCCAGAAGATCGAAATCGCGCGCGCGCTCTATCGCAAGCCGCGCATCCTCCTGCTCGACGAACCGACCTCGACGCTGTCGGGCGGCGATGTCGAGTGGCTGGGCGGCATCATCGCGCGACTTAACGCCGCCGGCACGACGGTCGTGTTCATCACCCACCGCATACGAGAGGTGCGGGCCTTCTGCGACACGCTGACCATTCTCAGAAACGGCCGTCACATCGTGACGGCGCCGGTGGCCGACGTCCCGGATGGAGAAGTGATCGAAAAGATCATCGGTCGCAGCATCGCCCAGACCTTTCCGCCGAAACCCGAAAGCGAGGCGGTCTTCGGTCCGCCGGTGCTCGGCGTACGCGATCTCAAGACCGGCATGAAGCTCGACGGCGTCGGTTTCGACCTGCGCAAGGGCGAGATTCTCGGCATTGCCGGGCTTCAGGGCATGGGCCAGCTCGACCTGTTCCTCGCCTGCTTCGGCATGGCCGAGATCGAGCGCGGCCATATACTGGTCGACGGGCGCGAAGTGTGGCTCGGCTCGCCCGCCGATGCGCTCAAGGCCAACATGGCGATCGGGCTGGTGCCGGAGGACCGCAAGACCGAAGGCCTGTTCCTGAAGCTCTCGGGCCGGCAAAACGTATCGCTGCCGGTCGTCGCGCGTTTTACCCGATTTGGCCTGATCAGCAGGCACGAGGAGGCGCGGGCCGTCCAGTCCGCCTTCTCGGCGGTCGAGGTCGACCACCGCGCCATGTGGACGAGGGCGGGGGCGTTTTCGGGCGGTAACCAGCAGAAGATCGCCATCGCCAAATGGCTGGTCGCCGAGAGCCGCATCCTGCTGCTCTTCGACCCAACCCGCGGCATCGACGTCGGCACCAAGCACGAGCTCTATGTGATGATGCGCGACTATGTGGCGGCCGGCGGCTCGATCCTTCTGCATTCAACCGAAATTCCCGAGCTGGTCCATCAATGCGACCGAGTGCTCGTCCTCTATGACGGTCGCCTGGTGGCGGAGCTTGCCGGCAACCACATCACGGAAGGCGCGATCATGCGACCGGCGCTGGGGCAAGGCGAGTTGGTCCGGGAGGCGGCGGAATGAGCGTGACGAGTTTGCCCGCCGCGGCACCGGCCGCGACATTGACGCGGCTTCTCGCGCGGCACAGCGGCGCGATCATCGCGGCGATCGTCTTTGCGGTGCTCCTGCTCATCGTCGATCTGGTCAGTGCCGGGCGGCTCACCTATTTCGACATTTCGTTTCTCTCCAGCGGCGGCGCCACCTCGGCGCTGGCGGCGATCGGCCAGACGGTGGTCATCCTGTCCGGCGGTTTCGACCTGTCCGCCGGCGCGGTGATCTCGCTGGTCAATGTCGTCCTGGCAAAAGGTATGGATCCGATGGCGACCGGCACCAGTGTCGCGCTGTGGACCTTGGCCGGAATTGGGGTCGGCATGCTGGTCGGCGCCTTCAACGGCTTCTTCATCGCCGTCCTGCGCATGCAGCCAATCGTCGTCACGCTGTCGACCATGTTCATCCTGCAGGGGGTAACACTGCTGGTCATGGACAAGCCGGGCGGCTTCGTCTCGCCCGATCTTGGCGCCTTCTATCTCGGTGATGCTATCGCCGGCTGGATACCGATGCCGCTGGTGGCCATCGGCGTCGTCCTGCTCGGCTGGTTCTGGCTAAAAGGCACACGCTTCGGGACGGCGCTTTATGCCGTCGGCAGCGATCCGGACGCGGCCGCTTCAGTCGGCGTGCGCGTCGTTCTCGTGCGCTTCCTGGTCTATGTCATAGCCGGCGGCTGCTACGGGCTCGCCGGCGTCTTCATCAGCGCACAGACGGGCAGCGGCGATCCGCTCGTCGGTAACCCGTTGTTGCTGTCGATGTTCGCGGCGGTCGTCGTCGGCGGTACAAGGCTGGGCGGCGGTCAAGGCGGGCCGGTTGGCACCGTCTTTGGCGCCTACATCCTGATGATGGTCGTCAACATCCTGCTCGTACTCAACGTCTCGGCCTATTATTCGACGATCGCCGAGGGCACGATCCTGATCCTTGCCGTGCTTGCCGGCTCGCTGTCGCATGGCTCCGTGCTCGCCCGCCAACTGCGTGCGCTGCGGGCGCGGTCGGCCGCATGGCGCGCCGGAATGCTGCCCTCGCAGATCGATCGCACCGACCGGCGGCTATGGATCGCGCGTGGCAGCACCGACGATCAGCAGGCGCCGCAGCCGGCCTTCCATATACGCAATGCCGAGACGCTGCGTTATGCGCTGCCGGCCTATGTCTGCCTGGCCGTCGTCGTGATCGTCACCCAGATCTGGCTCGGACGCGCCATCGTCAACGTCACCTACTGGAACTCGCTTTTCGTGCTGTCGAGCTTCCTCGCCGTCCTGGCGCTTGGGCAAGGCAGCGTAATCCTCACCGGCGGGCTCGACCTGTCTGTACCGTGGACGATCGGTCTCTCGGGCATCCTGCTTGCCGGCATGGTCAACGGCTCGGATGGTGCGCTTGCCTATGCACTGCCGGCGGTGCTGCTCACAGCTTGCCTGATCGGTCTTGCCAACGGCATTGGCATCGTCTTCCTCGGCATTTCGCCGATCGTGATGACGCTGGCCACCAACGGCATTCTGCAAGGCGTCGCGCTGCTTTACTCGCAGGGTACGCCGGCCGGCTTCTCCTCGCCGATGCTGCGCTGGTTCATGACCGGGAAGGTATTCGTTGTGACGCCGGTGGTGCTGTTCATGATCGCCTTCGTCGTCTTTGCCGTGCTGCTGCTTGGCCGCACCCCTTTTGGCCGCCGGGTTTATGGCATCGGCAACAGCCTGCGCGCGGCCCAGCTCTCCGGCATCGCGGTCGGGCGCACGCTCATCCTCGTCTATGTGCTGTCGGCGGTCTGCGCGGGGCTCGTCGGCATCATGCTGACCGGCTTTTCCGGCCAGGCCAG
Source organism: Mesorhizobium sp. M0207 (assembly GCF_040321995.1). Classification (NCBI taxonomy): domain Bacteria; kingdom Pseudomonadati; phylum Pseudomonadota; class Alphaproteobacteria; order Hyphomicrobiales; family Phyllobacteriaceae; genus Mesorhizobium; species Mesorhizobium sp. M0207. Next base: position 149,219 of record NZ_JAMYSQ010000011.1, read on the forward strand.
CCTCGGCATGGGTGACGACTATCTGCTGCCCTCGATCGCCGTAGTCGTCGTCGGCGGTGCGCTGATCACCGGCGGGCGCGGCCACTATCTCGGAATGCTGGGGGGCGTGCTGCTTTTGACGGCGTTGCAGATGCTGCTCGCCGGCACGACGCTGCCTTATGCAACGCGGGCGATCCTGTTCGGGTTGGTGGTGCTCGCTGCGGTCATGGCGCTGCGCGAAAGGCGGATTCAATGAAAGGAATGGAATAATGAGCTCCAGCGCACCGGCATCGGCGGACGAATTCCTGACCGGGCTCAAAGGCCAACGCGTGCTGGTCACGGCGGGCGCCGGCGGCATCGGCTTTGCCATTGCCGAGACGCTGTCGAGGCTCGGCGCGCGTGTCGTGATCTGCGACATTTCCGACGAGGCGCTGGCCGCCGCTCCAGAGAGGCTCACACTCGCCGGCGCAGTCAAAGCGGACGTTTCACGCGACGACGATGTCGACCGGCTGTTCGAGACCATAAAGGAGAAGCTCGGCGGGCTCGACGCCCTGATCAACAATGCCGGCATTGCCGGGCCGACCGGCGGGGTCGATGAGATCGATCCGGCAGACTGGCGGCGCTGCATAGATATCTGCCTGACCGGCCAGTTCCTGTGCGCGCGCCGTGCCGTGCCGCTGATCAAGGCGGCGGGCGGCGGCTCGATCGTCTCGATGTCTTCGGCCGCCGGCCGCCATGGCTACGCGTTCCGCACGCCGTACTCGGCTGCCAAGTTCGGCGTTGTCGGCCTGACCCAGAGCCTTGCCAAGGAACTCGGACCGCATGGGATCAGGGTCAATGCCATCTTGCCCGGCATCATCGAAGGGCCGCGCATCGACAAGGTCATTGCCGACCGGGCAAAGCAGCTCGGCGTTTCAAACGAGGAGATGACACAACGCTATCTGCAGAACATCTCGCTGCGCCGCATGACCAGTCCATACGATGTCGCGGCGATGGTGGCCTTCCTGCTTTCCGATGCGGGCATCAACATTTCCGGCCAGTCGCTCGGCGTCGACGGCAACGTCGAGACACTCTGAGGGGGAGATCATGGCGAAGGTAGCAATTGTCGGAAGCGGCTTCATCGGGCGAGCGTGGGCGATCAGCTTCGCTCGTGCCGGCCATGATGTGCGCATGTGGGACCAGGCGCCGGCCGCGGCCAGCGGTGCGCGCGACTATATCGCTGGGGTGCTCGGCGACCTTGCCGCCAACGATCTGCTGCGGGGACAGGCGGTCGATACCGTGCTTGGCCGCATCACCATTGTGGAGGAGCTTGGCGAGGCCCTGGCCGATGCCGTCCATGTCCAGGAGAACACGCCGGAAAACCTCGAGGTGAAGCGTGACGTGTTCTCCCGCATCGACGCACTTTCCGGTCCGCAGGCGGTGATCGCCAGTTCCACCTCGGCGCTGTTGCCGTCGAGATTCACCGATCATCTTGAGGGGCGCCATCGCTGCCTCGTCGTGCACCCGATCAATCCGCCCTATCTCATCCCGGCAGCGGAGGTGGTGCCGGCGCCATGGACCTCCGCCGAAACGGTGGAAAGGACCCGCGCGTTTCTTGTCGAGGCGGGCCATGCGCCACTGGTGATGAAGCGCGAGCTCGACGGCTTCATCATGAACCGCTTGCAAGGCGCGCTGTTGGAGGAGGCGTTTCGGCTCGTCGCCGACGGCTATGCCAGCGTCGAGGACGTCGACACTGGCCTGCGCGACGGGCTGGCGCTGCGCTGGTCGTTCATGGGTCCGTTCGAGACGGTCGACCTCAATGCACCCGGTGGTGTGCGCGACTATGTCGAGCGCTATCAGGCGATCTATTCCAACATCTTCCCGCAGATGCTGCGCCGCGTCGACTGGGCCGGCGAGGTCATGGAGACGATCGAGGCCGAGCGCCGCAAGCGCCTGCCGCGGGAAGAACTCGGCGAACGGCAGGTCTGGCGCGACCGCCGGCTGATGGCGCTGGCGGCGCACAAGAAAAAGTCGGATCAGGAGTTTGGACAATGACGCAAACAAGCCGCAAGCCCGGCGCCCAGCAACCCAGCGGCAAGGTCATTATCACCTGCGCGGTGACGGGGGCGATCCACACGCCGACTATGTCGCCTTATCTACCGATCACGCCGGACCAGATCGCGCGCGAGGCGATCGCGGCGGCGGAGGCGGGTGCGGCGATCCTGCATCTGCATGCCCGCGACCCCCAGACCGGCAAGCCCGACCAGACGCCAGAGGCGTTCGCGCGTTTCCTGCCGCGCGTCAAGCAAGGCACCAATGCCGCCATCAACATCACCACCGGCGGCAGTCCGTACATGAAGGTGGAGGAGCGTGTGCGCCCCGCCGCCCAATTCAAGCCGGAGGTCGCCTCGCTCAACATGGGCTCGATCAATTTCGGGCTCTATCACCTCGCCGACAAATACGAGACGTTCAAGTTCGATTGGGAAAAGCCGCATCTGGAAGCGACGCGTGATCTGGTCTTCCGCAACTCGTTCAAGGACATCGAATACATACTGGCAACCTGCTACGACAATGGGACGCGCTTCGAGTTCGAGTGCTACGACATCGCCCATCTCTATAACCTCTCCCATTTCGCCGATCGCGGGCTGGTGAAGCCGCCGTTCTTCGTGCAGTCGGTGTTCGGCCTGCTCGGCGGCATCGGCACGCACCCGGAAGACGTCGCCCATATGAAGCGCACCGCCGATCGCCTGTTCGGCGACCAGTTCCGCTGGTCGGTGCTGGGTGCGGGCGCCAGCCAGTTGCGCATCGCGGCACAATCGGCAGCGCTTGGCGGCAACATTCGCGTTGGGCTCGAAGACAGTCTTTGGGCCGGTAGGGGCAGGCTTGCCAAGTCGAATGCCGAGCAGGTGGTGCTCGCCCGCAAGATCGTCGAAGGCCTCGGCATGGAAGTGGCAACGCCCGACGAGGCCCGCGAAATCCTGTCATTGAAGGGCGGCGATCAGGTCGCGTTCTGACCGGTTTCTGCAAGGTTCGAACAGAGGAGGACGGCATGAAGATCGAAGTCGTGGTGGACGTGAAGACCACGCTGGGCGAGGGACCGCTGTGGGACGTTGAACAGGAGCGCCTCTACTGGATCGACAGTTTCGACGGGCGTGTGTTTCGGGCAACCGCCGACGGGAGCGAGATCCGTTGCTGGGACGTGCCGATGAAGATCGGTTCGATGGCATTGCGCAAGGACGGAGGTGGCGCGGTGGTATCGCTGCAGCGCGGTTTCCATCTGCTTGATTTCGCCACCGGCGAGGTGACGCCGATTCACGATCCGGAGCCGGACAGGCCGATGAACCGGCTCAATGACGGCAAGGTCGACCGGCGCGGCCGCTTCTTCGCCGGCTCAATGGACACGATGGAAGAGGGACCCTCCGGCGGACTCTACCGGCTCGATCCGGATTTCTCGGTTACCAGAATAGATTCCGGCATCATCTGCTCGAACGGTCCGTGCTGGAGCCCGGACGACCGCACCTTTTATTTCGCCGACACCTGGACCGGCGAGATCTGGGCCTACGACTACGACATCGCAACCGGTGCCGCCACCAACCGGCGCACCTTCACGCGTGTCGATACCAGCCGGGGCGGGGCGGCTGACGGCTCGACCGTCGATGCGGAAGGATTCCTTTGGAACGCGCTGGTCTATGACGGCAGGCTGGTGCGTTACGCGCCCGACGGCAGCGTTGATCGCATCATCGACATGCCCGTCAAGAACATCACCAGCGTCATGTTCGGCGGGCCGAGGCTCGACACCCTGTACGTCACTTCGATGGCCAAGCCGCCGCTGCCGCGCTTTCCGGGCGACGGAGTTTTACGAGGCAGCCTTTTTGCCATCACCGGCCTCGGCGTGACGGGAGTTCCCGAGCCAAGATTTGCCGCGTAAATCGGTGCGTAATGGCGATGTCCTTCCTGCCTGCTTGGTGCCACCCCAACCTCCCGCCGCAGGGCAACCGGCGCTGGAAACTCGTGCCCTGCGGTTCTGATGGAACCCACAATGAGAGGCTTGAGGCGCTTTCGCCTGACGTGCGCGTTCCTGGAGAAACCATCAAGCGAGCCTTGGAAACCTGCTCGCAACAAGAAATCCACCCATTAGCAACTCCAATGCATCGAGTGCCTCTTCGTCCCGCAAATTGGTCAGAGCTACGCTGTCCACGAAGACAACCTTTTCATTGTCTATGTCATAGACCTCCCAAAGCCCGTCCTTGATCCTTCGGATGGCGTGTCGACGCTCCATAAGTCGAACCTAATACTCGAATCGCGGCGACGTTGGTAGAAAATTCGGGCACGAGCCGATCATAATAGTGGAAAACCGCAGGTCGCCCTGACGATGCTCTTACGATTGAGTCCACGAAAAAGCGCTTCAGAAAACGAAGAGCACCGATGGCGGCAGCACGACAGGCGGTGCGCCGGCTATCACCAGTCCTGTGTTGAGGGCAGGTTGGTTTCCGCTATCAACCGCTTCGTCATCGACCACAAGCTGCAGTCATAGCCCTTCGTCTGGACCGACGATCCCGACAAAATCATCACGGCCGCCGCGCGTGCACCAGGTGCTGGAGTCGATCCATAGCATTGACTATAGCAGTGTGGCGGTCCGCGAATGTCCGCTCTCCCAATAGGCAAGTTCGACCCCAAACAGACGTCCTCGTCAGTCTTTCGCTAGTCGACACGCAGGCCTCGATGGCGACGACGTCCGTGAACGACAGGATTGGAGCTTTCGGTACTGACATACGGTTCTACCTCAGGCAAAGAGCAAATCGTGGACTACGGCGCCCATCAGGACAACGATTGCGAGCAGGGAGACTGCAAAAGCGATCGTGCGCCAAGGCTGCATGGCCTTCAGATAGACTATCGAATGTACGATCCTGGCGACTACAAAAATTGCGAAAATGGGAATTGCAATTGCTGCCTTTCCTCCCGTGAAAACAAAGAGCAGGCCCAGCAGCAGAAATGGATAGATCGTGGCCTCGGCATTGCGGTGTGCGCGCAGGAGCCGCGCGACAGTTGGCGGGTCAATTTCTGACACGGGTACACCATAGCGAGCCCCATCCTCCGGATTGATTGCCACGCCACCCTTCGCGCGGATCGCCCCGCTGGAAGCCCAGAGCATCAGAAGATTAAGGCATAGAACGACGCAGGTGATGGCATACGCCACCAGAGCCGCATCTGCCGCTGTCCAGATTGATTGTTGCATCTAATATTACTCGCCGCTGCTCGGAGCAGTTGACGGAGAGCTGGATGTCCGTTGTGCCATCGCGCCAATATGTGCGGCAAGGTTGTCCAATGTCTTGGCCGTTCCGGTGTCGATGCCCATTTTCAGATATTGCTCCAACCGTTCCGCCGAGCCGCACTCGATCCTCACCGTCAGAAACGTCTTGCCGCCAGTCTCGTCGAGAATGACACGCCCGATCGCCCCCATTGCTTCGAAGACGAGATGACGCGGCGGTGCGATCTCGCGATAGACGCCAGCGAACTGGTTGGCGCCAGGGGGGTGCCGGTTGACGAACCTGAAGGCCCCTCCCGGACGCAGGTCGATCTCGCATTGTGCGAGCGGTTCGCCTGATGGATCCCACCAGCATGCCACATGCTCCGGCCGCGTCCATGCCTCGAAGACCTGTTCACAGGGCGCAGCAAGCACGCGCGTCAGAATGATCGTGTGCTTGTCCCGGTCGAGTATCAGGTCGGTGTTCGCGATCCCTGCCAGCATGCTACTTCTCCTTTTTGCCCATTTTTTCGAGGTGGCGATCCAGATTGTCGAGCCTGTCTTCCCATTGGCTGCGAAACGGCTCTACCCAGTCGGCAATATCCTTGAGAGCCGTTGTCACCAGCTTGCGCGGTCGCCGCTGCGCATCACGTCCGCGTTCGATGAAACCCGCATCCTCCAGCACCTTGAGATGCTTGGAGATCGTGGGTTGACTGAGTTCGAATGGTGCCAGCAGTTCCGACACCGTGGCTTCGCCCGTCGCAAGGCGGGCCAGGATCGCGCGTCGCGTGGGATCGGAGAGGGCCGAGAATGCCTTGCTCAGACGGTCGCCGGTGGGTCCATATATTGCCATATGACTATATAGCCATATGGCGATTAACGAGTCAAGACCTTAGATAAGAGGCTGTCGGCTAGGCACGACGATTGCCTCGGGTGGGCGGGCTTCTTTTGCTTACCCTATCCGAGGAGTCCGATGGGTATGTCTGGGGAAGCCGCTCCAGATTGCCAATCGTTTTCCTGTTGAGCTGCATACCGATTGCCTATTCGGCACCGGGCGGAGATGTTTCAATGGCCAGGACCTGCAAGCCGTCAATTTCTTGCATCACCTTTCCAGCGATGCCTTGCAAGTCGCCGTACATCCCCGCGGTCGACTCGATTACGCCTTGTATTTGAGCCTCCCGCTTGGCCCACAGGCGTGTTGTGGCCTTGCGTTCCTTGGCCAGGTCCTCCTGCATATCAGAGAACTTTTCGACGATGGCCTCGACGCGATGGCGGAACCGCGGACCGGTCAGATAGCCATAGACCTGCTCCATTTTAGTGGCTTGGCCGTCCTGGGCGAGGCGGGAGTTCGCCAGCTCGATGAGTGATTGTCGCAGCATGATTGCGATCGGCATCGCGCATTTGGGATGGGCGACATAGACCCCGTCCAGAAGATCGAAGGTTTCCACACCGGCAGGCAGAGCTTCCGAGATCATAAGCGCAATGTCCGCCTTTGCGGCCCGCCGATCAGCCCTGAGCTTCCCCAACCAACCCTGGCTCCAGTTCTTGGTGCGTTTCGATTCCCACAAAATGGCGCCGCATGGCTGGCCGGCCGGTCCGACGACGCGGTGCAGGACATCTCCGCCGAACTCACCCTTGGCAACCGGTTCAATGACGTCCATCGGGAACCGGCCGGCAATGAGGGCTTCCAGCTGAAGCTCCAGAACTTCACCCTGCAGCTGCTGGGAACCCTGTTCCGCACGGCGCTTCAGCTCCTCAATCTGACGCTGCATGCCTGCGATCTGTTCTTCCTTTTCCGCGACCTTCATTTTGAGCCCGTCTTCCGCTTCCGACCTCGCCTTGACGCGAACGGCGTCCAGCCCCTCCTGGATCTTCCTTTCGATGGTCAGCGCCATCTCCCGGCTTTCGTCGTCAAGCGCACGCTGCTTTTTCAGGAATTCCGCCTGTTGCTGCTGGGCCTCGGTGAGCTTTTCGTCGCGCGCCTTCAACGTCGCCTCCAGCTCGGCAAGCTTCGTATCCTTGTCCTCCAGGTCTACCGAAAGCAGCAATTTTGCCTTGCGGGCTTCCTCGACCGCGATTCCGGCACGCTCAAGCTTGATTTGCCCAGCCACCTGGTTGGCGATGTCCTCTTTGGCGGCGACGATCTCGGCCTGCTGGCGCTTGAGCTCCTCTTCTCTGGCAGCCATCGATGCCTTGCTCTGCGCCAGGCGCATTTCGTATTCTTCACGCGTGGCGGCAATCAAAGGGGCCGCGAGCGACTCATTGAGCTTGATTTCCGTCTTGCAGCTTGGGCAGCTGATTGTCGGTTCATTGAGAATCCTGTCCCCCTGCAGCATGGTATTGATGGGCTGGACGGTCATCTGCGCGCTGCCTCCCTGAGGAATCAGTTAAAGGACACGCCAGACTATATATCTCGCCACGCGTTTTCGGAAAAGAACAAAAAGTGAACCAATTTTCTGCGGCTCCATGAAGTCCATGTGATCGGCGATGTATCTGCGCGTGCTGACTGAGAAGGCGAGGGCCCGGGAGTTTTCGGTCGGGCCTATGCTGATGGCTGCTTTGAAAGCTCGTGGGTCACCGACCAGAATGGCCGGTAACGGAATCGCCTAGCCTTGCTCTAATTTAGCTTGGGCCATATTTGCTGTGACTGAGTGGTGATCCCACAGGAATCGAACCTGTGACCTACAAATTAGGAGTTTGTCAGGCGACCTTTACTGTTGTTTCCCAATGCCGGTCTTTGTACGATTGCGCTGCCACTAACATGTTCAAGTTGTTGTAGTTTTCGTACTGCACGGCTATAAGAGCGTAGACAAACCAGCAGAGCGCGTGGCATTGCTTACTATGCGTCGGCCAAACCGGACTGCCGCAACTGCGCGACGGCGTCGACCTCGCCTAGTATAGCGGTCTTACCACCATGGTTGACGCCTGCGAGGTCCAGCAGCACGCCCCTTGTCATCGGTCCAGCGTGACCAAGAGTCCGGTGTGCGTCAAATCCCAAACAAGGCCATGGTTTCCTCTTATTCCTTTTTGGGTCAGGGCGGGCAGGCGCTCTCGATTATCCTTGCCGACAACCAATCCAGGCCAACGTCCGACGTCGATCGTGCATGCCGCACGAGGCTGAACGTAAACGGATCAATGGCGAGTGGCGTTTTCAGGACCGCAAGCCCGAACTGATCGGCGTATTTGGCGGCGAGCCGGGCCGGGACCGTTGAAGAGAGATCGCCGCTCGCCACAACGCCCATGGCCGTCATGAACATCGGGACGCTGGCGACAACCCGGCGCCGAAGCCGGCGCTTCTTCAGAGCCTGATCGACCATCCCATGAAATCCACCCCTGAATGAGACGAGGATGTGATCGAGCGATAGGTATTCTTCGAGCGACATCGCCGCGTCGTGAGCGACCGGATGGTCTTTCCTGACAACAACGACAAAGTCTTCTTCGAAGACTGGCACGGCCCGGAACTCGTCGGGCAGATCCCAGACGCGCCCGATCGCCATCTCCATTTCGTTGGTGCGCAGGGCGTTCAGGCTTTCGGTTCCGACAGCGAATTGAAACGCCACCCGGCATCCAGGTGCCTCGGCACGCAACGTCCTTATCAGCGGCGGGGCAATCACGGCGCCGACAAGGTCGTTGCCGGCGAGCCGGAACGAGCGCGTGGATGTTTCGGCGTCGAAGTGCGTGGGAACCTTGAGTGCATCCTGGGCAAGTCGAAGAATGACTTCGACTTGTGGGAGAAGCTGTGAGGCACGCTGTGTCGGTTCCAGACCGTTCGGGCGCCTGACGAACAGGGGATCGTCGAAGAGTCCCCGTAGCCGAGCCAGCGCATGGCTGACGGCAGACTGGCTGACACCCAGCGTAGCCGCAACAAGCGTTGTCTTTTGCAATCGAACGAGATCCCGAAAGATCGTCAGCATGGTGAAGTCGAGCCGGCGCAGTTTCTGCTGATCGGTGTTGGCTTTGCTAGTCAACTGCATCTCCTACTTGCTGCACCAGCCATCCTGTTCGGCCATGATATCCGAATTGTTCATATCACATATCCAGCGATTTCAGTTGAACGAATAATGACTCATCCTATGATCGAAGGCGAGAGGTTCGGTCGTGGCAGTGGCCGGTCGCAAGAAGGGATCGCTGAACTTGATGGATAGTCCACTGGGCGCACCGACCAAGGTCGGATCGCTGGATCGAAGGCAATTGCTGGTCGCGACCGGCGCTCTGCTCCTGTCGGCGCAGGTCACCGTCAAAGCGCGGGCCGCATCTTCACTCCCCGACAAATTCATCAATGCCTGGCTGCGCATCGATCCAGACGACATGGTGACGATCATGCTCTCCCAGTCGGAAATGGGACAGGGCATCCAAACCACCCTTCCTTTGGTGCTCGCCGACGAACTCGGCGCCGACTGGTCGCGCGTCGCGCTTGAATGGGCCGATTTCGATCCCGCATACCGGCACCCGCAATATCAATGGATGTTCACCGGCAACAGCGAATCGATCTCGACCTTCTTCCCGATCATGCGCACCGTTGGCGCCGCCGCACGCGAGATGCTCGTCGCCGCGGCCGCGACGCGTCTGGGGGTTGCCGCTGCGAGCCTTCGCGTCGACCAGGGCCGCATCCATCATGATCCGACTGACCGGGTGGTGAGTTTTGGTTCGGTTGCCGCTGACGCGGCAAGGCTCGATATCCCAAAGGATCCTCATCTCAGGCCGACAAGCAGCTTGGAACTGATCGGCAAGCCGCAGCCACGCGTCGACATACCCTCGAAAGTCGATGGCTCGGCGATTTTCGGCATCGACGTGAAAGTGCCCGGCATGGCGGTGGCCGCCATCCGCCGCGCTCCTTCGCAAGGGGGATCGCTGGCGGCCTTCGACCCAACGGCGATCAAGGCTGAGCGCGGTGTGCTTGCCGTCGTCGAAATTCCGTCCGGCCTCGCTGTCGTTGCCAATGACTACTGGACGGCGAAGCGCGCTCTCGATGGCGCAGAGCTTACATTCAAGCCGGGTCCACTCGCCGGATATTCAACCAGTGGCCAAAGGGCCGAATATAGCGCGCTGCTGAAATCCGCGTCGTTCGACACGAAAGTCAAAGCGGGCGACGCTTCTGCCGTTCTGGCGGCTGCCGACAGCCCGCTGGAGGCTATCTTCGAAATCCCGGTGCAGGCGCACGCGACGATGGAGCCGATGAACTGCACGGCCCATGTGACGGACGATCGTTGCGAGTTGTGGATCCCGACACAGGGCGTCGAGATCACCCACGCTGTCGCCAAGCAGATGCTGGGTCTCGCCGACGACCAGATAATCATCCACAGAACGTTGCTGGGCGGCGGCTTTGGGCGGCGGCTGCTCGCGGATTTCGCGAAGATCGCGATCCTGGTTGCAAAGGCCGCCGGCCGCCCGGTCAAGGTCATCTGGAGTCGGGAAGAGGATTTCCGCTACGACGCCTACCGGCCGCCAATGGTCCATGCGGTGAAGGCGTCTCTCGGCAATGACGGGTTGCCGGCGGCGATGACGCATCATGTCGTCTCGCCGTCCCACATGCTCTACATATTCCCGCGCGGTGTCATCAAGGCACAGGGCGACTGGGCGCGGCCGATCATGCCGCCGGCGGCATACGATGGCATGGCCGTCGAGGGCCTGACTGAGACGCCTTACGCCATTGCGAACTATGCGGTCGAACAACATCGCGTCGACACGCCGCTCTCGGTTTCCGTCTGGCGCACGACCGGCCACGGACCGAACAATTTCGTCCTGGAAAGCGTCATCGACGAGTTGGCGCACCGCGCCAATGCCGACCCGCTTTCGTATCGGCTGAGACTTGCCGCTTCCGATCCCCGCGCGGTCGCGGTGCTGAACGCTGTCGGCGCGCTGTGCGGCTGGCAGGCTGCATTACCGGCGGGGCGATTCCGCGGTCTGGCGCTCGCCAAAGCATTCGGCGGCTATATCGCGCAAGTCGTCGAACTCTCCGTCAAGGACAAGACCATCAAGTGTCACCATGTCTGGAGCGCCGTCGATATCGGCCAGACCCTCGACCCAGGCATTGCCAAATCCAACATCGAGGGCGGCGTGGTCTGGGGACTTTCCGGCCTGCGCACCGAGGTAACCTTCGCAGACGGCGAGATCGAGCAGACGAATTTCGATCAGTTTGACCCGCTGCACGTGTCCGAGACGCCTGTCATCACGACTCAGTTCGTCGAGAGCGGCGCCAAGCCGACAGGCGTCGGGGAGATTGGTCCCGTGCCGACGCACGCCGCTTTCTGCAACGCCGTGTTCGCCGCGACAGGCGAGCGCATCCGAGCCCTGCCGATTTCGCGCAGCGGCTACCAGCGGATCTGACGGGAGCAACGCAATGACACGATTTTCCGTCAATGGTCGCGCGGTCACGGTCGACGCCGAGCCGGACATGCCGCTGCTTTGGGCATTGCGCGATCACCTCGGCCTGACGGGCACTAAATTCGGTTGCGGCATCGCTGCCTGCGGCGCCTGTACAGTGCATGTCGATGGCCAGCCCGTGCGCTCCTGTTCCTTTTCGCTCGGTGAGGCTGAGGACAAACATGTCACGACGATCGAGGGACTTTCGGATAACCGCTCGCATCCCTTGCAGCAGGCCTGGATCGCAGAGCAGGTTCCACAATGCGGTTATTGCCAGTCCGGCATGATCATGGCCGCCGCCGCGCTGATCAACGACAAGCCGCATCCGACGGATGAAGACATCGATGCGGCAATCACCAATCTGTGCCGCTGCGGCACCTATGCCCGCATCCGCGCCGCGGTGCATCGCGCTGCGGGTGATGCGTGATGACTGGCCATCGGCTTGCGCTGGGAGCGCTCGTCGGCGTGACGATTGCCGCCGTCTCGGCGTTCGTGCAGCCGCTGTGGTCGCAAACGAACGGCGGCAGTACGGCCTCAGCCGACGCCTTCGCGACGGTCGCCCGCGTCATGACAAGCCCGCGTTGCCAGAATTGCCACACATTGACTGACTATCCGCGCCAGGGCGACGACCGGCATCGACATCTGTTTCGTGTGGCGCGTGGACCCGCGGATCATGGTGCGGCGGGCCTGCCATGTTCATCCTGTCATGGAAAATCGAACAATGCGGCCAGCGGCGTCCCCGGCGCCGACGAGAACTGGCGCCTCGCGCCACTCAGCATGGGCTGGGACGGCCTTTCGACAAATGAGCTCTGCGAACATTTGAAAGACCCGCGGCACAACGGAAACCGCACTGGCGATCAGGTCATCAACCATCTCAGATCGGCGCTTGTGAGATGGGCCTGGTCACCAGGTACCGATCGGACCGGGCAAGCACGAACGACCCCGCCGATCCCCTATGAGGAATTCGTGATGGATGCCGAAACCTGGATGAGGAGCGGAGCTGAGTGTCCGAAATAGCCAACCCTGAGGATCTGCCGGATCGCAACACACTGAACAAAGGCGCCGCCGACCGAGATCGCCGCCACTTCCTGCAATATGTGGCCGGTGCGACAGCCGCCCGGGCCGGGTTGTGCGGGTGCGGCATTCATCCCGCCCTTGCGGCCAGCAGCACGACTACGACGCCTGGTGCGGGACCTGTGGTCGACCCTGGCAAAGGCTACCTTGTCCAGCAGATTGGCGATGGGCTTTATTGGGTTACGGATGGTGCCTACAGCACCATGTTTCTTGTCTCTTCGACCGGGGTGATCGCTTGCGATGCGCCACCCAGCCTTGGGGAAAACTACTTTAGGGCTATCGCGGACGTCACGGACAAGCCGGTGACGCATCTGGTCTACAGCCACGAACATGTCGACCATATCGCCGGCGCGCATCTGTTTGCAAAGGACGTTACGATCGTCGCCCACGCCCGGACAGCCGAACTGCTCTCATCGCGGAAGGACCAGCGGCGCCCGGCTCCAACTGTAACCTTCGAAACGACCTATACCCTTGAGCAGGGAAACCAACGCCTCGAACTGGCCTACAAGGGCATCAACCATTCGATCGACAACATCTTCATCTTCGCGCCACGCCAGAAGACCCTGATGTTCATCGACGTCGTTTATCCCGGCTGGATGCCCTACAAGAATCTCGGCGTCGCCGTCGATATTCCCGGCTTCGTCGAAGCACACCGCACTGTTCTTGCCTACGACTTCGAGACGCTGGTCGCCGGCCACGTCAGTCGTCCTGGAAACCGCGCGGATGTCGAGACCCAGGTCGAACTGGTGAAGGACCTCGTCGAGGCGGCCGAACAGGCCTACGCGAGCCTGTCCTTTCCCGCCTTCCTGAAGCAGCATCCGCCAGGGCGCAGTGGCAAAACAGCCTGGGACCTTCATCAGGGCTATGAGCAGGCCCTGGTCTCCCAGATGCATGATGGGCTGCTAACGAAATGGCGCGACAGGCTCGCCGGGACCGAAACCTACCTGCGCGACAATTGCTGGGCGATGCTCGAAACATTCGTCGTCCAGGGCAAGCCGGATATCTCCGGGCTGTAACGCAATACTGTTTGTGGATTCAACCTTCACGGCCTGTGAACCTGAGCAGGTATTGGCAATGGTCGAACGTCAGAACCTATCCACAGCAAAAGCCTTCGCAATTGCACGGCGGCAGGGCTTGACGTGCCCCACGGCAGGGCATTGACGAGGAGTTGACGGATGGCGAACGTTGTTATCGTGGCGGGCGGCTGGCATGGAGGCTGTGAGATCACGCCTTTCGCGCGCAAGCTGCGTGAACTTGGACATGAAGTCGTTTCTGCAGCTATGCTGGACCGACGTAGCAGACCAAAGTGGATTGTCACAGCCTTCGGAGTCACCCAAGGCAGGCGCGCATCAATGTGGCGCATATCTAGCCCGGATATCTCACACAGTCTTTCGGCGCGAGGCTGGCGGCGGAGATTTGCCGGCGCTTGAGCTGCGGGCAAAGGATGTCGGCCGCTTGGAGCGGACACCGCCGCGCTCAAGGCCGAGTGCGAGGCTGGCGACCGGGCGAAGGATCTGCTGGAAGCGTTCTCAACGACGCCTGCCACGACTGTCGCCGGCGTGGCGGGCAAGCTTGAGGCCGTGTTGCACGAGGGTAAGGCCTGGGGGGATGCTCCGAGTTCCCCTGGCCGCAAATCCGCTCGGCGCTTAGCGATCTGGTGCGCATCGCCCGGCAGAACATGCCGGAACAGTTCTTTTCACGGCGAGCAGCGTCCTAAGATCCTGAGGCGGCGGGCTGGCTGCTGTTTCCGCGGCTGAAAAATGGAGGCGCGATATTAAGATCCCGTCCAACCCAACTTCCGGCTTCAGCCGAGAACCCCTCAGCTTGCAGTGAAGCGTCTGCCTCACGTCACCCTTCAACCGCCATGGAATTGCCAGCGCAGAGCCCTCTTGCGGCATCTCACCATCGGGCGGTGAGCGATCCCAATCTGTTGGATGCCTTCAACCGCGATGCCGCCGTGCAGAAACGGACCGTGCCTGAAGCTGCAGAGGCAGCGACTGCCCTGTGGGGAAAGACAGCCGCAACCGCAATCGCCTGGTGCGCGGTGTCGGCGTATTGCTACGGGCGGATACGGGAGTACCGGTTCTGGTTTCGGGTATTCGCCTATCTTTGCCGAAGTGGGAGCAGAGTCGGAGAAGGTTCGTCCAGGCTTTTCCCGATAGGGAAATCATGTCCGGCGAGGGAACTGCCTGCTTGTCGAGAGAACGCCGGACCGAAGCCAGCCCGTCAAGGCCAGAGCCGCATCGCTGTGGCGCGTGCTGCGCCAGCCTTGACTGGCAGTCCTCCGCCCGGCGGCCGCTTTGGACGCAGGCAAAACTCCGGTACGAGCCGTACCGCTCTACCCCTCGGGGTACATTACTCCGGCAATTCATCGCCCTTGATCGGCGCCTTCCCTTTGCCCGCCCGCTTCAGGATGTGCAGCGCCTTGGGAAGGTCGGCACGGGCGGCGCGTTCCTGAAAGTAGCTTTCCGTGCGCAGCGCCGAAAGCTTCTCAGCGACTGCCACATTAATGAACTGGTTGAGCGGCACGCCTTCGCTCTCCGCCACCTTGCGCGCCTCATCCAGAAGCGAGAGCTGAAGCCGCAGTGCGAAATTGCTTCTCCTCATGTCTTTCTCTCCAATCGTCTCAGCGCCTCGCCCGGCGACAGGACCAAGATACCGAAGCGCTCGGCCACTTTGCCGAAGTCGCGTAGGTTGAACTTCACTATAGCATCCGCCCGTCCGTTTACCGCAGCTTCCAGCACCATGTCGTCGTCCGGGTCGCGAGCGGCGGGTCGCCAGAGGAAGAGAAGGCGAACCGGCTCCGCGACGGCCGCCACGGCATCTAGCAACGCGTTCACATCCTCAGCCGACAGGCCAGAAGCCCAAGGTGCTCGGGCCTCGTCATGACCGCCTCGTACTCGATCATCAACGTCACCGAAGCGATGAGCGTCAGCCGGCGCTCCAAAGCCGCCACCAACAGTTGGCGCGAGGCACCAGCGTCACTTCGGATCGCCGCCACCATGGTCGCCGTATCGAGAAGCAGTCTCATGCAGGCATATTGGATATCGCGTGCGATATTGCAAGAGGACCGAGCTTTTGGTAATTTGGCCCGGCTTCGGGATCCCAAATCGCAGCGCGCAAGTATTTGCACGCCACACTACGGCCGCGCGGCAACTGAACTTGTCTTGCCGATCATCACGCCGCTCAATGCCCTCGATCTATACAGAAGAGCGGGCATGCCATGGTGGACGAGGCCAAACCTGGGAACGACAGCGCAAGTCACGATTACAGGGCTGACATGTCGGCACGAGATATGGTTGAACGAGCCGTCCTGTCGATCGCCCGTTTGTTGGGTCGACGGGCTGCTCGGGAGCATTTCGAGGAATTGCAGGCGGCCAACGACAACAATGTCCACCTCTTGAGAAAACACCGTCAGAAGGGGAGGGTGGGGCGCGAGGAGAGGGCGTAGGGCGCCCCGCGCTCCGGTGCTGGCCCGTTCGATGCGGGTAAGGACCGGAGGCCCGCCAAGAAATCAGTCCGGCTATTTGCGAACGATACCGCGCAATCGACGCTGCGCCGCCGTCTCTTTGATCACGCCAGCAATTTTGCGGACAAATGCGGGGCTGAACGCGCCGATCGGCGTCGTCGTCACCAGATCATAGGCTTCATCGACCGGCACCCGGTTAAAATCGTCCAGGATCAGCCATGACGGATAGTCGAGGCCGCCGCGGCGGCATTCGATTTCGCTGATGGCGAGATGCGGGCGCGACCGGTGGGGTTTTTGCGAAGTCAGCGGAAAGAGAAACAAGGCTGCGGGCGTTGCTAGCGTCCGGACAACGATGCAAACCGGCCTCGCCTTGCGTCCGGATTCCTCGCCGGCGTCTGCTTCCCGCGCCCATAGGTAATAATATCGGAGCAGATCGCCAGCTTTAAGCATCGGGCGTGTCGCCGGAAATTATGGCATCCAGTCCTGTCATGAGTTCATTGTGGACTTCATCCGGTGCGTCCTCGATCGTATAGGCGACCGAATGCGGCTGGCCGACGAGCTGGTGGTACTGAGCAGCGGACAGGATGACGAGCTTTTCCTTGCCGCGCTTGGTCAGGGCCACCGGCTCGATCAATGCCGTTTCGAGGATTTCGCCTGACACGCGATTCATGTCGGAGAATGTGAATTGCTTCATCGCCGTACTTCCTTTTAAAGTACCTACAATAGGTAATTCACGTAAGAAAAGCAAGAATGGTGGCGCCCACGCGCCACCTTTCCTATCAGCATCGACCCGCTCGAAAGAGCGGCATTGTCCGTTCATTGCTGAGTGCGGCGCGGTTGGTCTGGAACGTGTGGCCGTCCCAATCCTTCCATGCCTCCCAGCCTGGGGTCGGAGCAAGAACAGTTCCCAGCGACACGAGGTTGAACGGAGCATGAACGTCATGCGGCGTGGCGTAACCGAGCCGGAAGTCTGAGCGACCGGAAGCTTTCACGCATCTGATGTTCTGTATCCCAGGTATAGATGCCGGTCAGATTGATGTGTTCCCAGCTCAGCGGCGAGACGTGCTTGAGCGGATGATCCGGGATCTCGCGGTGCATTTTGCGCAAGTGGGTGACGGCCCGTTCGATATAGACCGTATTCCAATGCACGATCGCGCTAACGATGAGGTTGAGGCCGGAGGCGCGGACCGCCGCCGTCGCCGCGCCGGTCGCGCCAGCCATCGATCGTATCGGAGCGGCTGACCGCCGTGACGTGCGCTGGAACGATGTAGATGAGCCTAAGGACCGATTAACCATAGACAGAACTTCTGCTATTGCCGAACAAGCGGATATTCCTCCGGAAGCTCATCATCCATGGCTAAGGCAGCCGGGGCTATAATACCTGCAGCGCATGGCCGAATCTGCTCGCGTTCGCACTATTTCACGGCTTTCACTTCCACGCGCCGGTTGAGAGCGCGCCCCGAATCCGTGGCATTGTCAGCGATCGGCTCCATTAGCCCGCGGCCGTCACCACTATAAACGAGGTTGACAAAACAGATGGCTACACCGGGCTCAACGAGGCTATGTTGGGTCCCGCGGGCATGGTGGCTGATCAGGTACGCCATAGCTGCGAGTAAATGCGGCACCGCGGGCTCGGCCCGACCGGTGCAGGCCGATATTCCCAAAAACCTGCGTATGAAGTTACTCGGTCTTTCCACTTCCGCGCTGCTAACCACGATGAATTCCGCGGCCGCCCTGTCGTACTGCGCGCCAGATGACGAACCTTGTCGGCAATCTACCGATTTTCCGATTCTTATTCTATTCGGAGTTCTGGTTGTGATGGCGATGGTCTCCAAAGTCATCACATGTTTCCGGCAGAAACAGGGGCGAAAATAACGGAGTGGGCGGCTGCGCATAACGGGCGGCGCGCTATAAACTTGGAGTCAATGTTTAATCACTGGGCTGCCTATGCAGCGTTTGAAGGCAACTGTGAAGCGGCTTTTTATCGCGGTTCTGGTCGCATCTGTGGTTCTTAGTTCTCAGGCTAGGTCCGCAGTCGATCCAATGATCAAGGCCGAACAGAGCGCGCTAATCAGATGTAATTTGGGGTGGGCCGCAAAACTAGCGGTCCAGCCTGGCGCCCCGAGTACCTTAGCAAGAAAAGCGCAGCAATTGTGCGCGGGAGAAGACGCAACGTACGACCGCGTGGTGCGATTGTCCCTTCGTTACAAGGTGATCGCCGACAGATACATGCGCAAAATACATGCCTCTCAATTGAGGTCTAATGCAGCGATGATTGTTAAAGTCCGCGCTCTGATGAAAAAGAGAAGGCCATAACTCCCCTCGGCTGCTATGCGCAGATCGGCTTGCGGATGATAGTCTCAGTGATCGCTGCGGCCTTACTCAATGCTCTCTGAAGTCCTGCAGCGAAGCGTGACGTAGATCCTCTTCGCCGCGCATATGCTTCACGCGGCCGATTAGCCCCAGCTTGACGGGTCGTGACCTAGGAGAATCCGCTGACTAATTTCTTTGTCCAGCTTGCAATTGCGAGCCCGCAAGCGACGCCGACACAATCGGCAAACCAGTCGAACATATCCATGTCGCGGCCTATCATTTGCATGCCCTGGAGGATCTCGATCGCGGCGCCGGTAAGAGCAAGAAAAATGGTCAGTCTTGCCCTGTGCTCTGGCCAACCGAGACTGCCGATAGCCGTCAACACGACGAAAGCTGCGGCGTGATTGAGCTTGTCATCATGAGAGGTGAAGCCGAAGCCAAAATTCTGCAAAAGCCACTCCGGTGAGAGTGCGAGCACGAGGACACCGGCCAGTGTGACCAGAAAAGCAGTCCTTGCTGCGATGGGAAAAGATCTTGCACGCAAAAAAATGGGGTCACTCCTTTTCCGACGTTACAGGCCGGTACTTCGAACATAGCCGTCCGCACGTAGCGGCACATCGGAACAGAGTCCACTGCCGCGGGAGGGCTAGGCAAAAGCCATTAGCTGGCCTTCCGCGTTCAATGCGGCAGGATCAGGGCGGGCGCCAACTACCCGAGAGCTGAGCCGGTCTTGCTCCAGCATTTTCGGCACGCGCCGTCTGCACCATTTGCGAAGTTCGTCGCGGGAGCCCGAGAGCTGCTCTCGTTGGCGACCGGGTGGGCATCATCGGCGGAATGAACTCGGGACGGCCGGCGCCGGTACTACAATTTTACGCACCCAGTCAATACTAGGCACAAAGCTTATATTAGCCAGAGCGAACGGAGCGTGATTCTGGAAGGGCCGCGATGCTGCGGACCGCGTCCTTCATCTACGACCGCACAAGATTGTCAACAATCTGTAAAAGTTTTGTTGACAGATAATAGATTTGAGCCCTCACTCACAAAACTCCGCGTATCGGTCGAGTTCTGTCGCAACAATGCGCGGCCTCCAAAGGGGAAAGAACAATGATCAATAGACGTTCAATAATCACATTCGCCGCGCTCGGCACCGTCTCTGCGCTGGCAATCATGGCCGGCGGCACAATCACGGTGCACGCCGCCAACAAGGAACTCAAGATCGGCTTTGTCGGCGTGACGAGTGGCGCGGCCGCTGCGTGGGGCACATCCAACGTCCGCTCGATGCAGACGCGCGCCGCCTGGATCAACGAAACCGGCGGTGTGAAGATTGGTGACGAGACCTATGACATCAAAATCGTCACCTTCGACGATCAGAAGGACCCCAAGCGGGCGATCGCCGGCATGGAGAAGATGGCCCAGGAAGGCATCCACTATGTCGTCGGTCCGAATGTTGACGATGGCGCGGCGGCGGTGCGTCCCGTGGCAGAATCCAAGGGCATCATCTATTTTCCCTACGCATTCCCGAAGGAACTCTACACCCCACCGGCGTCCAACGCTGTGCTCGGCATGATCGCCAACTACCAGTCAGCTCCGGCGATCTACAAATATCTCATGGAAAACAGGGGCGTGAGAAAAGTTGCCTTTGTCGCCGCCAACGAATCCGATCCGCTGAGCCAGCGGGATGGCGGTGTTGCCGCGGCAAAGGCGCTCGGACTTGAGGTTGTGGCTGCCACGGACGTCTACCAAAACGATACCCGCGATTTCACACCGGTACTGACGCCGATCGTTCTGCAAAAACCGGACCTGCTGGTGCTTTCGGGTGTCGCGCCCGGCAATGCGCCGCTGCTGATCCGCGCCGCGCGCGAGCTCGGCTACGAAGGTCTGATCTCCACCGAAACGGCGCAGGATGCCAAGGTGCTGGAAGAGGGCGCGGGTGAGTTGGCCAACGGCTTCATCTCAGTCGGCGGCGCATCGACGCCCGAAATCGCGTCCGACATGATGAAGGAGTTCGTCGACCGCTATACGAAAATGTTCGGTGAATACAATGACGAATCCAACACCAAGGTCTACGCGCTCGAATACATCATCGAGACGCTGAAGGCGAACCCGGCCGCGATCGACAATGTCGAGGAGTTCAAGAAGACGATCGACACTTTCTCGGCGCCCAATCCCTATCTGAAGGGCGATGCCAAGCTGACCTATGTCGGAATGACGTCGTTTGGCCAGAAGCGCCAGCTTTCGGTCCCGATGGTGGTCACGGAATACCGCGACGGCAAGTTCGAGACGCTCTTCGTCGCTCAAGTCGATTGACGCAACTGCACTGAAGCGGATTGCCGCAGAGGCTCGTGCATTCGTCTTGAGCCTCTGAATGGCCGGGGAACCATCCTGATGGAACAAGTCATCGCCAACGGGCTCTATCTTGGCGCGCAATACGCCTTGATCGCGCTCGGTCTGACCCTGATCTTCGCGCTGATGAACGTGCTTAACTTTGCCCATGGGCAGATGTACGTTCTCGGCGGCTTCATCACCTACACCATCTATGGCCAGCTCGGCATGCCTTTCGTCGTCGCGCTCGTTGCGTCCGGGATCACGCTGCTGGTTATTGGAGCGCTGGTCGAGAAATTCCTTTTCAGAACGGTGATCAAGCGAAGCGTGCGGGAGGAAAGTACGATGCTTCTCGCGGCGGCGGTCGCATTCTTCCTCGACGCCGTGATCCTCCTCCTGTTCGGTGAAAAGCAGCGCGGCGTGCCGAAGATCGTCAACGGCGTCTTCGTCTCCGACAGCCTCATAATGCCTTACGACCGGCTGCTGGTCGGCGCACTCGCCATACTGTTCATCGCCTCCTTCGTGCTTTTCATGCAGTACAGCAAGCCGGGACGCGCCATGCGGGCGCTGGCGCAGGACCGGGTCGCGGCGCAGCTTATGGGCGTCGAGGTCGACCGCTATTCGATGATCGGCTTTGCGCTCGGGGCCATGCTTGCCGGCATAGTCGGCGGGCTGCTGGTCGCCATCACCGGCGTCAATTCGGGCATCGGCGGGCCGATCTCGATCAAGGCGTTCTTGATGGTGATGATCGGCGGGGCCGGCGTGGTCAGCGGAGCGATCGCCGGCGGCTTCATCCTCGGCATGATGGAATCGGTCGGCCTGACGGTGCTACGCCAATATGGCGACGTCACTTATCTCGTCATCTTCGCCGCGCTGATGGTGTTCCTGAGCATCCGCCCGAACGGGCTCATGGGCAAGCCGTGGGGGTGATCGACATGAAGCGTACACGCAACATCCTCGGCGTCGCTGTCTTCCTGCTGGTCGTACTCATCGGCGTGCCCTGGCTGATCGAGGCGACCGGTCGGCTCGACCTCTACTACACGCTGACTTCGGTCGCGCTGCTCAGCATCGCCAGCGCCGGGGTGTGGGTGACTTTCTACATCGGCCGCATCAATATCGGCCAGGGCGCCTTCGCGCTTATGGGCGGCTATGTTTCGGCCATCCTTGTCGTCCAGCATGGTGTGTCGTTCTGGCTGACACTGCCGCTGGCTGGGCTGTTCTGCGCCGCTGCAAGCGTGCTGATCGGGCTGCCCATCCTCAGGCTTCGCGGCGTCTATTTCGCCATGGTCACGCTGGTTTTGACCGAAGTGGCGCGGCTGCTCGCGCTGGCACTGCCGATCACCAACGGAGCCAAGGGCATGGTCAGCATTCCGCTCCCCGGCGGCATCTCGATCTTCGGGCTGAGCATCCTTCCGGATTTCGCGACGCTCGCCAATCCGCGTCCCGCCTTCTATCTCGTCTCGGTTGCGCTGATGGTGCTGTGCTTTGCCGGGCTTTACCGCCTTGTCCATTCGCGCATCGGCAAACTCTGCCAGTCGTTGCAGCAGAACGAGGAACTGGCCTCCTCGATCGGCGTCAACATCGCCTATTTGCGCGTCATCGCCTATGCCATCTCCTCATTCCTCGGCGGTCTCGGCGGTGCGATGTTCGTCGCCATCTCGCAATCGATCTATCCGTCGAGCTTCACCGTCACCGACTCGGTGAACTTCATGCTGAACTGCTTCCTCGGCGGGCTCGGCCACGTCTTCGGGCCGATGATCGGCACCTTCGTGCTCTATTTCGGCTGGGATTTCCTGTTCGAGACCGGCGAGTTCCAGTTGCTGATCTTCTCTTCGGTGCTGATCGCGCTGATGCTGTTCCTTCCCAACGGCCTGCTCAGCCTCAGGCTGTTCGGCAAGAAGCAGGGCTAGGACCATGACTGAGCTTCTCCAGATCAAGGCAGTGACCAAACGCTTCGGCGGGCTGGTCGCGGTCAACAATGTTTCCTTCGCGGTCCGCGAACGCGAGATCCTTTCCGTCATCGGCCCCAACGGCGCCGGCAAGTCGACGCTGTTCAAGCTGATTTCCTCTTTCCTCAATCCGACCTCGGGCGAAGTGCTGTTCCGGGGAGAGCGGATTTCAGGCCTGGCGCCGCATATCGTCGCCCGGAAGGGCGTGGTGCGCACGTTCCAGGAGACGACGATCTTCAAGGGCATGACGGTGCGCGACAATGTCATAATCGCGCATCACCTGCGTTCCAATGCCAGCCTTGCCGGCTTCTATCTCGGCACGAATACCGCACGGCGCGACGAGGATGAATTCGGCCGCTCGGCCGACGAGATCATCGACTTCCTGGGTCTCGGCGCGCAACGGCATGAGATCGCCAGCACGCTGCCGCACGGCCATCTGCGCGCGCTCGGGATTGCCATCGGGCTCGCCACGAACCCGACCGTGCTTCTGCTCGACGAGCCCTTCGCCGGCATGAACCATGACGAAACCGTGCGCGCGGTGGAGATGGTGCGCGGCGTGCGAAAGCGCGGCGTGACGGTCCTGCTGGTCGAGCACGATATGCCCGCCGTCATGAACATTTCCGACCGCATCGTCGTCCTGAACTTCGGTGTGAAAATCGCCGAGGGAACGCCGAAGGAAATCCAGGAGAACGAAAAGGTCATCGAGGCCTATCTCGGCGCCGAAGATGAGACGATCGGATTTTAGCCATGAGCGAACTGCTGAAAGTCTCGGACGTCGAACTCTACTACGACCATGTCTATGCACTGAAGGGTGTGTCGCTGAGCGTCAACGAGGGCGAGACGGTAGCGCTGATCGGCGCGAACGGCGCGGGCAAATCTTCGATCCTGCGCGCCATCACCGGCCTGAAGAAGGTCCGCAGCGGCGAGATTCATTTCCAGGGCCACCGCATCGACGGAACGCGCCCGGACGAGCTGGTCAGGATGGGCATCGCCATGGTACCTGAGGGTCGGCGCGTCTTTTCCTACATGACGGTGCGCGACAATCTGATGATGGGCGCCTTCACCCGAACCGACAAGGCCGAAATCGCAAGGACGCTGGACATGGTGCTCGGGCGCTTCCCGCGCCTGAAGGAACGCTATTCCCAGACGGCGGGTACGATGAGCGGCGGCGAACAGCAGATGCTGGTGATCGGGCGGGCGCTGATGGCCAAACCGAAGCTTCTGCTGCTCGATGAACCCTCGCTCGGCGTCGCGCCGAAGCTCGTTCAGGACATCGCCCGCTCGATCGTCGCGATCAACCGCGACGAAAAGGTCAGCGTTCTGCTGGTCGAGCAGAATTCGCGCATGGCGCTGCGCATCTCGCAGCGTGCCTACGCACTGACGACCGGAAAGATCGCGCTGGCCGGACATTCGGCTGAGCTGCTTGGCGACGACCGGGTCAAGAAACTCTATCTCGGCGGCGAAATATGAAAGCGCAAATGGACGTACTCGTCGTCAATCCCAACACCACCGCGTCCATGACCGAAAAGATCGGCGAGGCGGCGCGCCGCGCGGCTTCGGCCGGCACCAGGATCATCGCCGTCAATCCGAAGGACGGGCCGCCGAGCGTCGAAGGCTATTTCGACGAGGTCTTCGCCATCCCGGGAATGATCGGCGAGATCCAAAAACATCCGGCGGCGAGCGCCTGCGTCATCGCCTGCTTCGACGACACCGGCCTCGACGCAGTACGCTGCGTCGGCGAGATGCCGGTGGTCGGTATCGGCGAAGCGGCGTTTCACATGGCGAGCCTGATTGCCGGCAAGTTCAGCGTGGTGACGACGCTGTCGCGTTCGGTGCCGGCGATCGAGCACAATCTGGTGCGCTACGGCCTCGCCAGCCGCTGCGCCAGGGTGCGGGCCAGCGACGTTCCCGTTCTGGAGCTCGAAGTGCCCGGCTCCAACGCCCGCCAACGAATTTCGGAGGAGATCGAGCGCGCCATCCGCGACGACCGGGCCGAAGCGATTGTGCTGGGATGCGCCGGCATGGCCGACCTCGCCGCCGCGCTCAGCCGCGAACATAGGCTTCCCGTGCTCGACGGCGTCGCCTGCGCAGTAAAACTCTGTGAGAGCCTCGTCGGCCTTGGCCTGTCGACCTCAAAGCGCGGCGGCTACCAGGTTCCACTCGAAAAATCCTTCGCCGGAATCTTTGCGTCCTTTTCGCCCTCCGGCCGTGTATCCTGATGCGTGCAAAATTGTTGACATTCCCACACAGGATGTTCGATGTCCGGCCGGAAACGCGGTGTTCGCGCCGCTAAGCGATCCGGCCGCCGGGACAATGAGACGATGGACCTGCTTGGGCCAAAGCCACGGGATGGCGACAAGCCGACGATGCGCTGGTTTCCGGTCTATGCCGGCCTGCGCGACGCCATCGTCAGCCACCGCCTCGCACCGGGCACAAAACTACCCGAGGACGAACTCGCCTCGATCTATTCGGTGAGCCGCGCGGTGATACGCGCGGCGCTGCAGGCGCTGTCGCATGACCGCTTGGCTCGGCTCGAGCCGAACCGCGGCGCGTTCGTCGCCCAGCCGACCAAGCAGGAAGCGCGCGAGGTGTTCGAAGCGCGGGCGCTGATCGAGCCCAAGGTCGCCGCGCTTGCCGCCGAAGTGGCAAAGCCGGCCGAGATCGCGCAACTGCGGCTTCATCTCGAAAAAGAGCACGAGGCCCTGCATGCCGGCCGCGACAGCGACGCCATCATGCTGTCGGCAAAATTCCATGTCGGCATCGCCCAAATCGCCGGCCATTCTATCCTGACCGGTTTCGTCAAAGACCTGCTGTCGCGGTCGTCGCTGATCATCGCGCTCTACTGGCGCCGCCGCGACACCACCTGCGAAAGCCACGCCCATCACGCCCTCGTCGATGCCATCGAAAAGCACGACGCACAAAACGCGTCCGACCTGATGCAAAGCCACCTCGTCGAACTTCTGTCGGGCCTTGATCTGTCGCTTGGCGAGAAGAAGCCCGAGAGCCTGTCGGACATCTTGCGCTGATCTGCGCTGTCAAACTCTTCGCCAAGCTTCGCATTGCACATGTCGTCGCGATGCTGGACGAATATCGGATCACCCGCAACCGACACCGGCCAACGAAGCTCGCGCGTAAGTGGCTCTCAAAGCTGGTAAAGCCGAAGTGCCATACTGGATCGCCCCCGATCGGGCGCTCACGGCGACGCCAGGATGCACGTCAACCCGCAATTCTGACCTGGCGCCTACCTCTGAAACGTCCCAATGCGACGTTTCTACTTGCCAGTAACGCGACGTTCGAACTTGGTTGCAACATGATCCCAGGTTGATTGGCGATCCTGCCCCCCGTCCACCCGGTTCCGAAACGGCACCATGCGCCATCTCGGGACGTTCGCCAATGCGGCGGGGAACTTCGCGATCCGACCCTTCTCGGACGTTCCCTGAATGCAAGATCACGGGCAGGTTCTGACCCTATTCCCGACCTTGACAGCCAAGTGCAATATGCGCCAGTTGCGTCTTCGGTCGTTGCAAGCCTTGACACGATATGGTTCAGCATTGTTGGGCGGCAGCCCGAGGATTCAAACCGATATTCGTCTCGCTGGAATGTCTAACGCGACTCCGTCATGATGTCCCAGCCCTGTCGAGCGACGCTGCCAAAGCCGTTAGCAAGGCATCAACTTCATTGACACCGCCGACGTCTACCACAACGGCAAGTCCGAGGAAGTCGTCGGTCGCGGCATCAAGGCGAGGCGCGATCATTGGGTCGTGACGACCAAATTCGTCAACTCGCACGACAAAGGGCCTAATCTCGGCGGCCATTCGCGCAAATGGGTGATCCAGACCGTCGAGAACAGCCTGCGCCGCCTTGGAACAGACTATATCGACCTGTTCTACTTCCACCGCGCCGTCTTCGATGCGCCGCTGGAAGAGCCGGTGCGGGCGATCGCCGACCTGATCCGCCAGGGCAAGC
>NZ_JAMYSQ010000012.1:0-175038 GCF_040321995.1 Mesorhizobium sp. M0207
CGTTTGTACCGGCAACCGCCACGACCGAGAACAGCGCGCCTTCCGGCTTCCAGCATTTGGTGCAGCCGCAGGCATGGTTGTGGGCGATCTGGCCCTTGACCTTGACCTTGACCGGGTTGCTGGTGCAGGCGCAGACCAGCGTGCCGCCGGCAAAGTCGGCCTTTTCCCGTGGCAGTCCATTGTCGATTTTAGGATGCAGTTTTTCCGGCATTTTTGTCTCCTCCCTTGGTTCTATGCTGGTTCCGTTTCGATTACCGCTTCATTCTCCATACGGTGTTCTTGCTTGACGCGCTCTACCACCTTGAGCGCCTTACTCAGATATGTATCGCGCACGAGAAACGATATTTCTTCTCTGCCGCGGTCGATCTCATCGAGGTCGATGCGAACGCGGTTGTTATTCCTAAGCGCTACCCAAAGATGTTCGCCGAATTGCCAGCTCTGCATACTGAGCGACTCGCTGAAATTCGGATATCGGATCCGAACCCGGATCAGTACCTCCTTCAATAGACTACCACGCTCCTGATCGACTTGCCTTCATGCATCAGGTCAAAGCCCTTGTTGATGTCCTCGAGCTTCAGCGTGTGGGTGATCATCGGATCGATCTCGATCTTGCCGGCCATGTACCAGTCGACGATCTTCGGCACGTCGGTGCGGCCGCGCGCGCCGCCGAAGGCGGTGCCCATCCAGGTGCGGCCGGTGACCAGCTGGAACGGCCGCGTCGAGATCTCCTGGCCGGCGCCGGCAACGCCGATGATGACCGACTTGCCCCAGCCGCGATGCGACGCTTCCAGCGCCTGCCGCATGACTTTGGTGTTGCCGGTGCAGTCGAACGTGTAGTCGGCGCCGCCGATCTGGTCGGCGCCGCGCTTGGTCATGTTGACGAGATGAGCCACGACATCGCCGTCGATCTCCTTCGGATTGACGAAATGCGTCATGCCGAATTTCTCGCCCCATTCCTTCTTGTCGTTGTTCAGGTCGACGCCGATGATCATGTCGGCGCCGGCAAGGCGCAGGCCCTGGATGACGTTGAGGCCGATGCCGCCGAGGCCGAAGACGACCGCGGTCGCGCCTTGCTCGACCTTGGCCGTGTTGATCACAGCACCGATGCCGGTGGTGACGCCGCAGCCGATGTAGCAGATCTTGTCGAACGGGGCGTCGGCATTGACCTTGGCCACCGCGATCTCGGGCAGCACGGTGAAATTGGAGAAGGTCGAGCAGCCCATGTAGTGGAACAGCTTGTCCTTGCCGATCGAGAAGCGCGAGGTGCCGTCCGGCATCAAACCCTGTCCCTGCGTGGCGCGGATGGCGGTGCACAGATTGGTCTTGCGCGACAGGCAGGACGGGCACTGCCGGCATTCCGGCGTATAGAGCGGGATGACATGGTCGCCCTTCCTGACCGAGGTGACGCCCTTGCCGACGTCGACGACGATGCCGGCGCCCTCATGGCCGAGGATCGCCGGAAACAGGCCTTCCGGGTCGGCGCCCGACAGCGTGAACTCGTCGGTGTGGCAGATGCCGGTTGCCTTGATCTCGACCAGCACCTCGCCATCGCGGGGACCTTCGAGGTCGACCTCCATGATCTGCAGCGGCTTTCCGGCGGCAACGGCGACAGCGGCGCGCGTTTTCATCAGGCAATCCTCCCAAGGCAGTCTGCAATCCAGGTTAGATTTAACTTACCATTCAGCTCTGCGCTATGCACGAAGCGACGTTCTGACCCCGGATTTTCGTCAGCGCCCGCCGTTTGCATGCGGGATAGGCTCCGACTTTGCCTTGACCGGCCCCCTGAAGCCCATAAAACGGGAGGTCCGTAAAAGAAGGGCAGCCGAGGGACGAGGCCTGCATGTTCACAAAGATCCTGGTCGCCAACCGTGGCGAGATCGCCTGCCGCGTGATCAAGACGGCGCGCAAGATGGGCATCGCCACCGTCGCGGTCCATTCCGACGCCGACCGCGACGCCGTGCATGTCGAAATGGCCGACGAGGCGGTGCATATCGGGCCTTCGCCGGCTGCGCAAAGTTATCTGGTCGCGGAAAAGATCATCGCCGCCTGCAAGGCCACAGGAGCAGAGGCCGTGCATCCCGGCTACGGTTTCCTGTCCGAGCGGGCATCCTTCTGCGAAGCGCTGGAGCAGGAAGGCATCGTCTTCATCGGCCCGAAGCCCAAGGCCATCAAGGCGATGGGCGACAAGATCGAATCGAAGAAGTTCGCCAATGCGGCCAAGGTGTCGACGGTGCCCGGCTGGCTCGGCGTCGTCGAAAACGCCGCCCATGCCGAAAGAATAGCCGGCGAAATCGGCTATCCCGTGATGATCAAGGCTTCAGCCGGCGGCGGCGGCAAGGGCATGCGCATCGCCTGGAGCAAGGCAGAGGTGCGCGACGGCTTCGACCGGGCGCGGTCGGAGGCGAAAAGCTCGTTCGGCGATGACCGCGTCTTCATCGAAAAATTCATCGTCGATCCGCGCCATATCGAAATCCAGGTGCTCGCCGACGCGCATGGCAACACGCTCTATCTCGGCGAGCGCGAATGCTCGATCCAGCGCCGCAACCAGAAAGTCGTGGAGGAGGCGCCGTCCCCCTTCCTCGACGCCAAGACCCGCAAAGCCATGGGCGAGCAGTCGGTGGCGCTGGCCAAGGCCGTCGACTACCAGAGCGCCGGCACGGTCGAGTTCATCGTCGACAGCGACAAGAACTTCTATTTCCTAGAAATGAACACGCGGCTGCAGGTCGAGCATCCGGTGACGGAACTCGTCACCGGCATCGACCTGGTCGAGCAGATGATCCGCGTGGCAGCCGGCGAAAAGCTCGCCATCAAGCAGAGCGACGTCAAGCTGAACGGCTGGGCGGTGGAAAGCCGCCTCTATGCCGAAGACCCGTATCGCAACTTTCTGCCGTCGATCGGCAGGCTGACGAAATACCGGCCGCCGGAAGAGGGAAAATTCGGCGAGGTCGTTATCCGCAACGATACCGGCGTTACCGAAGGCTCGGAAATCTCGATGTTCTACGACCCGATGGTCGCCAAGCTGTGCACCTGGGCGCCGACACGGCTGGCGGCGATAGACGCGATGTCGGAAGCGCTGGACAGTTTCGTCGTCGACGGCATCGAGCACAACATACCGTTCCTGGCGGCGCTGATGCAGCATCCGCGCTGGCGGGAAGGGCGGCTATCGACGGCGTTCATCGCCGAGGAATATCCCGACGGCTTCGCGCCCATTGTGCCGAACAACGAAGAAAACGCGGTGCTGGCCGCGATCGCCACCGCAGTCGAACTGCTGCGCCGCGACCGGCTCGACCGGCTGGGCGGGCGGCTGGCGCCGCATTCGGGCGCCTTGAAACGCGATTGGGTGGTGAAGATCGGCCGGGATTATCTTTCGGTTGCCATCGTCGAAGGCATGATTTCCATTCCGATGGAGCTCGACCTCACAATCGACGGCGGCAAACCGCTGACGGTGGCATCCGACTGGCGGCCGGGCGATCTCATCTGGCGCGGCACGGTCGGCGGCCGCAAGGTCGCGGCGCAAGTCAGGCCGGTGCTGAACGGGTTCCGCATCGCCTGGAAAGGCATCTCGGTGACAGCCCGCGCCATGCTGCCGCGCACCGCCGAACTCGAAAGGCTGATGCCGGAAAAAGTGGCGCCGGATACCTCGAAGATGCTGCTATGCCCGATGCCCGGCCTCGTCGTGTCGATTGCCGTTGCCGAGGGGCAGGAGGTCAAGGCCGGCGAGACGCTGGCCGTGGTCGAGGCGATGAAGATGGAAAACGTGCTGCGCGCCGAGCGCGACCTCATCGTCTCGAAGCTCAACGCCAGGCCAGGCGACAGCCTTGCCGTCGATGCGGTGATCATGGAATTCGCATGAGGCCGTACCCGCCCTCGACGCTCTGTCTGAAGTTGGCGGGACAGCGCGCGCCTCTGTCCTGCCGGATATCTCCCCCTCAAGTGTCCCTAAAGTGGGGAGATTGGCAGCTTCGGGGCCTAGCTCGCTCCTGCAAAGTTGGAAATTGGCGAAAGCCGAGATGATGGCTAATCTCCCCACTAGAGGGGGAGATGTCCGGCAGGACAGAGGGGGGCGCGAAGGAACGCGACCTTGCAATCCTCTGGATACGCTCTCGGGAGACGGACAACTCGAATTTTTCCCCGTCGCGCCGTATTTTGTTCTTGCTTTGTGCCGGCAGCTATGCTATTAATTTGGCTATGGTGCTAATTGGCTCCAACGACCCGCCCGCCGAGGCGGGTTTTGTTTGTAGCCTGAGGTTGGCGGGACAGCGCCCCTCTCTGTCCTGCCGGACATCTCCCCCACAAGGGGGAAATTGGCAGCTTCGGCGGTTGCTCTAAACCTCCAAAGCTCTAATCACTAGCGCTGGACTCGTGCTACCCGGCGCTCGACAATACAACTTCATCGACTGAGTCCCTTCAGGCGGCGCGAAAAAACCATGGCGGATGAAAGACTTCCACGCGATCCCTTGCTGCGCGAGGCCTATGCAAAGGCGTCGCGGGCGGAGGCGGCGGCGCGTCGATTCATTCATCTGCGCGTGCATTCGGCCTATTCGCTGCTCGAAGGTGCCTTGCAGCTCGGCAAGATCGTCGGCCATGCGGTGCAGGACGAATGCCCGGCAATCGCCGTCACCGACACCAACAATCTGTTCGGCGCGCTGGAATTCGCCCAGAAGGCGGTAAAGGACGGCATCCAGCCGATCATCGGCTGCCAGATCGACCTCGCCTTTTCCGGCGAGGCGAGCGACAGCCAGCGCGACCGCAGGCGGCAAGGACCGGAGATGCGGCCGGTCGTCCTGATCGCCGCAACCGAGGCCGGCTACGGCAATCTGGTCAGGCTGGTCAGCCGCGTCTATCTCGAGACACCGCCCGGCGAAGCGGTGCATCTGACGAGCGAGATGCTGCAGGGCCACACCGACGGATTGATCTGCCTTACGGGCGGACCGGGCGGTCCGATCGGCACTGCCTTGAAACAGGATCGCCGCGAACTCGCCGAGACCCGGCTCTCGGCGCTCAAGAGCCTGTTCGGCGACCGGCTCTATGTCGAGCTTGAGCGGGTCTCCGGCTACGACCGCGCCATCGAGCAGTCGTCGGTCGACCTCGCCTACCGCCACGATCTGCCGCTGGTTGCCACCAACGAGGCGTTTTTCTTCTCTCGTGAAGACTATGAGGCGCATGACGCCCTGATCGCCATCGCCGAAGGTTCCGTGGTTGCGGCCGACAATCGCCGCCGCCTTTCGCCCGACCACTTCCTGAGAAGCCAGGCCGATATGGCGAGGCTGTTCGCTGACCTGCCGGAAGCAATCGACAACACCGTCGAGATCGCGCTGCGCTGCTCGTATTACCCGAAGACCCGCAATCCGATTCTGCCGCGCTTTGCCGGCCGCGATGTCGCCGACGCCGATGCTGCGGTCAAGGCGGAGGCGCAGGAGCTTGCCAGGCAGGCGCATGAAGGGCTGGAGGCGCGGCTGGCGGCGCACGGGCCGACGCCCGGCTATACCGTCGAGCAATATCGCGAAAGGCTGGATTTCGAGCTCGGCGTCATCGAGAAGATGAAATATCCGGGCTATTTCCTGATCGTTGCCGACTTCATCAAATGGGCCAAGGCACAAGGCATTCCGGTCGGCCCGGGCCGCGGTTCGGGCGCCGGCTCGCTGGTCGCCTATGCCACGACCATCACCGACATCGATCCACTGCGTTTTTCGCTGCTGTTCGAGCGCTTCCTCAATCCCGACCGCGTGTCTATGCCCGACTTCGACATCGACTTCTGCCAGGACCGGCGCGAGGAAGTCATCCGCTACGTCCAGCAGAAATACGGCCGCGACCAGGTTGGCCAGATCATCACCTTCGGCACGTTGCAGGCGCGCGCGGTGCTGCGCGACGTCGGCCGCGTGCTGCAGATGCCTTACGGGCAGGTCGACAAGCTGAGCAAGATGGTGCCGTCGAACCCGGCCAATCCGGTCAAGCTCGCCGACGCCATCGCCAACGAGCCGCGCTTTGCCGAAGAGGCGGAGCGTGAGCCGATCGTGCAGACGCTGCTCGATACGGCGCAGAAACTGGAAGGTCTTTATCGGCACGCCTCGACGCACGCCGCCGGCATCGTCATCGGCGACCGGCCGCTGTCGGAGCTGGTGCCGATGTACCGCGATCCGCGCTCGGACATGCCGGTCACGCAGTTCAACATGAAATATGTCGAGCAGGCCGGGCTGGTGAAATTCGACTTCCTTGGCCTGAAGACGCTGACGGTGCTGGACAGGGCCGTCAAGCTGATCCGCCGCCGCGGCATCGAGATCGATCTTGCCCACATTCCGCTCGACGACCCCGAAACCTACGCCATGCTGTCGCGCGGCGAGGTGGTCGGCGTGTTCCAGGTGGAAAGTGCCGGCATGCGCAAGGCGCTGATCGGCATGCGGCCCGACTGTATCGAGGACATTATCGCGCTGGTCGCGCTCTACCGGCCGGGGCCGATGGAGAACATACCGACCTACAACGCCAGAAAGCACGGCGAGGAGGAGATGGCGTCGATCCACCCGAAGATCGACCATCTCGTCAAGGAGACGCAAGGCGTCATCGTCTACCAGGAACAGGTGATGCAGATCGCGCAGGAGCTCTCCGGCTATTCGCTGGGCGAAGCCGATCTGCTGCGCCGCGCCATGGGCAAGAAGATCCGCGCCGAGATGGACAAGCAGCGCGAGCGCTTTGTTTCGGGCGCGGTCGAGCGCGGCGTCGGCAAGCCGCAAGCCGACTTCATCTTCGACCTGCTGGCAAAGTTTGCCGACTACGGTTTCAACAAATCGCATGCCGCCGCCTATGCCGTCGTCTCCTACCAGACCGCCTATCTGAAGGCGCATTACCCCGTCGAATTCCTGGCGGCATCGATGACGCTCGACATGGGCAATACGGACAAGCTCGCCGATTTCCGCCAGGATGCGCTGCGCCTCGGCATCGAGGTGGTGGCGCCGTCGGTCATGACGTCGTTCCGGGATTTCGAGGTCGGCGAGAACCGCATCTTCTATTCGCTGGCCGCGCTCAAGGGCGTCGGCGATGCGGCGGTCGAGCACATCGTCGCCACGCGCGGCGAAAAACCCTTCAAGAGCCTCGCCGATTTCTGTGAAAGGGTCGATCCGAAGATCGTCGGCAAGCGCGTCTTCGAAAGCCTGATCATGGCCGGCGCGCTCGACTGCTTCGGTCATGACCGCGCGGCGATGATGGCCGGCGTCGAGCGGATGATGGGGCTGGCGTCGCTGGCGCAGCAGAATGCCGTCACCGGCCAGCATGACATCTTTGGCGCCTCGCTCGGCGCACAGTCGCAGGCGCTCAACTTGCCGGCGACCGATCCCTGGCTCGCCGCCGACCGCCTGCACCGTGAATTCCAGGTGGTCGGGTTCTATCTCTCGGCGCATCCGCTCGACGAATACAAGGCGGCGCTGCAGAAAATGCGGGTGCAGACCTGGGGCGAGTTTTCGGCCGCCGTCAAACGCGGTGCTGCCGCCGGCCGGCTCGCCGGCACGGTGACCACCAAGCAGGAGCGCAAGACGCGCACCGGCAACAAGATGGGCGTCGTGCAGTTCTCCGACACCTCCGGCCAGTATGAAGCGGTGCTGTTTTCCGAGGGGCTGGCGCAATACCGCGACCTGCTCGAACCCGGCCGCTCGGTGGTGATCACCGTTTCGGCCGAGGACAGGCCTGAAGGCGTCAATCTGCGCATCCAGACCGTGCAGTCGTTGGAGGAAGAGGCAAGCCGTATCCAGAAAGCGTTGCGCATCTTCGTCAGAAATGACGCACCGGCATCGACAATCCAATCGCAGCTTGGCCAGCGTGGCGACAGTCAGGTGAGCATCATCGTCATCAAGGAAGGCGGCGAGGGCGAGGTCGAGATCGAGTTGCCCAACCGCTACCGCGTTTCGCCGCAGATCGCGTCGGCGATGCGGGCGGTGCCGGGCGTGGTCGAGGTGGAACTGGTCTAAGAGTTAGCGCACGCTTATGAAGCGGCGATCTCCGCCGGTTGCGGTGCTCTCCGCTGCAGATTGAGCAGATTGCCGAGCAGGATCAGCAGGGCGCCACCGGCGGTGAAGGCGTCGATCTGCTCGTGATAGAGCAGCCATCCGATCACCGCCGACAGCGGCACGCGCAAAAAGTCCATTGGCGAGATGACCGTCGCATCGGCATAGACAAGTGCGCGGGCCATGCAGAAATGCGACGACATGCCGGTGAAGGCGATGAGCAGGATCCACGGCCAGAGTTCAAGCGGCGGGTTGCGCCATTCGTAAAGCGCCGGGACGAGGCCAAGCAGCGACTGGATGATCAGCATCCAGAAGATGATGCGCACGACGCTGTCCGTCCGCGTCAGCGATTTGACGAGGACCACCGAGACGCCGAAGCAGACCGCGGCTCCCAGCACGATAACATGCCCCGGATTGACCGCGCCGACGCCCGGACGCACGATGATCACAACGCCGATCAGCCCGAGCACGATCGCCGCCAGCCGTGGCCGGGACAGCCTTTCGCCGAGGAAAGCGACGGCCAGCAAAGCGGTCCAGATCGGCGTCGTGAATTCGATCGAGATCAGTACCGCAAGCGGGATCAGCGTCAGGGCGTAGAGCCAGGCAGCCTGGCCGGTATAGTGGACGACGTTGCGGGCGATATGAGCCAGCGGGCGTCCGGTGCGCATCGCCGCAAAACCGCCTGACATCATGACCAGCGGCAACAGGATGAAAAAGCCGATCACCGAGCGCAGCTCGAGCACCTGGAAGACGTTTAGTTCGGCCGTCGTGGCACGGCCGGCCACCGACATCGCCAGGAACGAGGCGATCGACAGCGCCATCCAGAACGCGGCCTTGGGGATCGAGGGTGCGGGTGCCATGCGGCTATGTCGCAAGCCGGAGCGCTCATCGCAACCGCTAGCCGACGCATTCGACTGGGCCAGCCGCGCAGCGTTGCAAACAGTGATGTTGAAGCCGGAACCCGCCGCTGAGGGGAGCGTTGGTCCCTCAGTGTTTGCGTGCTGTGTTTTGGATACCAACGAGGAGCGGTCCGATGAAATCACTTGCACGATTTGTACTTGCCGGCTGCCTGACGGCCGGGGCCGGGGCAGCGCATGCCGACGATCCGGATTTTCTTCGCTCATTCCAGGGGAATTTCGCCGGCAAAGGCATCGTCAAGGTGACCACCGATGCGCCGACGGTGAATGTCTCCTGTCATTTCAATTCCGACGCAACGTCGAGCTCGCTGTCGCTCGACGGCAGCTGCCGCGGTCTTATCGTGGTAACGCGCGCCATCAGCGCCGATCTCAAATCGAGCGGGACGAAATACACCGGCACCTATGTCGGATCGCGCACCGGGCCGGCGCAATTGAGCGGCAGCCGCTCCGGCAACGCAATCAATCTCGGCATCCGTTGGGCCAAGGAGGTCAATGGCGATCGCAAGGCGCAAATGACGGTCGAGAAGAACGGCGAGAATGGCATGCGGCTGATCGTCGTCGATACCGATCCGAAAACCGGGAAGAGTGTGGTGACCACCCGGATCGATCTGCAGCGCACGTGACTGGGGCAAGTTGATATTCAGGTGAGGCCGGCCTGCGAAAAGCGGTTTCCTGCGCATCCAGTGCTCACGTACTCACAAGTGCGCTCCGCTCCGGTTCTCGGAAACCACCCTTCTCGACTCGGCCTGACCTGAATCTCAAAC
Source organism: Mesorhizobium sp. M0207 (assembly GCF_040321995.1). NCBI lineage: Bacteria > Pseudomonadati > Pseudomonadota > Alphaproteobacteria > Hyphomicrobiales > Phyllobacteriaceae > Mesorhizobium > Mesorhizobium sp. M0207. Next base: position 9,673 of record NZ_JAMYSQ010000012.1, read on the forward strand.
ATGCCGGTATCATTCCTCGACCGGTTCGGGCGGATGGGCATCGCGGCCCTTGCCGAAGGTATAGCCGGTTTCCACCGCCCTGCGGCCGAACTTGCCGCGCAGCGTGTCGATGGCGCCTTCGGCCATGGCGCGCTTGCGTGACTGGACGTCGACCAGGTCGGGCGGGTCCGCCCGGTCATCGTCGGAGAGATCGCTGACGCCAATGCCGAGCAGCCGGTATTTCGTGCCATCCGCTTCCTTGCGCAGCAGCTCGAGCCCGGTCTGAAAGATGCGGTCGGCCAGCCGGGTTGGATCGCCGAGCTGGCGATTGCGCGTGCGGATCCTGAAATCCTGCGTCTTCAGCTTGAGGACGACGGTGCGTCCGGCAATTCCGGATTTCTTCAGCCGGGCCGAGACTTTTTCCGACAGCGCCCTCAGCACCGAAACCAGTTCGTCGACGGAGGCGATGTCGGTATCGAAAGTGGTTTCCGCCGAGACGCTTTTCGCGTCCTGGTCGGGAACGACGCGACGGTCGTCCTCGCCGCGCGAAAGCCGGTAGAGCCGGTCGCCCATGACGCCGTAGCGGCGCATCAGATCGCCACGTTCCATACGCTGCAACTGGCCGATGGTGCGGATGCCGTCGCGCTCGAGCGTGGCGGCAAAGGCCTTGCCGACCCCCCAGATCAGCGTCACCGGCTGCTCGGCCAGGAAGCCGATAGCCTCGGCCTCGCCGATCACCGAAAAGCCGCGCGGCTTGCGGAAGTCCGATGCCACCTTGGCCAGGAACTTGCAGTAGGAAAGACCGGCCGAAACGGTGATGCCGATCTCCTTTTCCACGCCGAGTGCGAAGCGCGCCAGGACCACCGCAGGCGGCAGGCCATGCAGGCGCTCGGTGCCGGCGAGGTCGAGAAAGGCCTCGTCGATCGAGAGCGGCTCGACCAGCGGCGTCAGCGCCTGCATCATGGCGCGCACCTCACGGCCGACGCGGACGTATTTTTCCATGTCCGGCGGCAGGATCACCGCTTCCGGGCAGGCTTCGAGCGCCTTGAACATCGGCATTGCCGAGCGCACGCCGTGGATGCGGGCAATGTAGCATGCGGTGGAGACGACGCCGCGCTTGCCGCCGCCGATGATCAATGGCCGGTCCTTCAACGCCGGGTTGTCGCGCTTTTCGACCGCCGCGTAGAACGCGTCGCAATCGATATGGGCAAGGCGCAGCCGGTAGAGCTCCGGATGGCGGGCGAGCCGTGGACTGCCGCAGCGCTCGCAACGGCGTGCCTCGCCGCGCTGAAAACTCAGGCAGTCGCGGCAAAAACCGTGTTCGGGATTGTTGACAGGGGCCGCCATCGCTGCGAACATAAAGAGAACAAATGCAATGGTACGTCAGGACGGATGCCACGACAAGGCGGTGGGCCGGGAGAGAGCTCATGAATACGACCATAGCGCCGCTAGTGCCCGAGCTTTGGGCGGATTTCGAAGATCTTTTCGGTAGGCAAGGCGCCTGCTACGGCTGCTGGTGCACACATTTCCGGCTGTCGCCCGCAGCGCGCCGCGCGAGCAACCGGGAGCGCAACAAGGACCACATCAAGGCGCGGATCGAGGCCGGGCCGCCGCCGGGCCTGTTGGCCTTCGAGGGTGGCCAGGCGGTCGGCTGGATGCAGATCGGCCCGCGTGCCGACGTGCCCGAATGGAACAACCAGGGCAGGGGGTCGGCGCCGATCGACCCCGCCGACGCCAGCGATCCGGGCGTCTGGGCGATCTCCTGCTTCTTCATCCGCACCAAAGCACGCGGCAAGGGCCTGTCGCACCGCCTGGTCCAAGGCGGCATCGAGTTCGCCCGCGAGAACGGCGCGCGGCTGATCGAGGCCTGCCCGATCGACCTGTCGAAGGATTCGCGCTCGATCGGGCTGTTCGTAGGCTCGTCGCGGGTCTTCGAGAAGGCCGGGTTCCAGCGATTGGTCGAACGTAAGCCAGGCCGACCGCTGGTGCGGCTGGTGCTTTAGCCGGATGCGCTTTTGGCCTACAGCCGGCGTCTTGCCGCTGTAACGCTGTTTCACTAATACAAGCAATGATTTGGCCCGAGACAACGGAGAATCGACGTGAAGCGTGTATTGCCACTTGTTCTCGCCGTCGCGTTTAGCGCGCCCGCTTTCGCCCAGACCGTCGACAGCCAAGGCGCGAAGAAGCTTACCGATGATCTGGCACATTATTTCGGCAGGCAGGGTTTCGATATCGGGCTGGTGAAAATCACTGCCGACGGCGATGCGTACAAACTCGCCGTCGATTTCAAGCCGCTCGTCGCTTTGCTGTCGAAACAGGATTCCTTCAAGTTCGACGTCACGCCTTACGACATGCGGGTCAAGCCGCGCCAGGACGGGCAGTGGGACGTGTCGGCGGATACGTCGCTGAACGGATCGTTCGATTTCAAGGGGCCTCAAGGGCCGCAGCACATCGACTTTTCGGTGTCGAACAACAAGTTCACCGGTGTGTATGATCCGGCCCTGGTGGCCTTCGTCAGCGCCACGGGGTCAATGGACGCTATGACGATGAAAACCCGGGAGCCGAAGCAAGAGGCCGATGTCTCTGCCGGTGCCGGCACCGCCACGCTAAATTCGACGAAATCGGCGAACGGCGGCATCGATTTCACTGTCGCGGAAAAGATCTTGAATTTTGCTGAAGTCCTCAAAATCAACGATCCCGAGCGAGGGTTGAATTTCCCGGTCACCCTCAATGCGCCGGAACTTTCGGTGCATGCAAACGGCAAGGGTGTTCGGACAAAGCCGTTGATGGATCTGCTTGCTTTTGCCGTCGCTAATGAAAACGAGGCGAAACTGAAAGTAAATCAGGCGGAACTTAAGTCACGTCTCCTTGCGGCGTTGCCTGTCTGGGAAAGAATCGACGGAACGTACGCCTTCAATGATTTCGCAATTGAGAGCCCAGTCGGCAAGTGGGGTGCGAAGCAGTTGGATTTGGCTAGCGGCATGGATGGCGTCTCCCAGAACGGCAAAATCAACTATGGGATCAAAGCCTCCGGTCTGACGATCCCCCGGCAATTGCTGCCCGCCTGGACTGGTCCACTGGTGCCGACGGATATCGACCTCAACTTCGGCGGTGCCAATATCGATCTCGACACGATGGCGAAGAAGGCGATCGAAGCCTTTGATCTCAATAAGAATCCGCCGTTGCCGGGGGAATTCGGCAAGGCTTTGGTCGCCGATTTCAAGGCCAAGAAACCCAAAGTAATCCTCGGCCACTCGACCGTGAAGAATGGCGACGTCGAAGTCGCCATGGAAGGCGAGATGACTTTCCCGGGCGGCGAAAAGCCTGATGCGACCGTGACCGTCGCTGTGGCCGGCTACGACAAGATCGTCGATGCCCTGAAGGAAGGCGCCAAGAGCGATGAGCAGATGGCGCAGGCCTTCCCCTTTGCGCTGGCCGTCAAAGGTTTTGGCAAGACGCTGCCGGATGGCCGGCTGGAATGGGTGATCAACACCAAGGCCGATGGGTCCGTTGCGATCAACGGCGCCATGCTGAAGGGACCGGATGAAGTCCAGGACGACAGCGCCGGCCAGGATGACAACTCGGGCGATGATGGCGCGAATGGAACGGACAATTCGACCGGGGGCGAGGATTCGGACGGCGGCGACAATGGCGGGGCAGGACCGAAGCTGCAGCCCTGAGCGCTCGCATTAAAGCCCCAGAGCGCTCGCGATCTTCGGCGCGGCGTCGCGCCAGTCTTCGACGACTCTGACGCCGTCCGGCGGCGGCGGCAGGAAAGCGCGCAGCGAATTGTCGGCCATCAGATGGAAGAGATACGCATCGGCGACCGAGTTCTGCACCGACACAAGATTGGACGGCTGATCGTCGACGAAAGCGACCGGGCGGCCCTTGTTGCCGCGCAATTTGGCCACCGCCGGTCCCTTGGCCATTTCGGTGGTCAAAAGCGGGTAGGGCAATCCGAGCGCGTCGAGATGCGCACGGCGCACCACGCGGTGCTTGTGCGGCATGGCGGTTAGCAGAACGATCTCGGCGCTGTCGCTAAGCGCTGCAAGAGCATCCTCGGCACCGTCGGTGATGCTTTGCCAATCGGCCTGGGCGTCAAAGAATTCCCCCAGAAGTGCCGTAACCTCGGGCTGTTCGATCAAACGGCCGCTCGCCGTTTCGGTGATGTTGCCGGTGAGGCGGAAGGAAGCCAGCGTCAGGCCGAAGCCGCGCGATTTGAGGAAATGCGGAAACGGCCGGATGAATTCGAGCACGACGTCGTCGACGTCGAGCACCAGCATCGGCCGGTCGTCGGCGGCCAGCTCCTCGATCTGCCGCGCCGTCTCGGGATCGTCGCTCATACCGAATGCTCATGATTGTCGTCGCCGAGCGGCAGCGCCCGCAATGCCTTGCCGACTGCGGCGGGCGGCGTTCCGGTCTCCTCGGAAAAACGCATCAGCGTCGGCTCATGGGCAAGGATGAACTGCAGCACGCCGGCCAGGAATCCCGGCTCGCCTGCCGCCCGGCGGATGGAATGGGCTTCGATGCCGGTGATCGCCAGGAAGCGGGGCAGAAGTTCCGGATCGGCGGCGACGAAGCCCAACGCCTTTACGGCAATGGTTTCCGCTTCCTCGCGCATTGACGCTGCGTTTGCCATCGCTACCTTCCTTCATGGGCGGAATCGTTCTGTTTTCGCAGTAGTGGCAAGTGTCGCCGGCAGCAAGCTCGCCCACCTGGAATCCGAACGCTTTTAGGGCGGCCGGTTTGCGTTTCGTCAATCATATTGCCGTATAGTGGGAACAGGTTTGGTGCGTGCCGACAAGGGGCGCATGACGGCACCCTTCGAGTGGAAGGTCAGCCGGGACGGGAAATCGATGCCAAAGAAGGTTATGATCGTCGAAGACAACGAGCTCAACATGAAGCTCTTTCGCGACCTCATCGAAGCGAGCGGCTACGAGACGGTGCGCACACGCAACGGCCTGGAAGCGCTGGATCTGGCGCGGCAGCACAGGCCGGACCTCATCCTGATGGACATCCAGCTGCCGGAAGTGTCGGGCCTCGAGGTCACCAAATGGCTGAAGGAGGACGATGATCTCCACGTCATCCCGGTCATCGCCGTCACCGCCTTCGCGATGAAGGGGGACGAGGAGCGCATTCGCCAGGGCGGCTGCGAGGCATATATCTCCAAGCCGATCTCGGTGCCGCGTTTCATCGAAACCATCAAATCCTACCTGGGCGATGCCTGATGTCCCTTCTCAGCCGAGCCGGAGCTTTGTGAAATGACCGCGCGGATCCTCGTCGTCGACGACATCCCAGCCAATGTCAGGCTGCTGGAGGTTCGGCTGCTCGCCGAATATTTCGAGGTTCTGACCGCCACCAACGGGCCGGACGCGATCGAGATCTGCGAGAACGGCAAGGTCGACGTCGTGCTGCTCGACGTGATGATGCCCGATATGGACGGGTTTGAGGTCTGCCGGCGGCTGAAGGGCGACCCGGCGACATCGCACATCCCTGTCGTGATGATCACCGCGCTCGACCAAGTTTCGGACCGGGTGCGCGGCCTCGAGGCCGGCGCCGACGATTTTTTGACCAAGCCGGTCAACGATCTGCAGCTGATGACGCGCGTCAAGAGCCTGGTCAGGCTGAAATCGCTGACCGACGAGCTGCGGCTGCGCGCCTCGACGACACGCAATATCGGCATCGAGGAGCTTTTGAGCCGCAACTTCGCTGCCGACGACGCGGTGCCGAAGGTGCTGCTGGTCGACGAGCGCAAATCCTCGTTCGATCGCGTCCAGAAGATGCTGCGCGGCAGTGCCGATCTCGACGTCGCCAACGATCCGCATGCAGGCTTCTTCCAGGCCGCCGAGCAGCCGTATGAATGCGTGATGATCTCGACGGCCTTCGCCGATTTCGACCCGCTGAGGCTCTGCTCGCAATTGCGCTCGCTCGATCGCACCCGTTTCCTGCCGATCATCCTTCTGGCGGACGAGGGCGAGGAGGGGCGTATCATCCGCGGCCTCGAACTCGGCATCAATGATTATCTGATGCGGCCGATCGACCAGCAGGAGCTGACCGCGCGGCTGCGTACGCAGGTGCGCCGCAAGCGCTACAACGACCAGCTTCGCGCCAGCGTCACCCAGACCATCGAGATGGCGGTGACCGATGCCCTGACCGGCCTGCACAACCGGCGCTATCTCGACAGCCATTTGCAGACGCTGTTCGACCGCGCCGTGGCACGGCGCCGGCCGCTGTCGGTGATGATCACCGATCTGGACCGCTTCAAGAGCATCAACGACGCGCATGGCCATGACGGCGGCGACGACGTGCTGCGCGAATTCGCGCGGCGGCTGCGCAAGAATGTGCGCGGCATCGACCTGGCCTGCCGCTTCGGCGGCGAGGAGTTCGTCGTGGTGATGCCGGACACCGACGGCGCGGTGGCCGAAAAGGTCGCCGAGCGCATTCGCGCCGAAATCGCCCAACTGCCGTTTCCCGTCGGCGCCGAAGGCAAAGCCGTCGAAGTCACCGTCAGCGTCGGCGTTTCGTCGGTGCTGAAAGGGGTGGACACGGTCTCCGCGCTAATGAAACGCGCCGACCTTGCGCTCTACGAAGCCAAGAGCGGCGGCCGCAATCGCGTCGTCGCCAAGGCGGCTTAGCACCGAACACCAATTGCCGGGTCAACGCGACAAGGTTACGAATTTACCTTAATCCAAGCGATTTGCGAGGCTTGGTTAAGAAACGGTTGATTTCCATAAGTTGTTGCGCAAATGTGCAGCCCTTAGACGTAACCGGCACGAGGCTAGATCGCCGGTTCGACCCGAAGAATACCCCATGATGCTCAGGTCCGCCGCATCTCCTGGGTCCGTGGGGTCGGCCGGCCGGCGCTGGCACATAGTGGCCTCCTCGTACCGCTGCCAAACGCCGGCCGGCCCCCAATTTTCAAAACACATCAGGATTCTACGCCAAGACCCGGAAAATGTTTGGTTTTTGTTGCGGCAGCGACAGCGCCCTTTGAAATAGCCGGCTTGGGCAGGGCGTATGCGGCCGCAGTCGATTGACAGGCCCTGTCTTCTATGCAGAAATTGGTTGGACCATTGAGCCATTTGGTGACCCGTTGGCATGACCGAATTCGGCCTTTCCCCCATACAGGCAACTGCTCGTGACGACGCGGTGCTCAAGGCGCTGGCCGGCTTTGTGATGCGGGAAGCTCTCGGGCCCGGCCAGAGACTGCCGACCGAACGAATCCTTGCCGAGCGCCTCAAGGTGAGCCGCAACACCGTGCGCGAGGCGTTGACGCGGTGGGAAGGGCTCGGCCTGGTCGAACGGCGCCAAGGCAGCGGCACCTATCTCAAGGGAGTGGTCTCGCTGGACATGCTGCACATGCCGCTGACGCTGGCCGGCGGCAATGATTTCACCAGCCTGATGCAGACGCTGGAAATCCGCCGGGCACTGGAAGCGGAAGCCGCCGCCCTGTGCGCCGTCCGCGCGGGCCAGGCAGATCTCGTCGAGATCGGGCGCAAGCTCGACATTATGGAGCAGGCCTTCCACACCCGCGCCGGGATGTCGGCGGAGGAGGACTGGGAATTCCACCAGTCGATCTACCGCAGTTCCGGCAATCCGCTGTTCGAGCAGATCATCGCCGCCATGCACGAACTGTTCCATCGTTTCTGGGAGCATCCGCTCGGCGTTCGTGATTTCGGCCACGCCAGCTTTCCTTACCACCGCACCATCTACGAACGCATTGCCGCGCACGATCCGGAGGGGGCTCGGGCCGAGGCGCTCAAGCTGATCGCCACCGTCGAGGACGATCTGAAGCGCGGCGCGGCCAAACTCTAACTTTCAGGCCAGAAATGAGCGATCATCCCGCCGGTTTCGAAAACGACTATCTCGCCGAGGCAGCGACGCTTCTCGCCCATGACGAGCCTTTCCCCGGCGGCGCGGTGGTCCCGCCGATCTACCAGACTTCGCTCTTCACCTTCGCCAACTATTCCGAGATGGCCGACACATTCGCCGGCAGGCGACATCAGCCGATCTATTCGCGCGGCGACAACCCGACGGTCATGGAGTTCGAGGCGCGTGTCGCCGCTCTCGAAGGCGCGGAGGCCGCACGCGGCTTTTCCAGCGGCATGGCGGCGATCAGCGCCACGGTGCTTGCTTTCGTCGGTGCCGGTGAGCGCATGGTTGTCGTGCGCAATTGCTACGGCGATGCCTACCGGCTGTTCGAACGGCTTTTGCCACGGCTCAACATCAGGGTCGACTACGTCGACGGTTCCGATCCGGACGCGGTCGCGGCAGCACTTCCCGGCGCCAAGCTGCTCTACCTGGAAAGCCCGACGTCGATGATGTTCGAGCTCCAGGACATAACCCAGCTCGCGCGGCTGGCCAAAGAGCAGGGCATCATCACCTCGATCGACAATTCCTGGGCTACGCCGGTGTTCCAGAAGCCGATTTCGCACGGTGTCGACCTGGTGTTGCATTCGGCCTCGAAATATCTCGGCGGCCACAGCGACACCGTCGCCGGTGTGGTGGCCGGTTCGGCCGCCCATATCCGACATATCAACGAGCAGACCTATTCCTATCTCGGCGGCAAACTTTCGCCTTTCGAGGCCTGGCTGTTGCTGCGTGGCCTGCGCACATTGCCGCTGCGGTTGCCGCACCATATGAAGAGCGGGCTGACCATCGCCGAACGGCTGAAAGCGCATGACCATGTCGAGCGGGTCAACCACCCGGCCTATTCCAACCATCCAGGCAAGGCGACGCTTGCCGGCTATGCCGGGCTGTTCTCGTTCGAAGTGACGGAAGACGTCGACATCCCGGCTTTCGTCGATGCGCTGAAACTCTTTCGCATCGGCGTCAGCTGGGGCGGCCATGAGAGCCTGGTCGTTCCGGCAAAGGCCTCGCTCGAGCAGACGCCGGGCCTGAATTCGATGGCGCGCTTCGGCGTCAGCCCACGAACCATCCGCTTCAGTGTCGGATTGGAAAGTGTCGAAGACCTGTGGGCGGATGTTGCCCGGGCCTTCGACAGAGCAAAAAGATAAAGGAGCCGTTCAAAATGGGAGTGCTGAACATGAAAAAACTGAGCATCCTTCTTGGTGCCGTCGCGGGTCTGGCGATTTCCGCCGGCAGCGTGCTGGCCGATTCCACGGTCAAGATGGTCGAGGTCATCACCAGTCCGCCGCGTACCGAATTCCTCAAGAAGCAGATCGCCGAATTCGAGGCGGCCAATCCGGGTGTCAAGGTCGAGCTGGTATCGCTGCCCTGGGGCCAGGCGTTCGAGAAGTTCCTCACCATGGTGCAGGCCGGCGACACGCCCGACATCGTCGAGATGCCGGAGCGCTGGATGGGCCTCTATGCGACCAACGGCCAGCTCGAGGATCTCGGGCCATACATGGCCAAATGGGACGATGCCAAAACGCTTGGCGAGCGTGCCAAGCAGTTCGGCTCGACGGTCGATAACAAGCAGTACATGATCCCTTACGGCTATTACCTGAACGCGCTGTTCTGGAACAAGAAGCTGTTCAAGGAGGCCGGTCTGGACGGTCCGCCGGCGACGCTCGATGAATTCGTCGAGGACTCCAAAAAAATCTCGGCGATACCGGGCAAATATGGCTACTGCCTGCGCGGCGGCCCGGGCGCCTTCAACGGCATGCATATGTTCATGAACATCGCCGCTGGCAAGGGCGGCTATTTCAACGAGGACGGCACCTCGACCATCAACGAGGAAGGCTCGGTCAAAGGCCTGCAGATGCTCGCCGACATGTACAAGAACGGCCTGGCGCCGAAAGATGCGGTGAGCTGGGGTTTCAACGAGACCGTCACCGGCTTCTATTCCGGCACTTGCGCCATGCTGAACCAGGATCCCGACGCGCTGCTCGGCATCGCCGACAAGATGAGCGCCGACGACTTCGCCGTGGCGCCGATGCCGGTCGGGCCGAGCGGCAAATCCTATCCGACGCTCGGTTATGCCGGCTGGGCGATGTTCGCCAATTCCCAGCACAAGGACGATGCCTGGAAGCTGATGGCGACGCTGTTGTCGCCCAAGGACAATCTGGAATGGGCAAAGGAAGTCGGCGTCATTCCAATCCACAACGGCGCCGACCAGGACGCTCACTTCAGGACCGAGCAGTTCAAGGGCTGGTTCGAGGAACTGAACAACGGCGACAAATACGAGATGGTGACGCCGCCGACTCACCTGGAAAACCTTGGCAATTTCGTAGACCAGGTGGCGATCAAGAATTTTCAGGAAGTGCTACTTGGTCAGAAGGCGGCCAAGGACGTGGCCGACGAATGGGCCAAGTTCCTGACCAAGGAACAGCAGGACTGGCTGGCCAAGAACAAGAAATAGCTTTTCTTCCTTCTCCCGTTCACGGGGAGAAGGTGTCACGAAGTGACGGATGAGGGCGGCGCCAACCCGTCGTGGCTCGTGTTGCCTCTCATCTGCCTGCCCGTCCTCCGCAGCAGCTGCGCTGCAGCTGCGGAGGGTGGACCGGCATCTCCCCGTAAACGGGGAAGGCGCTGTCGCCAGCCCGTGCTTACCCAGGAGACGATCCAGTACCAATGACCTATGCCGTGTCCGAAATCCGATCCGCCGGCAGGCCGCGAAAGAAGCGGCTATCCCATGCCGTGATCGAGCCTTGGCTCTATCTCAGCCCGGCGATCGCGCTGCTGGTCGTCGTGCTCCTGGTGCCGCTGGTTATCGGTGTCGGCTACTCGTTCCGCAAATTCTCCGCTTTCAAATCCGAATATGTCGGGCTTGGGCAGTATCAGGCGATGCTGTCGGATCCTGTGCTCGGGCAGGCGCTCGTCAACACGCTATGGTGGACGGCAGCCAGCCTGTTCTTCCAATTTTTCCTTGGACTTGGCCTGGCGCTGCTGCTCGATACGCCGTTCCGGGGCAGAAAGATCGTGCAGGCCGTGGTGTTCCTGCCTTGGGCGGTACCGTCCTTCCTCTCGGGCCTGACCTGGGCCTGGCTGTTCAACCCGATCATCGGGCCGCTGCCGCATTGGCTCTACGCCTTGGGGCTGAAAGCCGAGCCAACCAACGTGCTCTCCGATCCCTCGACAGCCATGTGGGGGCCGATCGTCGCCAATGTCTGGTTCGGCATTCCCTTTTTTGCCATCACCCTTTTGGCGGCGTTGAAGTCGATCCCGTCAGAACTGCATGAGGCGGCGGCGATCGACGGCGCCTCGCCGTGGCAGCGCTTCACCAAGGTGACGCTGCCGTTCCTGGCGCCGACCATCGTCATTACCGTCATGCTGCGCACGATATGGATCGCCACATTCGCCGACCTGATCTTCGTCATGACCGAAGGCGGGCCTGCCGGTTCGACCGCCACAGTGCCGGTCTATATCTATGTCAGCGCGTTCAAGTCGCTGGACAAAGGCTATGCCTCCGCAGTGGCGGTCCTGCTGCTTGTGCTGCTCATCGTCTATGCGATTGCGCTTATCGGCATCCGCCGTTCGCTGGTGAGGCACGTCTGATGATTGCCGGACGCTCCGCTTCCTCGCGCGTCCTCGGCGGTATCGGCCTTTACGGCGGCATCGGTGCCTATATGGCCTTCGCGTTGTTCCCGATCTTCTGGACGTTGAAGATCTCGGTTACGCCGGAGCGGCTGCTCTATTCCGAAGGCATCACTTTCTGGCCGTCGCAAGCGACGCTGCAGAACTTCGTCACCGTGCTCGAAGCCACCGATTTTCCACGCTATTTCCTGAACAGCGTTATCGTTTCGGTGTCGACGGCAGCCTTCGTAACGGTCATTGCCACGCTGGCCGGCTACGCCATGTCGCGATTTTCCTTCCGCGGCAAGGCGACCCTGGCCATCCTGCTTTTGCTCACCCAGACTTTTCCGCTGGTGATGGTCATTCCGCCGATCTACCGCATCATGGGACAGATCGGCCTCATCAACAGCCTAACCGGCCTCGTCATCATCTACACCGCATTCAATACGGCCTTTGCGACCTTCCTGATGCAATCTTTCTTCGACGGCATCCCGCGAGACCTGGAAGAGGCAGCCATGATCGACGGCTGCACGCGCCTGCAGGCGATGCGCAAGGTGATCGTGCCGCTGACGCTGCCCGGCATGGGCGCGACGCTCGGCTTCGTCTTTACCGCCGCCTGGAGCGAGTTGCTGTTTGCGCTGATGCTGATTTCCAGCGACGACCAGAAGACCTTCGCGGTCGGCCTGCTCACCTATATCGGCAAATTCGCGGTCGACTGGGGACAGATGATGGCGGCTTCCATCCTGGCGCTGATCCCGGTCTGCGTCTTCTTTGCCTTCCTGCAACGCTACCTCGTCACCGGCCTTACCGCCGGCGCTGTCAAGGGATAGATCGATGGCCTCCGTTACACTCGACAAAGTCCGCAAAGACTATGGAGCGGTGCGCGTTCTGCACGCAGTCGATCTCGAAATCGCCGACGGCGAGTTCGTCGTTCTGGTCGGCCCGTCCGGCTGCGGGAAGTCGACACTGCTGCGTATGATCGCCGGGCTGGAGGAGGTCTCCGACGGCGAAATCCATATTGGTGAGCGCCTGGTCAACGATATGGCGCCAAAGGACCGCGACATTGCCATGGTATTCCAGTCCTACGCGCTCTATCCGCACATGGACGTGTCGAAGAACATGGGCTTCAGCCTGATGCTGAGGAAGGCCGGGAAGCCGGTGATCGATGCAAGGGTGGACGGGGCCGCCAAGCGGCTCGGGCTCGATGCGCTTCTGCAGCGCCTGCCTCGGCAATTGTCCGGCGGCCAGCGTCAGCGCGTCGCCATGGGCCGTGCCATCGTACGCGACCCGAAGGTCTTTCTCTTCGACGAGCCGCTTTCGAACCTCGATGCCAAGCTGCGCGTTCACATGCGTGCCGAGATCAAGGCGCTGCACCAGCAATTGAAGACCACTTCAGTCTATGTCACCCACGACCAGACCGAAGCGATGACAATGGCCGACCGCATTGTCGTCATGCATGACGGCCTCGTCCAGCAGGTCGGTGTGCCGCTCGATCTGTACGACCGGCCGGTCAACATGTTCGTCGCCGGGTTCATCGGCTCGCCCGGCATGAATTTTCTGTCTGCCGTGGTTGAAAAGGGCGCCAAGCCGGATGCCATCCTGGCCGACGGCCAGAAGCTGAGGCTGCCGGACGGCCTGCCGCTCAGGGATGGCGATGCGATCACCGTCGGCTTGCGGCCCGAGCATATCCGGCTCGCCGACAATGGCGCGCTGAAGGGCGAGGTGGGCGTCGTGGAGCCGCTCGGCCTGTCCACCCAGTTCTATGCCAGGCTTGCCGGCCAGCAGGTCTGCGTGTTTGCCATGGGCCGGGCCAGCGTGAAGCCGGGTGAGGCCGTGCGCCTGTCGGCTGATCCGGCATCGCTCCATCTGTTCGATCCGGCAAGCGGCGATCGCATCGGCTAGCCCTGTATCCCCGAAATGAAAAACGCCGCCCGGAAGGCGGCGTTTCGGTACTGCGAGAGAAAACCCGATTACTTGATCTTGGTTTCCTTGAATTCGACGTGCTTCTTGGCGACCGGGTCGTATTTGCGGAACGACAGCTTGTCCGTCTTGGTGCGGCTGTTTTTGCTGGTCACGTAGAAGAAACCGGTGTCGGCGGTCGACAGAAGCTTGATTTTGATGTTTGCGGCTTTGGCCATGATGTTCGTCCGTTGAATGTTCGTGGAGTTTTGGCCGCTGGAGCACGGGAAACACCCGGACGCGGGAAACTTGCCGCGACACATAAAGAACGCGCCCGGAAAGTCAACCCTTGTCCAGGTTCTGTGTCGTAAGCAGATGAGTTGTCCGGATTAGGTAGCACATGAGTTGTCCGGGTTTATGCCAGCCGATGGAGGCTGGGGACGAAGCGGACATTGAGTGCTACCAAAACCCGACAAGTTGATTGGGTGCCGACAGCCGCGGGAGGCTCCTGTGTGCCTCCGGCCGTCCTCTGGGTGGCGTCTCAGTTTGAATGCTGGCTATGAATATCGAGCGATGGACGGCTGATCGATCACCCAAAGCCAGTTCCCGTCACCTTGCCGGCGAGCGATTTCCGCAGTAACGGTGCCGTCGGCAAGGCGCGTGGAAGTGAGCGCCAAATCCCTGTTGATGATAGCCGGACGCTGATCTCCGAGATCAAACTTTCGTCCCGCTGCCACCAACTTGGCGTAAAATCGGCGGATGGCATCTCTGCCGCAGGCCAACTGTCCGTTGCCGGTATCGAGGATGGCACCGGGTTCGTAAAGAGCAGCCATTCCTTCCGCGTCTCCCGCTTGCTCGCGAGAAACCAATAGCCGCGCCAGGTCCTGGGGATCGCTTGCCGGTTTGCGGTTTGCTTCATCATTCATCGGCAGGCTTCCTGACAGCCAGATTCAAACCGAGATACGACCAGGTTCCGGTCACTCCGCCGCGACGGTTTCCGGTTGTAACGCCTTCTTCCAGTCTCCCGTCGTGTTCCACCAGCGGTTCGGGTTGGTGCGGTCGTCGAGACCCTTGGAGCGGCTGGCAAGCAGTGGCTGAATGCGGATCACCGGTTCCTGATAGCTGTGAACCTGATAAATCGCCTCGACGACGCGTGCGGCGAGCTTCTGGTCATCAGGCAGTTCGAACGACACCTCGACAGTCCCCGACCGCCTGCGCAATTCCGTCTCGGCGCCGGCGGCGGCACCTTCAAGCGGCCGGTAACGTTCGATGCCGTCCGCCGACTGAAAGGCATTGCTGTCATATTTGCCCATTTCGAGCGGCGCGATCGCGACCACCGCCTCCATGATGCGGTCGACATCGGCTGCCGGTGCCTGAAAGGTCACCAGCAGCAGCAATTCCATCCGCAGCGATTTCGTTTCAAAGCCACTATCGATCATCCGAGGTCTCCCTGCTTATGCACTTTGGGGGAGCATATACTCGAGCCCTCCTGACATGGTTGTGTCAGGAGTTGGTCAGCAGTGGGAGCGATGTCGGCAGCTGGGCCGACTCAGAGGATTTTGCGGAGCAGCCTGGTGCCGACCAGCACGATATAGCAGGCGAAGAACAGGCCGAGCGCCCAACCGAAGCCCGACGGACCGAAAGCGTCCATGCCGATGCCGATCGCCTGCGGGCCAAGCACCATGCCGACGCCGTAGCAGAGCACGAAGGCGGCGTTGGCGGAGGCCAATTCGTGGCCGGAAAGCTGCGAGCCGAGATGCGCCAGGCCGATTGTGTACATGGCAGCGACCACACCGCCCCAGACGAACAGAAGCGCTGCCATCAAATGCCAGTTCTGCGCGAAGTACGGCATGAAGACCGTACCGGCAAGCCCGACGGTGGCACAGGCCATCAGCAGATAGCGACGGTCGCTTACGCGGTCGCTGATCATGCCGATCGGGATCTGCAACAGCACGTTGCCAAGCCCGATCATGGTGAGCAAAAGGGCGGCGTCCGCCTCTGAGTAGCCGATGCGGCTACCGTAGACCGGGAACAGTGCAAAGCCGCCGGTCTCGACCGCGCCGAACACCAGCACGGCGGCGGTCGCCGTCGGCACCAGCCAGATGTAACGCAGGAAATTGCTGGTTTCGCCGTCCGAGACGATCGTCGGGCTCTCGTTGCGTGCCGCCAGGACCGGTATGGCAGCGAGCGTAACCAAGGCGATGGTAACGCCGAAGGGCAGGAAGCCACTGCTGCCGAGATGGGCGAACAGCCAAGGCCCGGCGGCAAAGCCGAGAGACAGCACGGTGGCATAGATGCCGAGGACCAGTCCGCGCCGGTGTGGCGGCGCCGAGGTGCTGATCCAGAATTCCGACAGGATGAACAGCACCGTCAGCGCGATATGCAGCAGCACGCGCAGCGGAAACCACATCCAGAAAGCTGGCGCGAAATGGAAACCGACAAAGGCCAGCGCCCCGGCGGCGATCATGGCAAGCATCGTCCAGGCGACCCCGAACCGCATGGCAAGCGGGGTGGCGAGCGGCGCGCCGGCGATAGAGGCGAGGCCGGCGACCGCGGTGTTGAGACCGATCATCGACGCGGAATGGCCACGCGTTTCCAGGATCACGCTGAGCAGCGGCATGCCAAGGCCGATGGCAATGCCGACGACGCTGATCGACGAGATCGCCGCGACCATCGGCAGCCAGTGTACGCGTTCCTTGCCCTGCGGCTGGGTATCGACTGTCATGGAATGCCTGGCTGCTCTAGAGAATTTCGCGGACGAAGCGATTGCGGACAAGCCGGTAGAACGGCACGGGACTGCCGGGGCTCAGCAGCGGATCCCAGGCGAGCCGCGTTTCCAGTTCCTCCAGGACGGTGCGCGTGATGTCTGGAATATCGGCTTGCCTGGCCTTGGCCAGCGGCAGCCAAACGACGTCCTCCAACTCGTTGGTCGGACCGCCACCCGGCCGTTCAACGGCGACATCGTCGCGCCATGCGGCGAGAAAGCGCGTATCGAAGCGGCGCACCCGGTTGGGCGGGGTGATGGCGCGTGCGACGAAGCGCAGCGCTTGCAGTGATGGGATGACGCCGTGTTCGACAAAGCCCTGCCAGTCGCGCCTGGCGGTTGCGAACACGCCTTTTTGACCGATCAGCAGGCCGGCCTCCTCATAGGTTTCGCGGATTGCCGACAAGGCAATGGCGCGGGCGCGAGCCGGGCTGGTGCGACCGATGCCAGCGGTCAATCTCGCTTCTTCCTCGGGATGAAGTGCGGTGGCTGTCGAGATGCGGCTGTCGGCCGGATCGGTGCGGCCGCCGGGAAACACGAATTTTCCCGGCATGAAGGCATGACCGGCGTGGCGGCGGCCCATCAGCACCAGGAATTCGTCGCCTTTGCGGTCAAGCAGGATCAGCGTCGCGGCGTCGCGCGGGCGTATAGGCTTGGCCTCGAGCGCGATCCGCTCAACCTTGTCGACTTCCGCCTTGGTCATAACGTCCATGCGGTCGACCTAGCGGAATCTTCTCCGATGCGAAAGTGGCGTCCAGCCATGCCGATTGCGCCAGCCTCGGTTTCAAGCCTCGGGATGCGACTCGATCAGATCTTCTTCACCGCCAAAACCGTGCATATAAAACGCCCATTGCAGGCCGATGACAGCGCCCTTGACCGGCTGCAGCAGGACGACGGCCAGAATGATGGTCAATGGCACCCAGATGGCGATGTGCTGCCAGGTAGACAGCGTCGAGGTCGCCTCGACACCCATGAAGGCCCCGAGCACGATGTGGCCGACAATGACGACCACGAGATAGGCCGGCAGGTCGTCGGCGCGATGGTGGTGGAGCTCCTCGCCGCAATGATCGCATTTGTCGACGGTCTTGACGAAGGCGCGAAACAGCTTGCCCTCGCCGCAATGCGGGCAGCGGCCGAGCATGCCGCGCTTCATTGCTGTCCATAGCGGCCGGGCGGTCCGGCCCGAGTGATGTTCGCCACCGAAAATCCGTTCTTCCACCTGCAGTTCTGTTGGCATTACCGTCTCCTGCCGCGCGAGCCTGGACGCGATTGCGACGCCCGGGCGCGGCCTTTGGCCTTGTGGAACGACCGTTTGGAGCCGGGCAGCGGCTTGGGCTCGGTCAGCATCTCGAAACGCATCGCGCCGGCCATCGGCGCCACCTCGATCAGGCGAACCTCGACGCGATCAGCAAGCTGATAGCCCTTGCCGGTGCGTTCTCCGAAAAGCGATCGAGCAGTTTCGTCGTATATATAGTAGTCGCCGCCCAGGGTTGAAACCGGAATGAAGCCATCCGCGCCGTACTGCGGCAATTGGACAAACAGGCCCGATTTGGTGACGCCCGAGATGCGGGCGTCGAAACGGTCGTCGATGCGCTCGGCGAGAAAGGCGGCGATCAGCCGGTCGACCGTGTCGCGCTCGGCGGCCATCGCGCGCCGCTCGGTCGCCGAAATCAGCGCCGAGACCTCTTCCAGCCGCTCCGCCTCGTCCTGCGTCAGGCCCCCCGGACCAAGGCCGAGTGCGGCAATCAGCCCACGATGCACGATCAGGTCGGCATAGCGACGGATCGGCGAGGTGAAATGCGCGTAGCGCTTCAGGTTGAGGCCGAAATGGCCGATATTGGCGGGCGAATATTCGGCCTGGCTCTGCGAGCGCAGCACCACTTCGTTGACCAGCCCCTCATTATCGGCGCCGCGCACGCGAGCGAGGATGCCGTTGAACTGGTTCGGCAGCATTTGCGCGCCGCGCGCCAGCGACAGGCCGAGCGTCTGCAGGAATTCACGCAGCGATTCCTGCTTGGCGAGCGAGGGCGCATCGTGGATGCGGTAGACCAGCGCCTGGCGCTTCGCCTCGAGTGTCTCGGCGGCGGCGACATTGGCCTGGATCATGAACTCTTCGATCAGTTTGTGCGCGTCGAGCCGCTCCGGCACGACGACCTTGTCGACGGTGCCGTCCTGCTTGAGCAGGATCTTGCGCTCGGGCAGATC
The DNA here is from genome assembly GCF_040321995.1 of Mesorhizobium sp. M0207. NCBI lineage: Bacteria > Pseudomonadati > Pseudomonadota > Alphaproteobacteria > Hyphomicrobiales > Phyllobacteriaceae > Mesorhizobium > Mesorhizobium sp. M0207. The sequence continues at coordinate 27,998 of NZ_JAMYSQ010000012.1, forward strand.
GAGTTCGAGCGGCTGGCGGGTGTCGCGGCCGCGCTTCAGGATCGCGTAGGCGTCCCATAGCGGCTTCAGCACCGTATCGAGGATCGGGCCAGTCGTGTCGTCCGGTGCGCCGTCGATCGCCGCTTGCGCCTGCTGATAGGCGAGTTTCGCCGCCGACTTCATCATGACGCGATGGAAGGAATGTCTGAGTTTGTGGCCATCGGCCGAGAAAGTCATACGCACCGCTATCGCCGGACGATCCTGGCCCTCGCGCAGTGAACAGAGGTCGTTCGAGATGCGCTCCGGCAGCATCGGTACGACTCGGTCGGGAAAATAGACCGAATTGCCGCGCTTCAGCGCTTCGCGATCGAGCGCCGTGCCATAGCGCACGTATGCAGCGACATCGGCAATGGCGACGGTGACAATCACGCCGCCGGCGTTCTTCTCGTCGGTGTCAGGCATGGCGAACACCGCGTCGTCATGATCCTTGGCATCGGCCGGATCGATGGTGAGCAGCGGCAGCTCGCGCCAATCCTCGCGGCCGGCAAGCGTCGCCGGCTTGACCGCCTCCGCCTGGGCGATGACGTCGGCTGGGAAAATATGCGGAATGTCGTGTGCGTGGATGGCGATCATCGAGACCGCCTTTTCGCTGGTCAGCGACCCCAACACCGCCAGAACCTTGGCTCGCGGCAGCCCGTAGCGCGAGGCCCGCGCCGGCTCGACCTCGACCAGGTCGCCGTTCTTGGCGCCGTTCTGGAATTCCTTGTCGACGACCAGCTCCGGCTGACGCCTTTCCACCGGTTCGATGCGGAACGTGCCGTCCTTCAGCACACGGAAAACGCCGAGAACCGCATCGGTGCGCTTCTCGAATATCTTCATCACCCGGCCCGTATAGGCCGGGCCTGCCGGATCGTCGGTCGGAAAGGTCTTGGCCAGCACGCGGTCGCCGATGCCCGGCGTCGGGCCGTTGCCGCCGCGCGACACGCGGATCGCTATGACCGGAGGTTCGCCATTGCCAATCACTTCGGTCGGGTGCGCCAGCAGCACACCGTCGGCGTCACGGCCGAAGATGTCGAGCACCGCGACGTGGGGCAGGGCGCCGACACGGGCAAGCCGCTTGCGCTCCTTGGTCAGCAGGCCTTCATCCTGCAGGTCGCGCAAGACGTCCTTCAGCCAGATACGGTCTTCGCCGCGCAGCGCAAACGCCTTGGCGATGTCGCGTTTTCCGGCGCGGTCCGGATTTTCGGCGATGTAACGCAGTATCTCGTCGCGTGAAGGCCGGTAATTGTCCCTGACCTTGGCACGGGTATCGGCGGTGCGCAGATCGCCGTGGCTTCTTCCGGAGACTTTGCGCGCCAACCCGTCCTATCCCTTTTTCCTGGCGGCCGGTTTTTTGGCCGCAGCCGGTTTCTTCGCAGGCGCGGCCGCTTTGCGGAAGGGCTTCCTGGCACCGTTGCCGCCCTTGGCTTCCTTTTCCGCAATGAGCGCCACCGCATCCTCGATCGTCACCGATTGCGGATCCTTGCCCTTCGGCAGCGTCGCATTGACCTTGCCGAAATTCACATAAGGCCCGTATTTGCCGTCGCGCACGACTATTTTGCCGCCGCCGGCAGGATGCTCGCCTAGTTCCTTGAGCGCAGCGGCTGTGCCGCCATTGCGGCCGCCTTTGCCCTTCAATTGCTTCTCGGCGATCACCGAGACGGCGCGATTGAGGCCGATCGAGAACACGTCCTCGATGCTGTCGAGATTGGCGTAGGTGCCGTCATGCAGCACGAACGGCCCGTAGCGCCCCAGCCCGGCCGAAATCATCTTGCCGGATTCCGGATGCTTGCCGACGTCGCGCGGCAGCGACAACAAGGCGAGCGCCTTTTCGTGATCGATCGAATCGACCGTCCAGCCCTTGGGCAGGCTGGAGCGCTTGGCATCCTTGCCGTCGCCGCGCTGGATATAGGGGCCGAACCGGCCATTGCGCAGCGTGATCTCCTCGGCGGTATAGGGGTCCTTGCCGAGCACTTTGGTGCCGTCTTCACCACCGCCGTTCTCGCCATTGGGATTGGCGGCGTCGCCGAGCTGGCGGGTGAAGGAGCATTCGGGATAGTTCGAACAGCCGACGAAGGCGCCGAACTTGCCGAGCTTCAGCGACAGGTTGCCGGTACCGCATTTCGGACAGATGCGCGGGTTCGAACCGTCTTCCCGCGCGGGAAAGACCAGCGGCGCCAGCTCCTCGTTCAATGCATCGAGGACGTCGGTGACGCGCAACTCCTTGATGTCGGCGACGGCGCCGGAAAAATCCTTCCAGAAATCGCGCAGCACGTCCTTCCATGCGAGCTTGCCGTCGGAAATCTCATCGAGCTTTTCCTCCAGCGAAGCGGTGAAGTCGTACTCGACATAACGCTCGAAGAAGCTTTCGAGGAAGGCCGACAATAGCCGGCCCTTGGCCTGCGGCACCAGCTTGCGCTTGTCGATGGTGACATAGTCACGATCCTCGAGCGTCTTCAGGATCGCCGTATAAGTCGACGGCCGGCCGATGCCCAACTCTTCCAGCTTCTTGATCAGCGAAGCTTCCGAATAACGCGGCGGCGGTTCGGTGGTGTGCTGGGTGGCGTTGATCGCCTCGCGTGTGAGCTGCTCGCCGGCACGGATCTCGGGCAGGCGGCGGCTTTCCTCGTCTTCCGAATCTTCTTCCTTCTGCTCGATGTAAGCGGCAAGGAAGCCGTCGAAGCGAACAACCGAGCCTACAGCACGAAGCTCGGCGGTGCGCGGGCCGTTGATGGCCTCGACCTCGACCGTGGTGCGCTCTATCTCGGCCGGCTGCATCTGGCTGGCGATGGCGCGTTTCCAGATCATCTCGTAAAGCCGCGCCTGGTCAGCGTCGAGATACTGCCTGACGGAAGCCGGCGTGCGCATGAAATCGGTCGGACGGATCGCTTCGTGCGCCTCCTGGGCATTCTTGGCCTTGGCGGAATAGTAGCGCGGCTTTTCAGGCAGGTATTTAGGGCCGAATTCCTTGGCAATCGCATCGCGCGCGGCAGAGATCGCCTCCGGCGCCATCTGCACGCCGTCGGTTCGCATGTAGGTGATCAGGCCGGTGGTCTCACCGCCGATCTCCATGCCCTCATAGAGCCGCTGAGCCACCTGCATGGTGCGGTTGGCCGAAAAGCCGAGGCCCGATGAGGCTGCCTGCTGCAGCGTCGAGGTGGTGAAGGGCGGCCCGGGATTGCGCTTGGTCGGCTTGGCTTCGACCGACGCCGCCTTGAAGCTGGCGCCTTCGAGCATCGCTTTGATGTCGTCGGCCTGCGCCTTGTTGGAAATGTCGAGCTTTTGCAGCTTCTTGCGCTCGAAGGCGGTCAGCCGCGCCTCGAAATTATCCTTGCGCGGCGTACCGAGAATGGCGGCGACCTGCCAGTATTCCTCGCGGATGAAGCGCTCGATCTCGGATTCGCGGTCGCAGACCAGACGCAGCGCCACCGACTGGACGCGGCCGGCGGAGCGGGCGCCGGGCAGCTTGCGCCACAGCACGGGCGACAGCGTGAAGCCGACCAGATAGTCGAGCGCACGGCGAGCGAGATAGGCATCGACCAGCGGCGCGTCGATCTGGCGCGGATTGGCCATCGCCTCCAGCACGGACGCCTTGGTGATGGCGTTGAAGACGACGCGGCTGACCGGCTTGTCCTTCAACGCGCGCTTTTGCTTCAGCACTTCCAGGACATGCCAGGAGATCGCTTCGCCCTCGCGGTCCGGATCGGTGGCGAGGATCAGCCCGTCGGCGTCCTTGACCGCCTTGGCGATATCGGCGAGACGCTTTCCAGACGCGGTGTCGACGGCCCAGGACATGGCAAAGTCCTCATCCGGACGCACCGAGCCATCCTTGGCCGGCAGATCGCGGACATGGCCGAACGAGGCCAGAACCTTGTAGTTCTTGCCGAGGTACTTGTTGATTGTCTTCGCCTTGGCCGGCGATTCGACGACGACGACGTCCATACGGTCTCATATCAGTTGTGATGCGGCAGAAGAATTCCGCTGCGCGCGACGAAATCTCGTTCAATGTGTCGCTCACATGGCCGCGCTTTTGCATCCGGTCAAGGCCAAGCAGTCAAAATGCGGCCCTGTACCGAATGCGCAACCCAACGGCGCGCCATGCGATTTCCGCAATCCTGGACAAGGGAAATGAGCAGCCTATCGCTGGACAAACCCGGCAATTGATCCTGGAGAACGGGACAAACTCTCCCGCGGATATAAGAGAAACATCGAGCACGCGCCAGCCCTGCTTGAACAGATGCGGTAAAGCGCGCAATCGCTTGCCCGGCATTTTGCTCGGACAGTCGCAAGGAAGTACCGTGCTGAAAAGCTGGCCGCCGGGGCGGTTGGGTCGAGTTCCCAGCGACCAGCCGTGTTACCGCCTGTTACGGCCGATCAGAAGCTCAAGGCCTAGTCGGCCTTGGCGATATGCCAGACGCCGCCGACACCCTCGCCGGTCACGTCGCCGGCCTTCTTGTCCTTGATGAACGTGTAGAGCGGCTTACCTTCGTAGGCCCACATCCTGGTGCCGTCGGTGCGGTCGACGATCGTCCACTCGCCCTCGGCCTTGGCGTTGGCGTCAGCCTTCAGCGGCGGCCAATTGGCGGCGCATTTGTCGTAGCAGTTCGACTTGCCCGCCTCGTCCTTGTCGTATGTGTAGAGCGTCATGCCGCTGGCGTCGGTGTAGATCTTGGTGCCGCCGACCTCCGCTTCCTTCCACGCCTCGGCAGCGAAGGATGCGGCAGTGCCGAGCAAAAGCGCGGCCATGCCAATTGCGATCGTTTTCATGGACTTCTCCCTGGATCATTCGAAAAGCGCGCGGAACAACGCAGTTTCGTTTGACCAACGCTGCCTGGCCGCCCTTTCTTCCCGGGCGGGCGTCGACTTGCTACCCAATGTGATGGGGCCACGCGATGGTGATTGGCGGACGGCTGTTGTCGCGGCTATATGGCTGCGCAGTCATCGGGAGACGGAAATGGCATTGGACGTCGGCTATGTCAGTGCGATCGGGGCGGGAGCAATTTCCTTCCTGTCCCCCTGCGTGCTGCCGCTGGTGCCGCCTTACCTGTGCTATATGGCCGGCGTGTCGGTCGACGATTTCCGCGGCGAGGCCGGCATTACGGCAAAGGCCGGCGCGCGAGGCGCGCTGATTAATTCCTCAATCGCCTTCGTGCTCGGCTTCTCGACCGTCTTCGTCGCGCTCGGCGCCGGCGCCTCGACCATCGGCCATTTGCTGCGAGTCTGGCAGGAGCCGCTGGCAATGGCGGCAGGCGTGCTGATCATCCTGATGGGGCTGAATTTCCTCGGCGTACTGCGCATCCCTTTGCTTTCACGCGAGGCGCGCTTCCAGTCACAAGGCAAGCCGGCCAGCCTGATCGCCGCTTACGTCATGGGCCTGGCCTTCGCCTTTGGCTGGACGCCCTGTATCGGCCCGGTGCTGGGGCCGATCCTGACGCTTGCCGGCGGCCGCGAGACGGTGGGCGAGGGCGCGCTGCTGCTCGCCGCCTATTCGCTCGGCCTCGGTATTCCCTTCCTCGTTGCGGCGCTGTTTTCAGGCGCCTTCATGCGCTTTCTCGGGAAATTCCGCGTCCATCTCGGCCGCGTCGAAAAGGCCATCGGCGCGTTGCTGGTGGTCGCCGGCGTGTTTTTCCTGACCGGCGGCGTGCAGGCGGTGTCCTATTGGTTGCTCGAGAATTTTCCGGTGCTGGGGCAATTGGGATAGGTTTGCCGCCCGACATGGGTCTGTTCAGCCTTCGAAATAGCCCGGCTGGTCGATATCAGCGATCAGCCCGGGTCCGCTCGGCTGCCACCCCAGCAGCGCCTGGGTCCGTTCGCTCGAGGTCGGGACATCCATCGCCGCGAACATAGCGAACCAGCCAAAATGATCGGCGGCTTCTTCCGCGGACTTGGCGACGACCGGCACGTTCAGGCGCCGGCCGATCACGCCGGCGACGTCCTTGAACGGAACGCCTTCTTCGGCGATCGCGTGATATCGCCCGCCACCGGCTCCATGCTCGAGCGCAAGCCGGTAGACGCGGGCGGCATCGAACCGATGCACGGCAGGCCAGCGATTGAGCCCTTCGCCGATATAGGCCGACACGCCCTTCTCGCGAGCGAGGTCGATGAGAATAGGAACGAAGGCATGGTCGCCTTGGCCATGGACCGACGGAGGAAGGCGCACAACCGACGCGCGCACGCCGCGTGCCGCCAGCGCGGCGGCTGTCGCTTCGGAGGCGCGGGGATACGAAGCGGAAGATGGGACAGGCGCATCTTCCTCGGTCGCGATACGGCCCCGCGCCTGGAGCGCGGTCCCGGAGGTAACGAGCAGGGGCCGCTCGGAGCCTTCGAGTGCACCGCCCAAGGCCTCGATGGCGCGCCGGTCCATCTCGCAGTTTTGCGCGAACTTCGAGAAGTCGTGGTTGAAGCCGGTATGGATCACTCCATCAGCTGCCGCTGCGCCCCTGCTGAGGCTTTCGAGGTCTTCGAGGTCACCTCGATGCACCTCGGCTCCGGTGGCTGCAAGCGACTTGGCCGACGCCGCCGAGCGGGCGAGGCCGAGCACCTGATGGCCGGCGCCGATGAGTTCTTGAACGACGGCAGAACCGACGAATCCGGTCGCTCCGGTAACGAAAACACGCATCACGACTTCTCCTGTCCGTTTCTGGCCACGACCATTTTCGCGGCTCAGTTGTGTCGTGATAGGCGCTTGAGAAAATACGATCTATGCGGTAAAGTCCGTATTATCTTCGCAATCGTCCGGAATGACCTGTGGATCCCCTTTCAGATGTGCTGTCGCTGCTGAAGCCGCGAAACTATATGTCGGCCGGTTTCGATGCTGGTGGTGAATGGTCGATCCAGTTCCCCGACCAGCAGCAAAGCATCAAGACCGGAGCGGTAGTCTCCGGCCGGTGCTGGCTGTCTGTGGAGGGCGTTGCTGACGCAGTGCGCCTTGAGACGGGAGACAGCTTCCTGCTGCCGAGTGGACGGCCTTTCCGCCTTGCAAGCGACATGAGCTTGACGCCTGTTGAAGCCGTCAAGATTTTTCCGCCTGCGCGAGCCGGCGGTGTCGTGACCCACAATGGCGGTGGTGATTTCTTTCTGGTCAGCAGCCGCTTCGCGCTTGGCGGCAATCATGCCGGCATGCTGTTGCGGATGCTGCCAGCCATTGTGCATATCCGCAAAGAGTCGGACCAGTCGGCGCTGCGCTGGTCTGTGGAGCGGATGATGCAGGAGCTGCGCGAGCCGCAGCCGGGCGGCTTTCTGATGATCCAGCACCTCGCCCACATGATGCTGGTTCAGGCGCTGCGGCTGCATCTTTCGGAAGGATTGAAAGGTGGCATCGGCTGGCTCTTTGCCCTCGCGGACAAACAGATCGGCGCGGCGATCAGCGCCATGCATGACGATCCGGCGCATGGCTGGACGCTACAGGAACTGGCGGAACGGGCCGGCATGTCGCGATCGACCTTTGCGCTCAGATTCAAGGAGACGGTTGGCGCGTCGCCGATGGACTATTTGACGCGCTGGCGAATGCTGCTGGCTGGCGACCGGCTGACGAATTCCAGCGATCCCGTCGCCGTCATAGCGCTTTCGCTCGGCTACGAATCCGAAAGCGCCTTCAGCACAGCCTTCAAGCGGGTCATGTACTGCTCGCCACGGCAATACGGCCGTGGCCGAGCCCCCAGCTTCGCATCACGCAACGAGGCGGAAGCCGCCTGAGCCGATCGGCTTGAGCGTGTCGCGGGTTGGAGGTTCCACCGTCTCACCGGAATTTAACCGCATTGGTGCAGCATGGCGCCGGTGCTACTAACGCTTCGATTCCAGACCCCTTTCAACGGTTGCTGTCCCCATGAGCCAGAGATCCTGCCTGTCCGTCATCCTCGCCGCCGGTGAAGGCACGCGCATGAAGAGTGCAGTGCCGAAAGTGCTGCACACAATCGCGGGCCTGCCGATGGTTGCCCATGTCGTCAAGGCTGCCGAAGCCGCCGGCAGCGGCGAATTGGCGCTGGTGATCGGCCATGGCGCCGATGAGATGCGCAAGGCTGCACTCAAGTTTGCGCCGAAGGCCGAGGCTTTCGTTCAGGAAAAACGTCTCGGCACCGCGCACGCCGTGCTTGCCGCGCGTGCAGCAATATCAAAAGGTTATGACGATATCTTGGTGATGTTTGGCGACACGCCGTTGATCGATCCGGAAGCGCTCGCGGCGGCGAGGCTGAAGCTGGCGGAAGGTGCGGCCGTCGTCGTGGTCGGCTTCCGTACGGAAAATCCTTCGGGCTACGGCCGGCTTATCGAAAAGGCCGGCAAGCTCGTGGCCATCCGCGAGGAGAAGGACTGCTCGGACGAGGAGAAAAAGATCACCTTCTGCAATGGCGGGCTGATGGCGGTCGCCGGCAGGCACGCGCTGAAGCTGCTCGATCAAGTCGGCAGCAAGAACGCCAAGGGCGAGTATTATCTCACCGACATCGTCGAGATCGCCGCTGCCCAGGGACTTGATGTCGTCGCCACCGAAGCCAGTTTCGAGAACGCGCTCGGCATCAACAACCGTGCCGAGCTTGCCCAGGCGGAAGGTATCTGGCAGCAGCGCCGGCGGCGCGAGGCGATGCTTTCTGGCGTTACGCTGATCGCGCCCGAAACTGTGTTCTTCTCGCACGACACCGAGATCGGCGCCGATACGATCGTCGAACCCAATGTCTGGTTCGGGCCGGACGTGAAAATCGCGACGGGGGTCAAGATCCATGCCTTCAGCCATATCGAAGGCGCCACCATCGCGTCGAATTGCGATGTCGGGCCGTTCGCGCGGCTGCGGCCCGGGGCCGATCTGAGAACCAAGGCCAAGGTCGGCAATTTCTGCGAGGTCAAGCAGGCGATCGTCGAGGAGGGCGCGAAGGTCAACCATCTGACCTATATCGGCGATGCCCGCATCGGTGCCGGCGCCAATATCGGCGCCGGCACCATCACCTGCAATTATGACGGCTATTCGAAATTCTTCACCGATATCGGCGAGGGCGCCTTCATAGGCTCAAACTCCTCGCTGGTGGCGCCGGTGTCGATCGGCAAGGGCGGCTACATCGCCTCGGGCAGCGTCATTACCGAAAGCGTACCCGACGATGCGCTGGCTTTCGGCCGCGCCCGCCAGCGGACTCTACCCGGCAAGGGCAAGGAGTTGCGAGAGCGTTTTTCTCAGGCCGCGGCGGCCCGCAAAAAAGGGTAGACTAGCGGAACTCGGCGACAAGCTGGATTTCGCCAACAATTGCATCGTTGAAGGCCGACAGGTCTTCGGCCGGGATCCAGTATTCCAGATGCGCCCGGCTGCCGGCATGCTGGACGCTGTAACGATCCAGAAAGCTGCGACGCACCTCGAAACGCGTCACGAAACCTGATCCGCTCGCGGGCACGTTCCAGTCTCGGGCGATCTGGGTGGCATAGGCCTCGCTGGTAACCGGATAGAAGATCGGCTGATCGGCAAGTCGAGGAGGAAAGGCGCGCATCCCTGCCCTCTGGATCAACTCCAGTTCGCGGGGACCAACCGGACGCCAAAGCGTCACCGTGTCAATTCGTTCGTTCATAGCCGCATCATGTCTTTGACTGATTTCTGGAGCCGTTGAGCCGAGATAGGATACATAAGCGGAGAAACTGAGCAATTGCAGTAACCGGATTGCAAGTGCGCCCTGTCATGGTGCATCTGTGCAGGATAGTCCGGCTGATACCGGACGAAATGGAATGTGATTTTTCGCGACAGCCCGGCAGTCTCTAAATAGCGCCGGGTTTGAGGTCGGAATCGGGGGCAAGCGCCATGTGCGGTATCGTTGGAATTGTCGGTGACTCGCCGGTCGCGCCGCTTATCGTCGATGCGCTGAAAAGGCTCGAATATCGCGGCTATGACTCGGCCGGCGTCGCCACGATCGAGCACGGCAGGCTTGACCGCCGCCGCGCCGAGGGCAAGCTGGTCAATCTCGAGCGCCTGCTGAAGGACGAACCGCTCGACGGCATGATCGGCATCGGCCACACGCGCTGGGCCACGCATGGCGTTCCGAACGAGAGTAATGCGCATCCGCATTTTTCCGACGGCGTCGCCATCGTCCATAACGGCATCATCGAGAATTTCGCCGAATTGCGCGACGAGCTGATGCGCGACGGCTACAGCTTCACCTCGCAGACCGATACCGAAGTCGTCGCGCATCTGGTGGCGCGCGAACTGGCCAGGGGGCTGAAGCCGGTTGAGGCGGCGCACAAGGCGCTGAAGCGGCTGGAAGGCGCCTTTGCGCTCGCCATCATGTTCAAGGGCGACGAGGATCTGATCGTCGGCGCGCGCAATGGCCCGCCGCTCGCGGTCGGTCATGGCGACGGCCAGATGTTCCTTGGCTCCGACGCCATTGCGCTTGCCCCTTTCACCAATTCGATCACCTATCTGGAAGACGGCGACTGGGCGGTGGTGCGCCGCAACGAGGTCGATATCTTCGACATGGGCGGCAACAAGGTCGACCGCAAACGCCAACAGTCGCTCAGCACGAGCTTCATGGTCGACAAAGGCAACCGCCGCCATTTCATGGAAAAGGAAATCCATGAGCAGCCGGAAGTGATCTCGCACACGCTGGCGCATTATGTTGATTTCATCAGCGGCGTCTCGAAGCCGCTCGACCTGCCGTTCGATTTCGCCAAGATCGACCGGCTGGCGATCTCGGCCTGCGGCACCGCCTATCTCGCCGGGCTGATCAGCAAATACTGGTTCGAGCGCTATGCGCGGCTGCCGGTCGACATCGATGTCGCTTCGGAGTTCCGCTATCGCGAGATGCCGCTGTCGAAGAACGATGCCGCTTTCTTCATCTCGCAATCGGGTGAGACCGCCGACACGCTGGCGTCGCTGCGCTACTGCCGCAAGGCCGGCATGAAGATCGGCGCGGTCGTCAATGTGCGCGAATCGACCATGGCGCGCGAATCCGACGTCATCCTGCCGACGTTGGCCGGCCCGGAGATCGGCGTCGCTTCGACCAAGGCGTTCACCTGCCAGCTTTCCGTGCTGGCCTCGCTGGCGGTGCGGGCGGGCGTGGCGCGCGGAACGATTTCGCAGGAGCAGGAGAAAACGCTGATACGCGAGCTGTCGGAAGCGCCGCGTTATGCGAACCAGGTGCTAAAGCTCGACGGGCAGATCGAAAAGGTCGCGCGCGACCTCTCGCACTACAAGAATGTGCTTTATCTCGGCCGCGACACCAATTTTCCGCTGGCCCTGGAAGGCGCGCTGAAGCTCAAGGAAATTTCCTATATCCACGCCGAAGGCTATGCCGCCGGCGAGTTGAAACACGGCCCGATCGCGCTGATCGACGAGAACATGCCCGTCATCGTCATCGCCCCGCATGACCGTATCTTCGAAAAGACCGTCTCGAACATGCAGGAGGTGGCGGCGCGCGGCGGCAAGATCATCCTGATCACCGACAGCAAGGGCGCCGCGCACGCCACGGTGAAGACGATGGAGACGATCGTTTTGCCGGACGTGCCGGAAATCATCTCGCCGATCATCTACGCACTGCCGATCCAGATGCTCGCCTATTTCACCGCCGTGTTCATGGGCACGGATGTCGACCAGCCGCGCAATCTGGCGAAATCGGTAACGGTGGAATGATCGGTTCCAAACGGCTACCGATAGGGTCCAAGTTGATCGTTTCGTTCAAAGGCAAAGCGGTGGAAGCGGTTGCCGAGGGGAAGGCACCGAAAGGTTTTCCACCGGATCTGGTTGCCCGTGGCGAACGTCGTCTTCGAGCGATCGAAAACGCCGGACAATTGAACGATCGCCACCCGGAAATCGCCTTGAAGCCCTGAAGGGAGCAGAGCTGGGCAGCATTCAATTCGTATCAACGACCAATGCCTGCTTCAAATGGACCAACGCTGGCGCCGAAGAGGTGGAGATCGTCGACTACCATTGAGCGGGCACTTGCCCTAAACCCTTGAGGTCTCTGAACCATGCTCAAGTTCGTACGTCCAATTCACCCCGGAGAGTTCCTGCGCGAGGAATATCTCGTCCCGCTCGGTATGAGTGCCGGTGCGCTGGCGAAGAAGCTCAATCTTCCTCGTACCCGTATCGAACGCATTGCCAAGGAAGAGATCGGCCTGACTCCTGATACCGCGCTTCGCCTCGCCAGGCTCTTCAACACCACGCCGGAATTCTGGATGAATTTTCAGCAGGCTTATGAACTTGAAACCGAGGCGAAGAAACTCGCACCGGAGCTCGAGAAGATCGAACCGCTGGAAGCCGCGGCATAGTTGATCTTTTAAAAACTTCGCCATTCCAAAGCGCCTTGGGGTTCAGTAGTGTCGCGCTGCAAACACACGCTGCGGTGAACCATGTCGGATGCTCTCAAGACCTCAGGCATGACCCGGCTGAGAAACTATTTCCTGACCGGCTTCGTCGTTTGCGCGCCGCTGGCGATTACCGCCTACATTGCCTGGTCGCTGATCGGTTGGGTCGATTCCTGGGTGAAACCCTACATTCCGGTACGCTACAATCCGGACACCTACCTGCCGTTTCCAGTGCCGGGTTTTGGGCTGATCGTTGCCTTGATCCTCATCACCTTCATCGGCTTTATGACCGCCAATATCGTTGGCCGCGCCATCGTCAATTTCGGCGAGCGCCTGCTTGGCCGCATGCCGCTGGTGCGCGGCATCTACCGTTCGCTGAAGCAGATTTTCGAGACAGTGCTGTCGAACAAGGGCGACATGTTCCGGCAGGTCGGGTTGGTCGAATATCCGCGCAAAGGGGTCTGGTCGCTTGTCTTCGTCGCCAGCGAGAAGGAAACCGAGATCAACCAGAAGCTCGACCGGGAAGGCGATCCGCTGATTGCCGTGTTCATGCCGTGTACGCCCAACCCGACGACCGGCTTTCTGATGTATGTGCCGAAATCCGACATTGTGCTGCTCGACATGACAATCGAGGACGGAGCCAAGCTGATCGTGTCGGCCGGCCTGGTGGCGCCAGCTGTCAAAATGGTGACGGTGAACGGCGAGCATATCCACGGCGCGCTTGCCAATCCTCCGCTCGACACGATGCCTCAGCCGGCACGCAGGAGCCGCACGGCCTCGTCGCGGCCGAACAGATAGAGCAACAGGCGCAGCGCCGTGCCGCGTTCGGACTGCAGTTCCGGATCGCGCGACAGGATCAGCCGCGCATCGTCGCGAGCGGCCTCGAGCAGGTCGGCATGCACCTCGATGCGCGCCACCTGGAAGCCCGGCGTGCCAGACTGGCGAGTGCCGAGCAACTCGCCTTCGCCGCGCAGCTTCAGATCCTCTTCGGCGATACGGAAGCCGTCCTCGGTCTCGCGCATCACCGACAAACGGCGTTTTGCCGTCTCGCCGAGCGGGTCCTTGTAGAGCAGCACACAGGATGAAGGCTTGTCGCCACGCCCGACCCGGCCACGCAATTGGTGCAACTGGGCGAGGCCAAAACGCTCGGCATGCTCGATGACCATGATCGTCGCATCAGGCACATCGACGCCGACCTCGATGACGGTGGTGGCGATCAGGATACGGGTGTCGCCCTGCTTGAAGGCGCGCATCGCCTCGTCTTTGTCGGTGCCTTTCATGCGGCCGTGCACCAGGCCGATGCGGTCGCCGAACAGCGGCTTCAGCGAGGCAAAACGGTCCTCGGCCGACATCAGCTTGATCTCCTCGGATTCCTCGATCAGCGGACAGATCCAGTAGATTTTCTGGCCATCGGCGACGGCGTCGAGCATGCGTCCGATCAGTTCGTCGAGCCGTTCAAGCGGCAAGGTGACGGTGCGGATCGGCTGGCGGCCGGCCGGCTTTTCCGTCAGCTTCGACACATCCATGTCGCCGAATGCAGTCAGCACCAGCGTCCGCGGTATCGGCGTTGCTGTCATCACCAGCATGTCGGGCGCATCGCCCTTGGCGGTAATGGCAAGGCGCTGATGGACGCCGAAACGGTGCTGCTCGTCGACGACGGCGAACACGAGGTCACGGAACGTCACCGTTTCCTGGAACAGCGCATGGGTGCCGACGACGATGTCGATGTCACCATTGGCCAGCCCGGTCAGCGTGTCGGCACGCTCGCGGCCCTTTTCGCGACCTGTGAGGACGGCGACACGCAGGCCGGCCCGTTCCGCCAACGGCGCAATTGTTGCCAGATGCTGGCGCGCCAGGATTTCGGTCGGCGCCATCAATGCCGCCTGGCCGCCGGCCTCGACGGCACGCGCCATGGCAAGCAGCGCGACCACCGTCTTGCCGGAGCCGACATCGCCCTGCAAAAGGCGCAGCATGCGTTCGGGGTCACCGAGATCGGCGTTGATTTCGGCAAGCGCCATTTCCTGCGACATGGTCAACGAATAGGGGAGTGCCACGCGCAGTTGTTCGACTATGCGGCCGTCGCCGACCAATGGCCGGCCAGATAATCGGCGGACCTTGGCCCGCACCAGCGCCAGCGATACCTGGCCGGCCAAGAACTCGTCATAGGCAAGGCGCCGCCACGCTGCGCCGTCGACGGAGACGTCGATCGGGTCGGCAGGATTGTGGATGCGGTTGAGCGCATCGCTGAAAGCAGGAAAGGCATGGCGGCGCCGGAACTCACCGTCCTGCCATTCGGGCAGCACCGGCAGGCGGGCCAGCGCCTGGCCGATGGCCCGGCGCAGTACCTTGCCCGAGAGCCCGGCGGTCAGCGGATAGACCGGCTCGACCAGCGGCAGGTTTTCCGCGTCGTCGGCAAGTGCGATATGGTCGGGGTGAACCATGGTCGGGCGGCCGTTGAACCATTCCATGCGGCCGGAGACGACGACATGCTCGCCTACGGGCATTGCTTTTTCGAGATAGGCGGCATGGGCATGGAAGAAGGTCAGCGCGATCTCGCCGGTGTCGTCATGGGCGTAGACCCGGTAAGGGACCGACCTGTTGCCGCGTGGCGGCGGCTGGTGGCGGTCGATGCGGACGTCGAGCGTAACGATGGCGCCTTCCGCCGAGCCGGCGATGCCAGGCCGGTTGCGGCGGTCGATGACAGTATGCGGCAGCACGAACAAGAGATCCCCGGCGCGCGCGGCCCGGTCGCCGAGGTCGGCTGCTACGACTTTTTCGATCAGGGCGCCAACTTTTGGCCCGACCCCGGCAAGCGAGGTGATCGGGACAAACAGCGGATCGAGGAGGGAGGGACGCATGATGTCAGCTTATGTTGCGGCGACTGTAGCGCAAGGCTGACACCGCCTTCTATCCACGCTATATGCGCCGCCTGGGCAAGGATGTTGCAAGATGACCGGAACGAAACGATCAAGCGAGGGGCTCGATGCCCGCCGCCGCAAGCTTCTGTTTCGTTCGTGGCACCGCGGCATGCGCGAGATGGACCTTATACTCGGCAGCTTCGCCGATGCCGAGATCGGCGCCTTGACCGGCGACGAAATCGACCAATATGAGAGGCTCCTCGACATTCCCGACACCGAATTCCTGCCTCTCGTCACTGGCGAACGCCCGGTTCCGGCGGATATCGACTGTACCGTCCTGCAAAAAATCCTGGCTTCGCGCCGGGAGATGACCTTCTGAACAACGTGTAGCCATGAGCCTTATCCCTACGATCGGTCTGCCGAAAGGCCGCGCCGGCCAGTTCATCGTCGATGGCGTCGCCGACGGCTACGAAGCCTTTGCGCTGGTGCAGGCTGCGCACGAGATCGCCCCTGACAAGCCGGTGCTGTTCGTGGCGCGCGACGGCCAGCGTCTGCCGGCGATCGTCGAGGCGCTTGCCTTTGCCGCGCCGGGCCTGCCGGTGCTGGAACTGCCGGCCTGGGACTGCCTGCCTTACGACCGCGTCTCGCCCGGCGCCGACGCCGCCGCAAGGCGGCTCGATGCGCTGGCAGCGATGATCGCGCTGGCGAAGAAGCCGCACCGCGCCGTCATTCTCACCACCGCGAACGCCTTGCTTCAACGCATTCCGCCGGCGGAACTCGTCGAGGCGCAGACCTTTCACGCCAAGCCCGGCAACCAGATCGACATGAACGCGCTGGTGTCACGGCTGGAGACTTCCGGCTTCGAGCGGGTGCCGACGGTGCGCGGCATCGGCGAATTTGCCGTGCGCGGCGGCATTCTCGATCTCTTCGCGCCCGGCTGGACGGAGGCACTGCGCCTCGATTTCTTCGGCGATACGCTGGAATCGATCCGCGTCTTCGACAGCGCAACCCAGCGCACCATCGGCCAACGCAAGTCGATGGCGCTGCAGGCGATGAGCGAGGTGGCGCTGACGCCGGAAACCATCAGCCGCTTCCGCCGCGCCTACATCGAAGCCTTTGGCGCGCCCTCGCGCGACGATGGGCTCTATGCGGCGGTCAGCGAGGGCAGGCGGTTTGCCGGCATGGAGCACTGGCTGCCGTTCTTCTATGAGCGGCTGGAAACCGTGTTCGATTACCTGCCGGATGCGCCCGTGGTGTTTGATCATCTGGCGCATGAGGCACTGGCCGAGCGCCACACTCTGATCCTCGATCATTACGAGGCGCGAAAAAAACAGGCCGACGGCGCCTTGAAGGATGCCGTGCCCTACAAGCCGGTGTCGCCGGATCAGCTTTATCTGTCGCCCGAGAACCTGATTGCCTCGCTTGGTCCGCGCGAAGCGATCGACTTCACCTCCTTCGACGCGCCCGATGCCGGTGCGAAAAAGGTGTTCCATGCCGGCTCGCGCCATGGCCGCAGCTTCGTCGAGGAACGCGCCGACCCTAACGCCAACGTCTTCGACGTCGTCGTCAAACACATTTCCGACGAGCGCGCTGCACGCCGCCGTGTCGTCGTCGCCGGCTGGACTGAAGGTTCGCTCGACCGGCTCGGCCAGATCCTGGTCGAGCATCACCTTGGCAATCTGGAGCCGGTGGCGACGCTTGCCGAAGCCGAAAGGCTTGAGCCAGGGCAGGCGGCCCTGGCCGTGCTGCCGCTCGAATCCGGCTTCGAGACCGAGAAACTGGTCGTCGTCGCCGAGCAGGACATTCTCGGCGACCGGCTGATCCGGCGCTCGAAGCGCAAGAAGCGCGCGTCCGACTTCATCGCCGAGGCTTCGGCATTGTCTTCAGGCGATATCGTCGTGCATGCCGACCATGGCATTGGCCGCTTCATCGGGCTGCGCACCATCGAGGCGGTCGGTGCGCCGCACGATTGCCTTGAAATCCACTATGCCGGCGACGATCGGCTGTTCTTGCCGGTGGAAAACATCGAGCTGCTGTCGCGCTATGGCTCGGATTCGGCCGAGGCGACGCTCGACAAGCTTGGCGGCGGCGCCTGGCAATCGCGCAAGGCACGGCTGAAGAAACGCCTGCTCGACATGGCCGGGCAGCTGATCCGCATCGCCGCCGAGCGACAAATGCGGGCCGCGCCGGCGCTGGTGTCGGCGGAAGGCCTCTATGGCGAGTTTGCGGCGCGTTTCCCCTATGAAGAAACCGACGACCAGCAAACGGCAATCGATTCGGTCATGGGTGATCTGGGCGCTGGAAAGCCGATGGATCGGCTGATCTGCGGCGATGTCGGCTTCGGCAAGACCGAAGTCGCGCTTCGTGCCGCCTTCATCGCGGCGATGGAAGGCTTTCAGGTCGCGGTGGTGGTGCCGACGACATTGTTGTCGCGCCAGCATTTCAAGACCTTCTCGCAGCGCTTCTCCGGCCTGCCGATCCGCGTTGCCCAGGCCTCGCGGCTGGTCGGCGCCAAGGAACTGGCCGAGACCAAGAAGGGCGTCGCCGAAGGCCAAGTCGACATTGTCATCGGCACGCACGCACTGCTCGGCTCCTCGATCTCGTTCAAGAATCTCGGCCTGCTGATCATCGATGAGGAGCAGCATTTCGGCGTCAAGCACAAGGAGCGGCTGAAGGATCTCAAGACCGACGTCCACGTTCTGACGCTGTCGGCGACGCCGATCCCGCGAACGCTTCAGCTTGCCTTGACCGGGGTGCGTGAGCTGTCGCTGATCGCCACGCCGCCGGTCGATCGCATGGCCGTGCGTACCTTCATCTCCCCTTTCGATCCGCTGGTCATCCGCGAGACGCTGCTGCGCGAGCGCTACCGTGGCGGCCATTCCTTCTACGTCGTACCGCGTATCAGCGATCTCACGGAAATCCATGATTTCCTGCGCGAATCCGTGCCTGAGCTGAAAGTGGCGGTGGCCCACGGCCAGATGCCGCCCGGCGAGCTCGACGATATCATGAATGCCTTTTATGACGGCCAGTACGATGTGCTTTTGTCGACCACCATCGTCGAATCCGGCCTCGATATACCGACCGCCAATACGCTGATCGTACACCGCGCCGACATGTTCGGCCTGTCTCAGCTCTATCAGTTGCGTGGCCGCGTCGGCCGTTCGAAGGTGCGCGCCTATGCGCTGTTCACTCTGCCCGCCAACCGCAAGCTAACCGATACAGCCGAGCGTCGGCTGAAAGTGCTGCAATCGCTCGATACGCTAGGCGCCGGTTTCCAGCTGGCCAGCCACGACCTCGACATCCGCGGCGCCGGCAATCTGCTTGGCGAAGAGCAGTCGGGCCACATCAAGGAGGTCGGCTTCGAGCTCTACCAGCAGATGCTGGAGGAGGCGGTGGCCGAAGTGAAGGATTCCGGCGAGGTGCAGGACGGCGGCTGGTCGCCGCAGATCGCCGTCGGCACGGCGGTGATGATCCCGGAAAGCTACGTCCCGGATCTGCAGCTCAGGCTGGCGCTCTATCGCCGTCTTGGCGATCTCGAAAATACGGAAGAGATCGATGCTTTCGGCGCCGAGCTGATCGACCGGTTCGGACCGTTGCCGGAAGAGGTAAAGCATCTGTTGAAGATCGTCTTCATCAAGGCGCTTTGCCGCAAGGCCAACGTGGAGAAGCTCGACGCCGGGCCGAAAGGTGTCGTCGTCCATTTCCGCAAGCGGGAATTCCCCAATCCGGTCGGGCTGGTCAAGCTCATCGGCGAACAGGGCTCGCTGGCCAAGATCCGACCCGACCAGAGCGTCGTCTTCAGCCGTGACTGGGCGACGCCCGAGAAGCGGCTGGCTGGCTCAGCGGTTGTCATGACGCAGCTGGCGCGGCTGGTGGAGAAGGCGGCGTAGCAGCGCGTGGCTGGTGCTCTGGGCACAGCCGCATCGGCACTTTCGCAGTGCCGTGCTCATTCGCCACGCGACCACTTCCGGTCTAGAATAGGAAATCGGCTTCGTGTATGGAGCCGCGACCCCATATGGGGCGGATTGGCGGGCGATGGCGTCCGTGTGAAAGAGCGTTAGGTGCTTCGATGACGAAATGGTCGCCGAATTCGTGGAGAGCCAAGCCGATCCAGCAGGTTCCTGCCTATCCGGATCTTGCCGCGCTGAGGAACACGGAAGCCCAGCTTGCCACGTTTCCGCCGTTGGTTTTTGCAGGTGAGGCACGCAAGCTGAAGAAGCAGCTTGCAGCCGTCGCTGCCGGTGACGCATTCCTTCTGCAGGGCGGCGATTGCGCCGAGAGCTTCGCCGAGCATGGCGCCGACAATATCCGCGACTTCTTCCGCGTCTTCCTGCAGATGTCGGTGGTGCTGACCTTCGCCGGCGCCCAGCCGGTGGTGAAGGTCGGCCGTGTCGCCGGCCAGTTCGCCAAGCCGCGCTCGTCCGACAATGAGACCAAGGGCGGTGTAACGCTGCCGAGCTATCGCGGCGACATCATCAACGGCATCGAGTTCGACGCCAAGTCGCGCATTCCCGATCCTGCAAGACAGGAGATGGCGTACCGCCAATCGGCGGCGACGCTCAACCTTTTGCGTGCCTTCGCCCAGGGCGGCTACGCCAGCCTGGAGAACGTGCATCAATGGATGCTCGGCTTCGTGTCCGACAGCCCGCAGGGCGAGAAATACGAATCGCTCGCCAACCGCATCACCGAGACGATGGACTTCATGAAGGCCGTCGGCATCACCTCGGAGACCAATTACGCGCTGCGCGAGACGGATTTCTACACCAGCCACGAAGCGTTGCTGCTCGGCTACGAGGAGGCGCTGACCCGCGTCGATTCGACCTCCGGCGACTGGTACGCCACCTCTGGCCACATGATCTGGATCGGTGATCGCACGCGCCAACCCGACCATGCCCATGTCGAATACTGCCGCGGCATCAAGAACCCGCTCGGGCTGAAATGCGGTCCGTCGCTGACGCCGGATGGCCTGTTGCAGCTCATCGACCTGCTCAATCCGGAGAACGAGCCCGGCCGGCTGACGCTGATCGCCCGCTTCGGCTCCGACAAGGTTGCCGACCATCTGCCCAAACTGGTGCGCGCGGTGCAGAAGGAAGGCCGCAGCGTGGTGTGGTCGTCCGACCCGATGCATGGCAATACGATCGAGGCCGCCGGCTACAAGACACGGCCGTTCGACCGCATCCTGAAGGAAGTGCAGACCTTCTTCGAGGTGCACCGCGCCGAAGGCACGCATCCGGGCGGCATCCACATCGAGATGACCGGCAAAAACGTCACCGAGTGCACCGGTGGTGCCCGCGCCATCACCGCCGAAGAACTGCAGGACCGCTACCACACCCATTGCGATCCGCGCCTCAATGCCGATCAGGCGATCGAGTTGGCGTTCCTGGTCTCCGATCTGCTCAAGAAGACCCATCCGGTCCAGCACAAGCAGGCCGTTAACGGCTGATATGATCTGAACTTTGATGTCATTGAAGAAGCGCCGGGCGAAAACCGGCGCTTTTTGTATTCAATCCCGCCGGTGTCGCATTTGCTCGTGCCTAACGCGCGCAAAACCGGAATCCTGCCAGGCGATGGCAATTGCATCGGGAGGCCGACATGGCTGACAGTCACACCGGATCATGCTTGTGCGGGGCAGTGCGGTTCAAGACACGAGGACCGCTACGCGGTGTCATCTACTGCCATTGCTCGCAGTGCCGGAAGCAGAGCGGGCATTTTTATGCGGCGACCAACGTTGCCGACCGCGACATTACAATCACCGGCGCGGAGAGCATCACCTGGTACGAGGCCTCTTCGTTCGCCAGGCGCGGCTTCTGCAAGACATGCGGCTCTCTGTTGTTCTGGAAGCCGAGCGATGACGGCTATGTTTCGGTGATGGCAGGGCTGTTCGACGCGCCAACTAGGCTCCAAGGCGAATGTCATATCTTCGTCGGCGACAAGGGCGATTATTACGCCATCGATGACGGGCTGCCGCAGTTCGAGAAGTCGACGCCGTCGATCAAGGTGGCAGACGGCTGATTCTTTGCAGAGGCCGCCTTATTCCCTTGGTCCAGCCATTGCGCTATCCCCTGCCGGTGATTCCGAAGGGTTTTGGCATGCAGCGACTGATCGACGCTTTTTACAATTCGGTGCGGGCGTTTCGCAAACTGGCCGCCGGCGAGGAGGCCTTCCAGCTGGAGCTGACGCTGCTCGTGCTTGCCTTGCCGCTCGGCTGGTTCCTTTCGGAATCGTGGCGCGGCTATGCGTTGCTGATCGGCGCGGTGCTGCTCATGATCATGATCGAGGTGCTGAACACCGGCATCGAGGCGGCATGCGACGCGTTCAGCCGCGAATTCAACGTCGATATCCAACTGGCCAAGGATTGCGGTTCGCTGGCGGTGCTGATTTCGGTGGTGATCGCTGCCGGGGTATGGGGCGTCGCCGTCATCGAGCGGATCCTCGGGGTACCGATCTGACGTTTCAGACACTACATGCCGGTCAACTGAGGGGCCCGACATGGCCGATACCACCGGATTTCTGTTGCTTGAACGTGACGGCCTGCCGGACGATCTGCACTGGCTGGTCGAAAAATTTCCGCGCGAGGACTGGCAGGCGCATGCCAATATCCACGGCATAGCCAATATGTGGCTGCAGCGGCACGACATGTTCCGCGAGCTTGGCGGCATGCTCACCAATGGTATCGGCGATTATCGAGAAAGTAGGCTGAACGCGCCGGAATTCGCGCGCTGGTTCGCGCCGCGCCTCAACCATTTCCTCGGCAATCTCGACGGCCATCACAATGTCGAGGACCATCATTATTTCC
Source organism: Mesorhizobium sp. M0207 (assembly GCF_040321995.1). NCBI lineage: Bacteria > Pseudomonadati > Pseudomonadota > Alphaproteobacteria > Hyphomicrobiales > Phyllobacteriaceae > Mesorhizobium > Mesorhizobium sp. M0207. The sequence goes on from NZ_JAMYSQ010000012.1 coordinate 49,937, forward strand.
CGGTCTTCGCCAGGGCCGAGACCCGTCTGAAGCGCGGCTTCGAGATTCTCGATGCCGATCACCACACAATCCATGAGGGACTGGAGCGCAATGCCGAGGCGGCAAATGCCTTCATCCGCACGCTTCAGGAGAGCGAAGACAAACAGCGTTTCGCCGCCGATGCCTATGCCGACGAGAACGGCCGGTTGATCGCCATGTTGACCCGGCATCTTGCCGACGAGGAAGACCTGATCATTCCGCTGATCCTCGAGAAGGGTGATCGTGCGCTCGGCATTGATTGACGATGATTGACGATCAGCTTCCCTTGTGGAGTTCCTTCTTGGCGACGATATGGGCCGCGAGCCAGCCGAGGATGGCCACAACGAGGCCGATTGCCAGAGCGATCAGTAATCGCTCGTGACGAGCCAGCGCTTGGCCGACGATGTGCTCCGCGCCCAGCCCGAAGACATAACCGACAGTGCAGAACAGTGCCGCCCAGACCACCGATGAGATGGCGTTGAGGATGACGAAGCGCGCCGCCGCAATGCCCGACAGCCCGGCGGCGATGCCGCCGACCAGGCGGAGGCCATAGATGTAGCGGTTCGACAGCACGAAAATGTTGGGATGAGAAGTGACAAGGCGGGAGGCGTGGCTGAAGCCCGGCCGGGCTCGGAGCCTGATCACGAATTTATGGTCGGCGAAGCTCCGTCCCAAGATGAAGAAGAACGTGTCGCCACCGAAGGCGCCGAGCGCGGCTGCGAGAAATGCCTGCCACGGGATGAAGACATGCTGATGCGCAAAAAAACCGCCAAGAATTGCGGCGCTTTCGCCCTCTGCGACGCAGCCCAGAAAAACCGCGACCAATCCATATTGCTCAATGAGACGATGGATGACTTCCGTCATGAAGACGTTCGCTGCTTCGACAGAATGTCGTCGATGCGCTTCACCTGCTCGGCCAGCCGGGCGATCTCGTCTCGCATGCCGATGATCTGGCTGTGGCGCAGTTCGTCGAGCTTTTCGTGTAACGCCATGATCTCGATCTCGGCCTTGAGATTAACCTCATAGTCGTGGGCGGCGTCGATTCGATCGCGCTCCGTCTGGCGGTTTTGCGCCATCATGATCACTGGCGCCTGCAGGGCGGCAACCATGGAAAGCACGAGATTGAGGAAGATGAAGGGATAGGGATCGAAGGCGGCGCGCGACAAGAGCCAGACATTGCCTGCCGTCCACAGGATCAGGAAGCCAATGAATGCCAGGATGAAGGACCAAGAGCCGCCGATCCGGGCGATGGTGTCGGCCAGGCGATCTCCAAACGTCTGGTGAAAGGCGACGGCCTTGTTGGTGTCCTTGGAGATCGTGGTGCGCTCGAGCGTAGATTGCAGTACCCGGCTTTCGAGCGCGCTGAGGCCGTCCGGCTTTCGCTTCAGCCAGCGGCTTGCCAGGTCCTCGATCGTTTTGTTCATCGTCGCCTCCGTCGTCCGCGATGAGGTAGAAGCTGCCGGTTCCTACGGGAAGTGGTAGATTGACGCGATGGGGTCAGGAAACAATGGTGGATTTTCAGAAAATTCGCGCCCGTGCAGCGAAGCGCAAAGGCGGTGAGGCAGCGCTGACGTCGCTGCTGGGTCCTATGCCCGACAATGCCGCGGTGGCAAAGATTGCGGACGACCGGATCCTGTCGACTATGGCCGAGCGGGTTTTTGCCGCCGGCTTTGTCTGGCGCGTCATCGAGCAGAAATGGCCGGGTTTCGAGGAAGCATTTCTTGGCTTCGAGCCGAAGCGGCTGCTGTTCCAGCCTGACGATTTCTGGCACGATCTCACAGCCGACAAGCGCATCGTCCGCAATCCGCAGAAGATCAAATCCGTACGCGACAACGCAGCCTTCGTCGAGCGCGTGTCGAAGGAGCATGGCAGCTTCGGCAAGTTCCTGGCCAATTGGCCGGCGGATGACCAGGTCGGATTGATGGCCTATCTCGGCAAGCATGGCAGCCGGCTCGGCGGCAATACCGGCCAGTATTTTCTGCGCTGGCTGGAGTGGGACGCCTTCATCGTCTCGGCCGACATGGCGGCAGCGCTGCGCGACGCCGGGCTCGACCTCGCGCAGAGCCCGACATCGAAGAAGGACCTGGGCAAGATCCAAGTGCAGATAAACGCCTGGGCGGCGGAAACCGGACTGCCGCGCCGGCACATTTCGCGCATTCTGGCAATGTCGATCGGCGAGAACCATCCGCCGGAAGCCTTGCGCGAATATATGGGCGACTAGGATCGACTGTTTGGTCCAAACGAACGCCATTGCCCGACAAATTTTGCCGCGCTAAACCCACGGGCATGACAGACAAGACCGCTCCAGACATATTGCGCATCGCCGTCGCCCAGCTCAATCCGACGGTCGGCGACGTCGCCGGCAATCTTGCCAAGGCACGCGAGGCGAGGGCGGATGCCGCCCGCCAAGGCGCCGACCTCGTGCTGTTTACCGAGCTTTTTCTTGCCGGCTATCCGCCTGAGGATCTGGTGCTGAAGCCCGCCTTCCTGAAGGCCTGCGAGCGGGCGGCGGAGGATTTCGCCGGCGATACCGCCGACGGCGGCCCGGGTTTCGTCATCGGCACGCCGTTGAAGCGCAAGACCGGCACGCACAATTCGATCATCTTTGCCGATGGCGGCAAGATCCTTGCCGAACGCTACAAGCTCGATCTGCCGAATTACGGTGAGTTCGACGAGAAGCGCGTCTTCCAGGCCGGTCCCGAGATCCAGGGGCCGGTCAATTTCCGCGGCGTGCGCGTGGGAGTGCCGATCTGCGAAGATATCTGGGGCGAGGTTGCCGTCTGCGAGACGCTGGCCGAAAGCGGCGCGGAAATCCTGCTGGTCCCGAACGGCTCGCCCTATTACCGCGGCAAGGTCGACGTCCGCCACCAGATCGTCATCCGCCAGATCATCGAATGCGGACTGCCGATTATCTATGCCAACCAGCTTGGCGGCCAGGACGAGCTGGTTTTCGATGGCGCATCGTTTGCCATAGGTTCTGACAAGACGCTGGCCTTCCAGATGAGCCAGTTCGAGGAGACGGTCAACGTCACCACCTGGAAGAGAAAGAATGACATCTGGGTCTGCTCTGACGGACCGATGTCGAAAATCCCGGAGAAGGAGGAGGCCGACTACCGCGCCTGCATGTTGGGCCTGCGCGATTACGTCAACAAGAACGGCTTCAAGAATGTCGTGCTCGGCCTCTCCGGCGGCATCGATTCGGCGATCTGCGCGGCACTTGCCGTCGACGCGCTCGGCGAGGAACGGCTGCGCGCCGTGATGATGCCTTACCGCTACACTTCGAAGGACTCGCTCAAGGATGCCGAGGACTGCGCCCGCGCACTCGGCTGCCGCTACGATATCGTGCCGATCTTCGAGCCGGTCGAAGGTTTCCTGCACGCGCTGACGCAGCTTTTCGAGGGCACCAAGGAAGGTATTACCGAGGAGAACCTGCAGAGCCGTGCACGTGGCACTATCCTGATGGCGATTTCCAACAAGTTCGGCTCGATGGTGGTCACCACCGGCAACAAAAGCGAGATGTCGGTCGGCTACGCGACGCTCTACGGCGACATGAATGGCGGCTTCAATCCGATCAAGGATCTTTACAAGATGCAGGTCTATGCGTTGTCGCGTTGGCGCAACGCGCATGTGCCGCCGGGTGCGCTCGGTCCGTCCGGCGAGGTGATCCCGACCAACATCATCGACAAGGCGCCCTCGGCGGAACTGCGAGAGAACCAGACCGACCAGGATTCGCTGCCGCCCTATCCAGTGCTCGATGACATATTGGAGTGTCTGGTCGAGAACGAGATGGGCGTCGACGAGATCGTTGCGCGCGGCCATGACCGGGCGACGGTGGCGCGTGTCGAGCACCTGCTTTACGTCGCAGAATACAAGCGCCGGCAGGCGGCGCCCGGCGTGAAGATCACCAGGAAGAACTTTGGCCGCGACCGCCGTTATCCCATCACCAACCGGTTCAGGGATCGCGGGTAGGCCATTGGCCTGCGTAACGGTTTAGCCATGGCCAACCTTGAAATTAGCTTTGACCTGTCGCGGATCGACTTCCGGGCGACATCCGACATTTTGAAGGCGAGCTATTGGGGCAGCGGCCGCAGCGATGAACTGCACCGCCGCGCTTTTGCCAACTCACTGTGCGTCGGCGCCTATGTCGGCGGCAATCAGGTCGGCTTCGGCCGGGCGATCACCGACCGTACGGTATTTGCCTATCTCGCCGACATAATTGTCTGGCCCGCGTATCGCGGACAAGGCATCGGAACCCGGCTTGTCGAGGCGCTTATCGACCACTCGGACGTCAAGACGGTCACGCATTGGAGCCTGTCGACCAACGACGCCCATGCGCTTTACGAAAAGCTCGGCTTCAGGCCTTCCACCGACGGCCGCTATATGCGCTTCGACCGTATCCCGGCAACCTGAACAGAGGCAGCGCACAACCCGCGATTGTTGCAAAATCGTCTCACTGCTTGGACCAGATGCGCTTTTGGCTATCTACTGACTTGGCGCGGCGTTGACGCGTCTCTATAAACACCTCTCCGCGATTCCCCTTCAGGAGGAACCGAATGCCAGGATTTGACATCGTTATGCGAGGCCGCGAAGCCTAGGTCTTGGTCAGTGCGCCGCGAGATAGCCTCGCGGCAAGGCTGAACCGAGGCAGGTATTTCGCCGCTGCCGGTCGCCGCCCCTCTACAGGGCCGCCAAATACGCCAAACCTCCGCATCTCCGGGCGCCAAACGGCGCCGACGCGGTTTTTCAATTTCTACTTTCGTGGGATCGGGCTCGTTTGCGCCCGAATGACATCATGACTCGTTTTCGAATAGATTTGCGCGCGGGCGCCTTTCGCAGCGTTCTTGGCTTCACGCTCAGCCATTGGCGGTGTCAGCCGTGGCGGCTTGCCGGCATTATGGGCACATTCCTGCTGTCGACCTTGGCCGACGTGCTGACGCCGCTCTATTCCGGCCGGCTGGTGGATGCCGTCGCCAGCAGTGCTGCGGCCGACGATGTTGCGTGGAACGCGGCGACAGCGGCCTTTTCGATGCTGGTGGCCCTGGCGCTCACCGGTGTCGTGCTGCGCAATCTCGCCTTCATGGCCATTGTCGAGCTGACGTTGAAGATGATGGCGGATATCGCCGCCGACGCCTTCCACCGCGTCCAGCGCTTCTCCACCGACTGGCACGCCAACAGCTTCGCCGGATCGACGGTGCGCAAGATAACGCGCGGCATGTGGGCGCTCGACCTGCTCAACGACACGATCCTGATCGCGCTGCTGCCATCGGTCGTCATGCTCGTCGGCTCGACGCTGCTGCTTGGCTGGTTCTGGCCGCTGATGGGTGCTGTCGTCGCCACCGGTTCGGTTCTGTTCATCGCGGTGACGACGATGCTGTCGCTTGGCTATGTCGCGCCCGCGGCAAGGCTTGCCAATGCGTGGGATACACGGCTCGGCGGCTCGCTGGCCGACGCGGTAAGCTGCAACGCCGTGGTCAAGGGTTTTGGCGCCGAGGAACGCGAGGAGACGCGGCTTGCCGAGGTCGTCGCCAAATGGCGCGGTCGCACGCGCCGCACCTGGATGCGCGGCACCGTCAACGGCACCACGCAAGGGACGATGCTGCTGCTTTTGAGGGCAGCGGTCATCGGGTTCTCCCTGCTGTTGTGGTCGTGGGGGCAGGCGAGCGCCGGCGATGTCGCCTTCGTGCTGACCTCATTCTTCGTGCTGCAAGGCTATCTGCGCGACATCGGCACACATATCCGCAATCTGCAGCGCTCGATCAACGACATGGAGGAACTGGTCGACTTCCAGTCCGAACCACTCGGCATCGAGGATCGGCCCGGAGCCAAACCGATCCGGATCACCGATGGCCGTATCACCTTCGACAATGTCACGTTCCACTATGGCAGCCACCGCCTGCCGCTCTATCGCGACTTTTCGGTGGACATCGCGCCGGGCGAACGGGTTGGGCTGGTTGGCCATTCGGGCTCCGGCAAGACGACATTCGTCAAGCTGATCCAGCGCCTCTACGACGTGACTGCGGGCAATATCCTGATCGACGGCCAGGATATTGCGAATGTGGCGCAGGCGTCGCTGCGCGCACAGATCGCAATCGTCCAGCAGGAGCCGATCCTGTTTCACCGGTCGCTGGCCGAAAACATCGCCTATGCTCGGCCGGCCGCCACGCAGGCCGAGATCGAGCACGCGGCGCGATTGGCCAGCGCGCATGACTTCATTGCCAATTTGCCGAAAGGCTATGGCACGCTGGTCGGCGAGCGTGGCGTAAAGCTATCGGGTGGTGAGCGTCAGCGCGTTGCAATCGCACGCGCCTTTCTTGCCGATGCGCGCATTCTCATCCTGGATGAGGCAACGTCGAGCCTCGATTCGGAATCGGAGGTGCTGATCCAGCAGGCGATGGAGCGGTTGATGGTCGGCCGCACGACGCTGGTCATTGCCCACCGGCTGTCGACGGTGCGGGCGCTGGACAGGCTTTTGGTGTTCGATCGCGGCCGCATCGTCGAAGAGGGCTCGCATGACCAACTGATCCGGCTGCAAGGCGGCATCTACCGCCGGCTGTTCGAACGCCAGGCGCTTGAACTGACCAAAGGCCTGGTGATCTGACGGTTGCGGTGCCGCGCGTCTTGATAGACGTGCGGCGCTGCAGTCTTTTCTTCGCCTTTGTCATGTTCTATGTCTGCCGCCGAGCGCGGGGGCGCGTCTTGTCAACAGCAAAACCATCCGGTACGCCCCGCTCATGACAGTTACCGTCCGTTTCGCCCCGTCACCGACCGGCCGCATCCATATCGGCAATGCGCGCACCGCTTTGTTCAATTGGCTGTTCGCCATCAAGAACAAAGGCCGCTTCATCCAGCGCTTCGACGACACCGACGTCGCCCGTTCGACGCAGGAGTTTTCCGACGCTATCCTCTATGACCTGCATTGGCTGGGCATCTTCCCCGATGCCACGGAGTACCAGTCGCGGCGGGTCGAAATCTACGATGCCGCACTGGAGAGGCTGAAGGAGGCGCGCCTCGTCTATGCTTGCTATGAGACGCCTGAAGAGCTCGACCTGAGGCGCAAGGTGCGCCGCACGCGTGGCCTGCCGCCAGTCTATGGCCGCGAGGCGCTGACGCTGGCACCCGAGCAGGTGGCGGAATATGAGGCCGATGGCCGGCGGCCGCACTGGCGCTTTCTGCTGCCCAACTTCAGCAGCGATCCGCTACAGCCGGAGCGCACCGAAATCCACTGGAACGACCTGGTGCGCGGCGAAGAGACCGTCGACCTCGCCTCGCTTTCAGACCCGGTTCTGCGGCGTGAGGACGGCACCTACCTCTACACATTGCCTTCGGTTGTCGACGACATCGACATGGGCGTCAGCCATGTCATTCGCGGCGACGACCACGTCACCAATACCGGCGTCCAGATAGCCCTGTTCCGATCACTTGGCGCGGAGCCGCCGGTGTTCGGCCACCACAATCTCCTGACAACGGCATCAGGCGAGGGACTTTCGAAGCGCACCGGCGCGCTGTCCATCCAGAGCCTGCGTGAGAGCGGCATCGAGCCGATGGCGATCGCTTCGCTGGCGGTGCTCGTCGGCACCTCGGAAAACGTCGTGGCGGTGCCAACGATGGCCGAGCTAGTCGAGCGCTTCGATCCGGCTGCAACATCGAAATCCGCCGCCAAATTCGACCCGGACGAACTCTTCGTGCTCAACCGCACGCTGCTGCATCACATGCCGTTTTCCGAGGCGCGCGACCGGCTGATCGTGCTCGGCATCTCCGGCGAACAGGCCGAGTCTTTCTGGCTGGCCGTGCGCGGCAATCTCGACAGGCTGGCCGATGCGGCGATCTGGTGGCGTACGCTTCGAGACGGTCCAGAGGAGCCGGCGGAGTTTTCCGACGAGGACCGCGACTTTCTTCGCCAGGCATTCGAGTTGCTGCCGGAAGAGCCTTGGAACGGCACCGTCTGGAAGGACTGGACGGGCAAGATCCGAGCGGCGAGCGGCCGTAAGGGCAAGGCGCTGTTCATGCCGCTCAGGCTGGCGCTTACGGGACAGCCTTCGGGTCCGGAGCTTGCAGATCTGTTGCCGCTGCTGGGTCGGGAAGGAACGTTGGCCCGACGACCCTGACCTTGCGCTGCTCCGGCGGCGGCAGCGATGTCGGCGAGGGCACAGGTTTGACAGCAAGGCGTCTGATCGCCCCACGGTCGAGGCCGTCTTGCGCATTGGCCAAGGACTCCGGGTCGGCGCCCGGATCAGGCCTGGCAACCGGCAGCGGAATGAACGGGGTACTCTCTACATTCGCCTCGGATTGTTCCCGGGTTGGCGGGTTGCCGGCGATGATCTCGAAATTCTGCGCGGCGTTGCAGCCGCAGGTCGGCGGCCGCGGCATGTCGGATTGCTTGTAGAGGTAGGCCGTCGGCAGTTCGATATAAGGCCTGCCCGTCACCGAAGACGTCATGGACGCCGAATCGCTGTTCATGCCGCGCGTGTAGAAAACCTGCATCTCGGTGCCGGGGCAGCTCGATTCGCAATTCTTCTGATCGCGCTCGAAATCGCCCAGCGAGGCAGCATTCGACATCGGGAAGAAATAGCCGTCGCAGGTCCGCACACACATGGTGCGGAATTCGCCTTGGGGCTGGCCCATGTCGGCGCTGTTGAGCACGGTGCGGATGTTGCCCGGCTGGCTCAGTTCTTCAGCCTGGTCGGCCTCTTCGGGCTGACTGCCCAAAAGCTGGTCGAGCAGGTTTCGCTTGCCGTTTTCACGGCTGGCTTCGCGGACCGGCGCGGGCGTCCGCGCCGCCGCATCATCGCGGCAGCCATTGGCGTCAAGCAACGTCAATATGCGCGCACGATCACGTCGCGAACCACCGCCGGCAAGGTCGCCGCGCTTGGCCTGCAGGGCGTCGAGATTGGCTGCCATGCGATCGATGGTGGCGTCGAGTGCTGCGCATGCGTTGGCGTTGCGGCGAGACAGCGAAAAGCCGCAGCCGGCGCTGCTGGCCTGCCTGACGGCCTTTGAAATCTGCTGGCGCTGCCGGACGATTGCGTCGTCATATTTCCTGAGCAATGCCGGTTTGCCGCCGCCACCACGAGAAGCGGCGGCAAGATCGGCTTCAAGCTGGCGGCAGAGGCGGGAAGCGGCCTGTGCCTGAGTGGCGGCAATGCCGCACAGCACCACGGCGCCGAGCAGCGCAGCGGCCCGCGTCAGCTTCCAACTTGCGCCCGTCATCCCTCCGGAACTCCGACTGCCTGTCGTTCAGAAAGCTACCGCGCTTGCGGTTAACCGTTTGTTTAGCATACCGCCGATTCCGCCGTCAGCCCAAATCGGCGATGGCTTGCGCCTTGTGCGCGGCTTCGATCACGACCGGTGCTGTCATTTCGACCACGCCACACTGCGTATTCGGACAGAGCCAGAACCGCGACGTCCTGGCGCTGCACGAAAAAGGCGTATTCGCCCAGAAGAATGCCTGGATTCAGTAACGCCCGGAGGCTTGGCATGACCGCGATTACCCGTCGAGCCGCGCTGCAGTTTGGTCTTTTGTGCCTGGCGATGCCGGATGCCATGGCGCAGCAAAAGCCCATCGCGCTGGATTGGGGTACCAGATTGGTTGAAGCTGCCCGTGAGCAGATCGGCGTCACCACACTCTACGATCCGACCTATACACGCCTGGCCTATCCGGGCGGGGACGTTGGGCCCGAGCGGGGTGTTTGCACGGATGTCGTGATCCGTGCCTATCGCCGCGCCTTCGATCTCGACCTGCAAAAATTGGTGCATGAGGATATGCGGGCCAATTTTGCCGCCTATCCGAAGGCTTGGGGCCTGAAAGCGCCGGACCGCAACATCGACCACCGCCGTGTGCCCAATCTTGCGGTCTATTTCGAGCGGCGCGGTGCCACCTTGCCCGTCAGCCAAGACCCCGCCGATTATCGGCCTGGGGATCTCGTCGCCCAGATGCTGCCCGGCAATCTGCCGCATATTGCCATCGTGTCGTCCAATCGCTCCACATTGGTACCGACAAGAAGACTGGTCATTCACAATATCGGCGGCGGCGCCAGGGAAGAGGACACTTTGTTTGCCTTCAGGCAGACAGGGCATTTCCGGTTCAAGCCAGTCTGAGAAAGCCCGCGGCTATCCCAGTTCGACGATGGCTTGCGCCTTATGCGCGGCTTCGACCACTGCCAGTGCGGTCATGTTGACGACGCCGCGCGAGGTGACCGACGGCGTCAATATGTGCGCCGGGCTGTCGGTGCCGAGCAGGATCGGGCCGACATGCAGCGCGTCCATCATCGTGCGCAGCGCGGTCAGCGTGATGTTCGCCGAATCGAGATTGGGGAACACCAGCAGATTGGCTTCGCCCTTCAGCCGCGAATGCGGATAGACGCGCTGGCGCAGCTGCTCCGACAGTGCCGAGTCGGCATGCATCTCGCCGTCGCATTGCAGGTCGGGCGCGATGCGCGCCAGGATCGCCGCCGCCTGCCGCATCTTCATGGCGCTTGGCGAATCGCGGGAGCCGAAATCCGAATGCGAAAGCAGGGCTGCCTTGGGCTCGATGCCAAAACGCTGAATCTCCTCGGCCGCCAGAACGGTCATCTCCGCAATCTCCTCGGCGGTCGGATCGACGGAGACATGGGTATCGGTGAGGAAGATGATGCCGCGCTGCGAAATCAGCATGGAAAGCGTCGACAGGTCGCGATCCCTAATGCCGGCGCGTGGCCCGATGATCAGCGTGACGTTGCGCAAATGGCGCTCGAAACGGCCCTCAAGGCCGCAGACCATGGCGTCGGCGTCGCCGCGCTTCAGGGCAAGGGCGGCGATCACCGTATTGTCGGTGCGCACCATGGTGCGTGCCGCTTCCGTAGTCACCCCACGGCGGCCGGCAAGCTCGATCAAAAGGTCGACATAGTGGCGGTAACGCGGATCGTCTTCCGGGTTGATCAGGCCGAAATCGACGCCCGGCTTGATGCGCAGCCCATAGCGTTTCAACCGCACGTCGATGACGTGCGGGCGGCCGATCAGGATCGGTTCGGCAATGCCTTCCTCGAGCACGACCTGCGCGGCGCGAAGCACGCGCTCGTCCTCGCCGTCGGCATAGATGACGCGCTTGGCGCTCGACGTCTTGGCCATCGAGAACACGGGCTTCATGACCAGGCCGGAGCGGAAGACGAAGCGGTTCAGCTTGTCGATATAGGCGGCGAAATCGGTGATCGGCCGGGTCGCGACGCCGGTCTCGCAGGCCGCCTTGGCAACGGCGGGGGCAATGCGCAGGATCAGCCGCGGATCGAAAGGCGAGGGGATCAGGAACTCCGGGCCGAAGATCGGCGTCTCGCCGGAATAGGCGCGCGCGGCAACGTCGGACGGCTCTTCGCGGGCAAGCGCTGCGATCGCCCGAACGGCGGCCATTTTCATCTCTTCGTTGATGGCACTTGCGCCGCAATCCAGCGCGCCACGGAAGATGTAAGGAAAACAGAGTACGTTATTGACTTGATTGGGGAAATCGGAGCGGCCGGTGCAGATCATCGCATCGGGTCGCGCCGCCCGTGCCGCTTCCGGCATGATCTCGGGATTGGGGTTGGCCAGCGCCAGGATCAGCGGCTTTGGCGCCATGTGGTGCAGCAATTCCGTCTTCAGCACGCCGGCGGCAGACAGGCCGAGAAACACGTCGGCGCCGGGCAGAACGTCGGCCAGCGTGCGCGCCTCGGTGTCCTTCACATAGGGGTCTTTCCAGCGGTCCATCTCCTCGACGCGGCCCTTATGGGCGACCCCGAACCGGTCGGTGACCCAGATGTTTTCGACCCGCGCGCCGAGCGAGACCAGTAGGTTGAGGCAGGCAAGCGCCGCAGCACCAGCGCCCGACGTGACGATCTTGATATCCGAGATGGACTTGCCGGCGAATTCCAGCCCGTTGAGCACGGCGGCGGCGACGATGATGGCGGTGCCGTGCTGGTCGTCATGGAAGACTGGTATGCCCATGCGGGCTTTCAACTGCTCCTCGACCTCGAAGCATTCGGGCGCCTTGATGTCTTCCAGGTTGATGCCGCCGAAGGTTGGTTCCAGCGCCGAGATCGTCTCGACCATGCGCTCGATGCCCGGTGCGTCGATCTCGATGTCGAAGACATCGATGCCGGCGAACTTCTTGAACAGCACCGCCTTGCCCTCCATCACCGGCTTGGAGGCGAGCGGACCGATGTTGCCGAGGCCCAGCACCGCCGAACCGTTGGTGACAACGCCGACCAGATTGGCACGGGCTGTATAGTCGGCGGCGGTTGCCGGGTCGTCGCGGATTTCAAGGCAGGGGGCGGCGACCCCCGGCGAATAGGCAAGCGCCAGGTCGCGCTGATTGCCCAGTGGCTTCGTCGCCTGGATTTCCAGCTTTCCGGGACGGGGGTGCTTATGGAAATAGAGCGCTGCTTCGTCGAGATCGGATCGAGCCGCCTTCTTGCTTTCGCCTGTCATGACGGCCGCCTCCTCAGTTCAGTCCGTTTGATGTTTTGAGTCTCTTAGCATGCAGCCGAGGCTTTTCGAGAGGTGATATGTCGCAAGCGCGAGCTTACGGCTTGCACCGCCCGCCGGCCTGTACGGTCTGCCATTGAAATGTTGGGGCGATAGGCGCGTTGCTGGAGCGAGCTGCGAGCCGAATGTCTGCTTCAGGTGGATAGTGTTGAAAAAGTCCGGGTTGCAGCAGTCCTGAAGCACTGATTCAATCTTTGTCGTAAGAGGAGATTGAGTCGATGATGGGCGAGCAAAGTGTGATGCAGGAGGAGCTGTTCTACGGCTTCAGCCTGGAGCGGCATGTGCCGGCGGATCACCTGCTCAGAGCGATCGACCACTTCGTCGACCTGTCCGCCATCCGCCAGCATCTGGCGCCCTTCTACAGCCCGATCGGCCGTCCCTCGATCGACCCTGAGCTGCTGATCCGCATGCTGATCGTCGGCTATTGCTTCGGCATCCGCTCGGAGCGCCGGCTGTGCGAGGAGGTACATCTGAACCTGGCCTATCGGTGGTTCTGCCGGCTTGGCCTCGAGGGTGATGTGCCTGACCACTCAACCTTCTCCAAGACCCGCCACGGCCGCTTCCGCGATGCCGACCTGCTGCGCGAACTGTTCGAGACCGTCGTCCGGCGTCCGAGCCACTTAAGGCGAGGAGGTCGCGTCGACCTTAATCAAGACGCTTCGGTGCGAGTGGATCCACGGCTTCATCGCCGACTTCTTCAACACTATCGGTGGTTTGCGGACGATTAGGTATTCTTTCGCTAGTTCGCTGTGGGGCTGTTGCTCCTATAAAGTGCACGAAAGAAACTCTTGGAATAGCGATCGTACCAAGCGGCAGCCCACTCGCCGACAAGTCGCTCTGTCGACGACACCCTACGCCGGTAGTCGACTGTTCGGCGGATACCTCCTTCTTCCTCAAGCTCGATGTCCAGGTGAGTAAACTTTGGGGCCGCATCCGAAAACCTGAGATACATGTATGCAAACACCGCGATATGACGTTTACCCATTGATAAGCAACGATTTTCAATCGCCACCACCGCAGACTGGACTGTGGCGAAATCCTCTAGCCTAACCGCTCGTTCTAGACGAACGAAGTCAAGGAACAATCTCCGGTCGGTAATTGCAAGGTTGCCGTCGGCCGTGTCTCGAACCCCGTGCGACAGCAGTTTTTGCGCAACAAAGCGATAAATAGACGCCATTCGCCGGTCTCATTTTCATTTGCGAGGCAGGACATAGCATGCGGACTAACCCTAGTTCTTGTGAACTGGGCGCCCTTTTTGAGGTCGTCTCCCACTATTCAGTGGGCATTGAGCATTGGATTCTCGCTAGAACGCACTGACATAGAGGCCGCCGTCGACCGGTATGTTCTGACCGGTCAGGTAACCGGCATGGACCGAGCACAGGAAGGCGCAGATCTGGCCGAATTCCTCCGGTGTACCGAGCCGTTTGGCCGGAACGTTGGCTGCTGCTTGCGCTTTGCGCGCGGCGGCGGCGGCTGGATCTTCGGGCGTGCCGGCCTCGTGCGGGCCGCGCAGCCGGTCGGTGTCGAGTTTTCCCGGCAGCATGTTGTTGATCGTCACATTGCGGTCGATCACCGTCCGCGCGACGCCGGCAAGCAACGAAGTGAGGCCGGCGCGGGCGCCGGACGACAGGTCGAGGCCGGGGATAGGCACATAGACCGACAGCGAGGTGATGTTGACGATGCGGCCGAAGCCGCGCACCGCCATGCCGTCGATCACGGCCTGAACCAGTTCGACAGGGGTCACCATGTTCTGGGTGACGCCCTCGAGGATCTTTTCGCGGTCGAGCGCGCGGAAATCGCGAAACGGCGGACCGCCATTGTTGTTGACGAGGATGTCGGGATCGGGGCAGGCGGCAAGCAGCGCCTTCTGGACATCGGGCTTGGATACGTCGCCGACGATTTCGGTCACCTTGACGCCGAATTTCTCGCGCAGTTCAGCGGCGGTTTTGGCCAGCACGTCGGCGTTGCGGCCATTGATCACCAGATCGCAACCTGCCTCTGCCAGTGCCATGGCGCAGCCGCGTCCCAAGCCTTTGCTCGAAGCGCAGACGATGGCCTTCTTGCCGCGAATGCCGAGATCCATGGTGATTTTCTCCTCTGATTGCCGCGGCAACCTATCCGGATGGCTGGACCAATCGCAACCGTCATACGGTTGTTGCATGAATCGGGGCATAGGCTCAGGCGAAAGCAACGGTGACAAATGATGTACGGCGCAGAGCCTCGCACTTTCCGCAGCATGTTCATCTCCGACGTCCATCTCGGATCGAAGGCGGCGAAGGCCGAATTCCTGATCGATTTCCTGCGCCATCACGATGCCGATATCATCTATCTCGTCGGCGACATCGTCGACGGCTGGCGCCTGAGACGAAGCTGGCATTGGCCGCAAAGCCATAACGACGTGATCCAGAAATTGCTGCGCAAGGCGCGCAAGGGCGCCAGCATCACCTACATCGCCGGCAACCATGACGAGTTCGCGCGACAGTTCCAGGGCGTTCATTTCGGCGGCATTGTCGTCGCCGACCGCGCCATCCACGACACCGCCGATGGCAAACGCCTTCTTGTCATCCATGGCGACCAGTTCGACACCGTCGTCCATAATGCGCGCTGGCTGGCCTATCTCGGCGACTATGCCTACGACGCGGCGATGCTGCTCAACGGCGTCATCACACGTCTGCGCCAGGTGCTCGGCTTGCCTTACTGGTCGTTCTCGTCCTGGGCCAAGGTCAAGGTCAAGAAGGCGGTGAATTTCATCGGCTCGTTCCAGACCGTGCTGACCGAGGAGGCGCGCCGCTCGCATGTCGACGGCGTGATCTGCGGGCACATCCACCATGCCGCGATCGAAAGCTATGAGGACATGCAATACATCAACACGGGCGACTGGGTGGAGAGCTGCACGGCGGTGGTCGAGCATTTTGACGGCAGGATGGAGATCCTGCACTGGGCGCATGTCCTGCCGGAGACTCCGGTCGGCAGCGAGGTGCTCGTGCCGATCGACATCAAGGGCAGGGCAGTCCAGGCGGCTTGACCAAACCCGGCCTCATCTCGCTTTAATCGGTTAGTCCAGCGGTTTCGTCGACTTTTTCGCCGTGTTAAGCAGCGGCAGGTATGGCGGGCCGACCCGGCTGAATGCCGTGCCGACGGATCGCCTGTCAATGTCCTCGCTGCCGCCGCTTTCGCCCGAACAGCTCGTCAAGCCACGCCATTTCGAACTGTGCATGAGCTTGATCTTCTTTACGCTCTTCGTTCCGCTCGGGACGCATGTGCCGTATTTCCCGCTGTGGCTGCAGGCGAAGGGGTTCCATGCCGAACAGATAGCCGTGATCCTCGCCGCGCCGATGTTCCTGCGCGTGGCGACGACGCCTTTTCTTACTGCGCTGGCAGATAAAGCGAGCGACCGCGCCAATGTCTATGTTGCGCTGGTCGCCGCATCGCTGATCCTGTCCGCCGGCTACCTCCTGCCGCCGACCTACGCAACGGTACTTGCCGTGTCGCTGGCCTTGACGGTGGTCTGGACGCCGCATTCGCCGATTGCCGATTCGCTCGCCCTTTCAGGTGTTCGCCGCTTCGGCTCGAATTACGCAAGCATGCGCAAATGGGGCTCGATCTCCTATCTCTGCGCCAATCTTGCCGGCGGTTTCATCCTGTCGGCGAGCGGTGCCCAGGCTGTCCCGGTGATCATCTTCGCGGCGCTGTGTGCCGCGCTAGCCGCCGGACTGATTGCGCCGCGCCTCGGCCGTCCACGCCGCGCCTCGCCGCTTTCGGCCGCCGATATCCAGCAATCGGTACCGAAACTCCTCAACCGGTACTTCCTCTATTTTTCGACAGGCGTCGGCGTCATCACCGCCAGCCACGCATTTCTCTACGGTTTCGTGTCGATCTACTGGAAGTCGATCGGCATCAGCGATTCGGTTGTCGGGCTTCTGTGGGGGTGGGGCGTCGTCGCCGAGATATGCATGTTCGTCGTTTTCACCCGCGCTTTCGCCTCCTTCTCGGTCGTCTCGATCATGCTGATTGCCGGGATCGGCGCGATCGTGCGCTGGTTCGCCTTTCCGCTGATCTGGCCGCTTGGGCTTGGCGTTGGCGGGTTTTTCGCGATCCAGACGCTGCACGCGGTTTCGGTGGCGCTGGTGCTGATCGGCCTGCAAAAGATGATCGGTGAGACGGTCGCGGAAGAACGCACCGGGGCGGCGCAAGGCATCGCCTACTTCTCCAATGGCTTCTTCATGGCGGCGGCGACGCTGATTTCCGGTCCTCTTTACGACCGCTTCGGCGCGAATGGCTTCTTTGCGATGATCCCGATCGCCCTGACGGGCCTGGCTCTGATCGGGCTTGCCGCGCGTTCAGCCCCACAGCGCCCGCTCGGGCGGTGACACCAGCGAACCTTGGTAGACGAGACCGGGAACGCGGTCGCGGGCCAGCAGCAGCGGACCGTCGAGATCGACGAAATCGGCATCCTGCGCCAACAGCACGGCCGGCGCCATCGCAAGCGATGTGCCGACCATACAGCCGACCATGACACCAAGAGCCAGTTCGCGGGCGCGGTCGCGAAGCACGAGTGCAGCGGTGAGGCCACCCGATTTGTCGAGCTTGATGTTGACGGCGTCGTAAAGGCCGACAAGTGCTTCAAGGTCCTTCGCCTCGTGCACGCTTTCGTCGGCACAGATCGGTACCGGATGCGCGATGTGGCGAAGAATACTGTCATGTCCCGCCGGCAGCGGCTGTTCGATCAAGGCGATACCGTGCTCGGCGGCAAAGGCGAGGTTTGCGACGATGTTGTCGTTATTCCAGCCCTCGTTGGCGTCGAGAATGATTCGGCTGTCGGGTGCTGCCGCCGTCACTGCACGGATGCGCGCGATGTCGTTGTCGCCGCCGATCTTGACCTTGAGTAGCGGGCGCTGGGCGTTGGCGCGGGCCTGCGCCGCCATCGCCTCCGGCTCGGCGAGCGACAATGTATACGCAGTCTCGAGCGGTCGTAACGGAACGGTTCGTATCGTATGCGCCACCGGTGTTCCGCTGATCTTCGCTTCCAGGTCCCAGAGCGCGCAATCGATGGCGTTGCGTGCCGCGCCGGCAGGCATGGCATCGAGCAGGGCGATGCGGCTGATGCCGTGCGCGATCTCGCTGCGCATCGCCTCGATCGCGTCGCGCACACCCTCCATGGTTTCGCCATAGCGCTTGTAAGGGACGCATTCGCCGCGTCCTGTACGGCCGTTTTCGGTGATGGCGCAGGAAATCACCTCCGCTTCGGTCTTCGAGCCGCGCGAAATGGTAAAGGTCCCGGCTATCGGAAAGCGCTCGGCCTCGACCGAAATGACACGCGCCATATTTTTCTGCTCCGGCTGTGCAACAAGGAGGATGTCGGCAAATCGACAGGTCGGCCCCGTCAGGCTAAACAGGACGCCATGTTGACCATCCGCAAACGCGACGCAAGCGGCCCTGCCAAGGAGCCCGACCACCAGCCGCGCATCGCGATCGGCGAGGAGGGCGGCGTTCTCGGCTGCGCTTTCTCGGGAACCTGGACGACGCGCACCGTGGCGCTGGTCGATGCCGAGATGCGCAAGATCGAGAAGCGCAGCGGCTTCAAGACGCTGGCGCTCGACCTTTCACAAATCGAGAAGATGGACACAGCCGGGGCGTGGCTGATCGACCGCCTGGTCAGCAGCTTCGAAAAGAAGGGCGTCGAGATCACGATGCAGGGGCAAAGCGAGATAGCCTCGATCCTGCTTGGCGCCGTCGGGGACGCCGTTCGTCGCGAGCCCGAATCAGGTCCGGCAAAGCCGCCCAACTTCATCATTCGCGGGCTCGAGGCGGTTGGCCGGCGCGTTTATGAGATGCGCGACGATTTCCTGGCCGCAATGAATATCCTCGGCGCCACGATACGCGGCTCGCAGATGAAGCTTGGCCGTGGCCATGCCGTCAACATGGCGGCAATCTTCAACCAGATCGATCGCATGGGTGTCGGCGCCATACCGGTAGTCGTGCTGATGTCGGCCATCGTCGGTGCGATCGTCGCCCAGCAAGGCGCTTATCAGCTCAGCTATTTCGGCGCCGACATCTTCGTCGTCGACCTGGTCGGGGTGCTGATCCTGCGCGAGCTCGGCGTGCTGATGACGGCGATCATGATCGCCGGCCGCTCCGGTAGTGCGATCACCGCCGAGATCGGCTCGATGAAGATGCGCGAGGAGGTCGATGCGCTGAAGGTGATCGGCCTTAATCCAATCGGCGTGCTGGTGTTTCCGCGGCTCGTCGCGCTGGTCGTCGCGTTGCCTTGCCTGACGATCATCGCCAACTTTGCCGCACTGGGCGGCGGCATTTTGGCTGCATGGCTCTACTCCGATATTGCACCGGCAGCGTTCATCGACCGGCTGCGTGTCGCAATCGACCTCAGCACCATCTTTGCCGGCCTGATCAAGGCGCCGTTCATGGCCATGATCATCGGCATAATTGCCTCGGTCGAGGGCATGAAGGTTGGCGGCAGCGCCGAATCGCTTGGCCAGCATGTGACCGCCTCCGTGGTGAAGTCGATCTTCGTGGTCATTATCCTCGACGGGCTTTTCGCCATGTTCTATGCAGCGATCGAGTTCTGAGATGGCGCTGCCGGGCACAAACACGACCAAGGTGGCGGCGAAAGCCAAAGAAGACGAGATCGTGCTGTCGGCGCACGACGTCACGGTGTCGTTCGCCGATCAGGTCGTTCTGGACAAACTGTCGCTCGATATCTGGCGCGGGGAGATTCTCGGCTTCGTCGGTGCCTCCGGTGCCGGCAAATCTGTTCTCTTGCGCACCATCCTTGGCTTGACGCGCAAGCAATCGGGAACAATCAAACTGTTCGGCGTCGACGTCGAGAAGGCAACCGAAAGGGAGCGCCTTCGCATCGACATGCGGCTTGGCGTGCTGTTCCAGCATGGCGCCCTTTTTTCGGCGCTGACGGTCCTCGAAAACGTTCAGGTGCCGATGCGCGAATATCTCGATTTGCCGAAGAAGCTGATGGACGAACTTGCCATGCTCAAGGTCGAGCTGGTCGGATTGCCGCCGGATGCGGCGCAGAAATTCCCCTCCGAGCTCTCGGGCGGCATGATCAAGCGTGCTGCGCTGGCGCGCGCCCTGGCACTCGACCCGGACATCGTTTTTCTCGACGAACCGACGTCCGGGCTCGATCCGATCAGCGCGGCTGAGTTCGACGAATTGGTCGTCAAGCTGCGCGATACGATGGATTTGACCGTGTATATGGTCACGCACGATCTCGACACGCTGTTTACGGCGTGCGACCGCGTGGCGGTGCTTGGCAAAAAGAAAGTGCTGGTCGAGGGCACGATCGACGACATGCTCAGGAGCGAGGAACCCTGGGTAAAATCCTATTTCCGCGGAAAACGCGCCCGGCAACTTGATCTTGCCGCGCGCGCATAGCCATAAGTGAGCAATGGAAACCAGGGCCAACTACGTCATTGTCGGCATTTTCACGCTGGCCGCGATCCTCGCGGCTTTCGCTTTCGTCTATTGGACGGCGGCAATCGGCGAAAAGGGTGAGACGACGGTGCTGCGCGTGCGCATTCCAGGCTCCGCTTCCGGGCTCGGCCGTGGCAGTTTCGTGCTGTTCAATGGCGTCAAAGTCGGCGACGTGCGCCGTGTCTATATCGACGTCGACAATCCGACCGCTGCTATCGCCGACACCGAAATAGACCGGAATACACCTATCACCAAGTCGACGCAGGCCGATATCGGGCTTGCCGGCCTCACCGGCCAGGCCAACATCGAGCTCAAGGGCGCCGACCCCAAGGAGCCAAAACTTCTCGACGAGGCGGAAAAGGAAGGCCGTGTCGCCGAGATCGTCGCCAATCCGTCGGCGGTCACCAACCTGCTGCAGACGGCGCAGAACATCTTCACCCGCGCCGACAAGGTTCTTTCGGAGCTCGAAGGCTTCACCAAGGATGTTCGCGGGCCGCTGACGCAGACCGTCAACAATGTCCAGACCTTCTCCGATGCACTGGCCAGGAATGCGGACGGCGTCGACAAGTTCCTGGCTAGCGTCAGCTCGCTGGCGGACGAACTGAAGGGTGTTTCGGGCAAGCTCGACGGCACCCTGAAGGCGGCGGAAGGGCTACTCAACGCCGTCGACAAGGACCAGATCAAGAGCATCGTCGCCAATGTCGACACAGTCACTTCCAACCTGAAGGAAACCAGCAAGCAGTTCGACACGGTCATCAAGAACGTGGACACCGCGGTCGGCTCGATCAACGACTTCGCCCAGAAGACGCAAGGCACGCTGGCCAAGGTCGACGGCGTTCTCGACGGCATCGATCCGGCTGAGGTTCGCACCGCGCTGGCCAATATCCAGAAGGCCAGCGAAAACGCCAACGAGGCTGCTGCCGACATCGCCAAGGTGACCAACAAGTTCGCAAACCGAGCCGACGACATCGATGAAACCATCAAAGACGCGCACCAGCTCGCAGGACGCCTCAACGATGCCTCGGTGCGAGTCGACGGTATCCTTGCCAAGGTCGACAAACTGCTCGGCTCCGGCCAGGCCGACGGCGTCATGGCCGATGCCAGGGCGACGCTCAAATCGTTCAAGCAGGTCGCCGACACGCTGAACGCCCGTCTCGGTACCATTACCGACAATCTGGCGCGGTTCTCGGGACAGGGGCTGCAAAACGTCGAAGCGCTGGTCCAGGACAGCCGCCGTTCGATCAACCGCATCGAAGAGGCGGTAACCGATCTCAGCCGCAACCCACAACGGATTTTGTCCGGCGGCGAGGGCGAGGTCCGGCAGTTCGACGGCAGGGTGCGCCGTTGACTTCGATCCCCGACCACCGCAAGAACAAAGCTTGCAGATGCGCGTTGTTTCCACGATCCGGGGGGGATCGCGTTTGAAGTCGATCAGTTCAGGCAGCATCACATCGGCTGGGTCTAAGGTTGGGGCGGTGTTACTGGCGCTTTCGCTAGCAAGCTGCGCGGCTTTGCCAGGCGGCCGACCGGCGCCGCTGGATACGTTCGAGCTTTCGGCGCCGTCGCTGGAAGCGCGTGCCCACAGCCGTCGCCAGATCCTCATCGCCCAGCCATCGGCGCTCAAGGCGCTGGACAGCCAGAACATCGTCATCAAGCCATCGCCGCGATCGATCCAGTATCTCAAGGGCGCGCAATGGGCCGACCGGCTGCCGATGATCGTACAGGCGCGGCTGGCAGAGACGTTCCAGCGCTCGGGCAGCTTCACCGGCGTCGGCAAGCCAGGCGAGGGGCTGGCGATCGACTATCAGGTGATCGTTGAGATCCGCTCGTTCGAGGTGCGTGTCGATGGGGGCGAACATGCCGAGGTCGAGCTGTTCGTGCGCCTATTGAATGACCGCAACGGTGAAGTGCGCGCTTCGAAGACGTTTAGCGCCATCGCGCCCGTTTCGGGCAATGGCAACCAGGCCTATGTCGGCGCGCTCGATGCCGCGTTCGGCGATGCGGCCGGGCAAATCGTCCGCTGGACGGACACCGTGATCTGAACCGGGCTAGCTGCTGTGAGGCGGCTGGAGACCGAAGCAGCTCACGGAGCGTATTCGACAAGCGTATGATCTTCGCCCGCGAGTTCATCGTTGATGATTGAGGCTATGGTTTCCCAATCACCTCCAGCCAGCCCTGCGCCAATTTTCGGGTAGCCGATTCTTTTGCCCGCGAATTTACCTTTGACGGCCTGCATGACTTTTCGAATTGCCTGGTAGTCGGCTTTCACGCCTTTGCCCTGCCAATGGAACTGAGTGTAGCCGTTGACAACATGGAAAATGCGGCTGCCTCGCTTGATTTCGGCAACGGATATGCTTCCCAGCTTGGCTGGGTCACCCTTCAATGTCGCGCAATCCGCAGCATATGCTTCGGGAAAAGGCTGCTTTATGGAAAGAGCAATTCCTTTGCCCATCTGGCACTGGCAGTTGCATCCATGCACAATGACATCGAACGTTCCGTCGAGCGCAAGCTGAAGCAGATCACCGCGAATTGTCTGCATTGCCACGAGATACCGGCCTCTGCTCTGGGCGCAAACATCCGACCAAATCAGGAGATTTGCGGACTATCTTTTTCAGTATCGGGTCTAAGCAGAAAGGGCAGAGTGCACTTTCTGTTTTCCTGTCCCGCCGCTTAGTGCAGACGGCCGCTGGCATGGGCAAGCATGGTGTAGACCTTGCCGGTGTCCGACGTCAGGTAGGTCTGCGCCATGATGTTGTCGCGGTCGTTGCGCGACACGTCCTTGAGCAGCTTTTCGAAATCGCCGCAGTAACGATCGACAGCAGCGCGGAACTCCGCCTCTGACTGATATTTGCGGCGGATCTCGTCGAACGTCTGCTGGCCCTTCAGCGTGTAAAGTCGGCGCGTGAAGACGTCGCGCTCGCCGCGCCGGTAGCGGTTCCACAACTCGATCGAGGCGTCGTGATCGATGGCGCGTGCGATATCGACCGAGAGCGAGTTCAGCGATTCCACGACATGAAGCGGCGAACGCGCAGCGGGAGCCGGGCGCGGCGCTTCGGGAGGCGCTGCCGGCTTGGCGTCGTCTTCGCGCGATGCACCGGTCAGGAGGTCGCGCACCCAACCGCCCTGCGGCGTGCGGCCGTTGGGGTCGCGCTGGCGCGGCGCTTGGTCTGCTGGACGTTCGAGGTCGAGCGTGCCGCGCAGCGCCGTCTCGCCCGAAGGCGCCTGCGGTGCACGCTGTTCGGGAGCCGGAGCCGGGCGACGTGGCGGTTCGGCGGGGCGTGCGGCAGGCGCTTGCGGCGCCGGACGCAGGTTGCGCTGTTCCGAACTGTCGGCGCTGCGGCCAGATTTCGCAACGATTTCAGAAAGTTCCTTCAGCGCGTTGATCTGCTCTGAAACGGCACGGCGGATAGCCGTGGTTGATTCCTTTGCCTCTTCCGGCATCTCGATGACGCCTTTCTTAAGCTCGGCCCGGGTGAGGTCGAGCTCGCTCTTGATCGAGCCGGCGGTACGCCGCATCTCCTCGGTCGCATCGGCAAAGCGCTTGGTTGCCGAATCGACCACTTCGGAAATCGCGGTACGGATCTTGTCGGCGGATTCCAGCGTCTTGCCCTCGGCGTTCTGCAGCGTCTGGCCGACCAAATTCTCGAACGAGCGCATGACCCTTTCGAGATCTTCCGACTTCTTGACAAGGCCGACGGCGAGGTCCTCCAGCGACGATTGCCTTTCGAGCGTGTGCTCAAGATTGCTCTGGGCCGAGCTCAACAGGTCCGAGGCACTGGAAAGCAACCGGCTGTGCTCGTCGAACTTGGTGGCGATTGAAGCAACCTCGCGTAAGGTCGACGACGACAGCTCGGTGAGCCGCGTCGTGTTCGAATCGACCAGACGCGCCGAACTGGCGAAGGTCTGCGCGGTCTTTTCCGTGGTCGCCGCGAAGCTTTGCGTGCTCCCGGTCAGGCGTTCGTCGACCTGGCCGAGATTGGTCGCCGCCTGCTCGATCAATTGACCGAGCTGCGAGCTGGAGGTGGTCATGCGGCCGATGAGGTCGGCAACGCTGTCGGCAAGCGTCGAGCGCGCGCCTTCGACGGCCGACAGGGTTTCGGCCGTGCGGCTGGCGATGGCGTCGACGAGGGCGGCGTTTTGATTGCGCAGCTTCTCGGTCGCACGTTCGGTGACCTCTTCCATGCTCTTTTGCAGCTCGGAGCCGCCCTGGGCGAAGCGCTCGACCAGAGGCCGCGCCGTCTCGTCCAGGATTTTCGATATTTCTGCCGAACGGGCCGCAAGCATCGTACTGAGCTCGCGAGTATTGGCACCGATGGTCTTTGCAGCGTCATTGGTGCTCTGACCGATATGCTGGCCGACCGCGGTGAAGGTTTCGGCGATGGTGTTGGCACGCGAGACCAGTTGCGCTTCGGCACCCGAGACTTGTTCGTTGAGCTTTTGGCCCATTGTCTCGGCGGAGTAAGCGAGGCGGTTCTCGACGCTGGCGACCTGCTCCTCGACGCGGGCCGCAGTGGCGGCAGCACTCGATGCCAGGCGTTCGTCGGCACCGGCAAGCAGTTGCTCGATTTCACGGGCATGGACTGCGAGTTCCTGGCCAGTCTGCCTGGCGCGTTCGGCAACCCGCTGCTCGGTGCTGGTGAAGGCACCGACAATGGTGTCGGCATGTTCGCCGATTGCGGTGCTGCTGTCAGCGATACGGGACACCAGGCGATGATCGGCCTCCTCGAAGATGCGGCCGATCTCGGACGCACGGGCCGAAAGTGCTTCGGAGCCCTCGGCAATGCGCGAAATAAGTTGCTGGTCGGCGGCATCGAAAATGCGGCCGAGATCCGACGCACGTGCCGCGAGCGCTTCGGCGGATTCGCCGATGCGCACGCCCAGCCGCTCGTCGGCTGTTTCGAAATTGCGCAGGATGTCGCCGGCACGTGCCGCCAGCGACTGGGCCGTTTCGATGGCGCGAGAGACCAGCCTGTGGTCCGCCGCGTCGAAGGTGCCGGCAATCTCACTTGCTCTGGCTGCCAGCTGATCGGCCGTTTCCTGGGCACGCGCGAGCAAGCTGTTCGACGTGTCGTCGACGCGGGCAATCAGTGCGCTCGACGTATCCTCGGCGCGGGCGGCGAGGCGACGATCCGCCTCTTCAAAGGTGCGGGCGATGTCCTCCGCCCTGGCGAGCAGGGCGGCCGAGGTCTGCTCGGCGCGCTCGGCGATCTTGCGGTCGGCATCGCTGAATGCCGCGCCCGCCTGCTCATGCAGCGCGCTGGTAACTTCCATGACCTTCTCGCGCAGCGCGCCGGCGACGAAGACCGCGCTTCTTTCGAGCACACTGCGCACATTGTCGACACCCGTCGACAGCGCCCGCTCCATTGTGCTGGCGCGCTCTTCAATGATGCCTGTCTGCCGGCTGAACGCCTGCTCGATCTTTTCTACGTCCGCAGCGATCGCATCAGAGATGTCGGTGCTCCTGGCGGCGATCTGATCGATATGGCCGGACAGCGAACGGTCGACATCCTTGCGCGTTTCGGCGAGCCTGGAGAGATCGTCCTGCAGTGCGCGGGTCAGCATGTCGCGGCCCTCGCTCAGCTTGCCGACATGACCGGCGACAATCTCGTCGACCTCGCTGCGGCTCATTGCAAGCCTCTCCAGGTCGGCTTCCAACGCGCGCCTGAGGATGTCGCGGCCTTCCGCCAGTTTCTCGACCTGACCGGCGACCAGCCCATCGATGCTCGAGCGGCTTTCGGCCAGCTTGGCGAGATCGTCCTCGAGCGCCTTCGACAGGGTCGAGCGGTCCTGGACGAGCTTCTCTGCGTGGGTTGCGACAAGGCTGTTGACGTTGCCGAGATCGGCTTCCAGCGCACGCGAAAACTGCGCGCGATTATCGGTCAATAGCTGCGACTGATCGGCGATGGCGCCCCTGATCGTGTTGAGATCGGCCTCCAAGGCGCGCTTGAGGATATCGCGGCCTTCGGCCAGTTTCTCGACCTGGCCGGAAACCAGTCCGTCGATGCTCGAGCGGCTTTCGGCCAGCTTGGCAAGATCGTCTTCCAAGGCGCGCTTGAGGATGTCGCGACCCTCAGCCAGCTTCTCGACCTGGCCTGCGACCAGCCCGTCGATGCTCGAACGGCTCTCTGCCAGCCTGGCAAGATCGTCCTCGAGCGCTTTCGACAGGGCCGAACGGTCTTCGGCAAGCTTGTTCATATGTTCGGAGACGACGCCCCGCACGGTCTCGAGATCGGTCTCCAGTGCCCGCGACAGCTGACCACGGTCTTCCGCCAGCTTTTCGGACTGGCTGGCGATGACGCCCTTGACGGTGCTCAGATCGGCTTCGAGCGCACGCTTGAGGATGTCGCGGCCCTCTGCCAGCTTTTCGACCTGGCCGGCAACCATCACATCGATGCTCGAGCGGCTTTCGGCCAACTTGGCGAGATCGTCTTCGAGCGCCTTCGAAAGGGTCGAACGGTCTTCGGCGAGCTTGTTCATGTGATCGGAGACAACGCCCCGCACGGCCTGCAGGTCGCTCTCCAGTGCCCGCGACAACTGGCCACGGTCTTCCGCCAGCTTTTCGGACTGGCCGGCGATGACGCCCTTGATAGCGTTCAGGTCCGATTCCAGCGCGCGCTTGAGGATGTCGCGGCCTTCGGCCAGCTTCTCGACCTGGCCGGCAACCAGCCCGTCGATGCTCGACCGACTTTCGGCCAGCTTGGCAAGATCGTCTTCAAGCGTCTTCGAAAGCAGGCTGCGATCATCGGCGAGCCTGCCCGAATGATCGGCGATCAGGCTCCTGATGTCGGACAGGTCGTTATCGAGTGACTGGGAAAGCCCGCTGCGGTCTTGCGCCAATTTCGCCGAATGGGCCTCAATGAGGCCATTGATGCCGGCAATGTCGGCTTCCAGCGCACTGGCGAGTATGGCGCGGCCCTCGGCGATCTTTTCGACCTGACCGGCGACGAGGCCGTCGATGCTGGCGCGACTCTCTGCCAGTTTGCCGAGGTCGGCCTCGAGCGCGCGCGAAAGGATGCTGCGGCCTTCGGCGAGCTTGCCGACATGCCCGGCAACCATTTCATCAATTATCGTGCGGGCTTGCACGAGTTTTCCAGAGTCTTCGTTCCAGGCCTGGGCAAGCCTGTTGCGACCCTCTTCAAGGCTTTCGAGATGGCTGCCCAGCGAAGCGTCGATCGCTGCGCGCGATTCATTGACCTTGCGCAGATCCTCTTCAAGGGCGCGCGAGATCAGGCCGCGGCCTTCGGCTAGCTTCTGCACCTGGTTAGCCACCGCTGCGTCGATTTCGGCGCGACCTTCGGCGAACTTCGCCAGATCGGCCTGCATTGCCGCCGCCATCCGGTCGCGGCTTTCGGAAAGCTTGCGGCTGTGGTTCTCGACGGCTTCCTCGATGCCGGCGCGAGCATCGGCAAGCCGCTCGATGTCCGTATCGAACGAACGCGATACGACATGGCGCGCCGCTTCCATGCGCCCGGCGAAATCGCCGGCGCGGGCTTCAAGCATGGTCGAGGTCGATGAAATGATGTCGGCCATGTCGGCGCCGATCTGGGTCTTGCCCTGATCGATCATCGCCGACAGCGTCTCCTTGCTATCCTGGAAGGTGTGGGCGATTTCGCGGGCGCGCTCGACCAGCGTCTCGTTGATCTGGCGTGCGCGAGCCTCCAGCGCGGCGTTGAGCTTCTGCGTGCCGGTGTCGAGCGCCTCGGCGCGGGTCTGGAACTCGCTGATCAGCGCCTGGCCACGTTCGGCAAGCGTCCGCTCGATGCCGTTGAGGCTGGCTTCGAATTCCGAATTGAGTGTGCGAGCGGCACCGCCGAGCAGCGACACCATGCCGCTCGTGCGGTCGTCGAGCAGGTCGGTCAGTGACCGCGTCAGGCCATCGGTGGTGTCCGTCAGCTTGGCGATCCGGGTGTCGAGCAGGCTGGCGAAGGCCTCGCCCGACGTCGACAGCCGATCGGTAATCGATTCGAGCCGGCCTTCCACCGAATCGAAGATCGACATCGAGCTTCCGTTGATCCTGTCGATCAGCGTGTCGCCGGATTCGTTGATCGTCATCGACAGTTTGGTCGAGGCGTTGAGAATGCTGTCGCGAATGATATCGCTGGCGGCGTTGATCTCGTCTTTCAGTGTCTCGTGGGCGCCGGTGATCGAGGCGCGCACGCGCTCGGCATGGGTGACGACCGCTTCGCGCTCGCTGCCCAGCCCGTCGACCAGCGAGCGGATGCGGGACTCGTTCTCTGAATAGGAGCGCTCGATCTGGTTCACCTCGCTGTGGACCAGCGTTTCGAGCTCGACGGCACGCGCAAGCGTGCGTTCGATGCCTTCGCCCATGGCTGCCACCTCGCGGCGAACCGCTTGGCCGATCATCATGACGCGATCCTGGGCAAGATTTTCCGGCTCGGCCAGACGGAAGGCCACCTCGGTCATCGACTGCGCGGCAAGGCGCATCTCCTGAGCGCGGCGAATCATCATTGCGAATGCCCAGAACAGGATGACGGGCACGATTGCCGCTACCGCCAGGCCGATCAGCTCCGGACGGGCGAAAAACTGATCGAAGGTGCGGATGTTCCAGATGCCAGGTCCGAACAACAGGTTCGCAAGGCCGCCAGCGCCGGCGATCCAGGCCAGCGAAACGAAAGCCACGACCCAGTAGATCGTGTTCGAGGCGCGGCGATTGAGGGTGTGCAGGAGCGTCTTATAGTCTTTTTGACGATCGTCGTTGGCCGGCGAGAAAGCTGCCGGCTGCGAGCCATTGCGCGTTGCGACACGACGCAACTCAGCCGGCTTGGCCTTTGGCGCGGGATTTGCGATCTGGCTTTGATTGGCGGCAGGTGCCGCGTTCTGGGTCTGGTCCGGGGCAGGCGCTTCGTTCTGGCTGCGACCTTCGCGCGCCAGTTCGTCGGCGGCTTGCGATATTTGCGCTTCGAGATCTTCCATGGATGCAGCCATGTCGAAGTCGCCGCCGGCATCGCCGCTCAGATCGATATCAAGTGCCTTTTCAAGTTCCCTGGCTACGTCGCTGTCGAGCGTTCTTGTCGTCGTTGGTTTCTTCGCCATGCCTTCGCTACCCTGTACAAGCTGCCGCGGGACTTATGGTTCTGCTTATTGATTCTGCCTAGCGTGTCCCGCGCAGGAGGCTGAAAATGGACCTGTCGTATCGTAATGACACAGCCGGGTAAAGAAAACATGCATTCCGTCCGATACGTAAAACTTTAAATATAAGGTTAACACAGCCGTGATTCCGGCGCCGTTATCGCGACATTTTTCCGGGCCAATCATTAACCCGTTGTCCACCCGGATACGCCTAGTTTTTGCGGCGGTCGAAGAACGGAGTCTCAAAGTGATACGTGGCGAAAACGGCATTGCCTTCTCGATGCCCGGTGGCGACGTGTCGGGGACAGCCGGGGCGCGGCCGATCGACCTGGCGCATCTTGCGCGCCAGACGATGGGCGATCGGAGCCTCGAGCAGGAGGTCCTGGCTCTGTTCGTGCAGCAGGCGCTGTCGGTGCGCGACAAGATCGTCGATGCGGATGTCAGGCAGCGGCTGCTATTGGCACACGGGCTCAAAGGCTCGGCGCGCGGGGTCGGCGCCTTCGCCATTGCCGATTGCGCCAGCGCGATCGAATGCCGGCCCGAAGACGCCAGCACGCTGAAGCGGCTTGGCTCGCTGATCGAAGAAGTGCGCGACTTCGTCGCCGCCATCAGCCGATAGGACTTATCCCAAAGACGCCACGCACGGGCGCTTTCGCGCCGCAGTTGACTTGTCCGGCAGAGTGATTATGTCGGCTCAGACTCCCTTCAGGTGACAAATGACCAAGCTGACCTTCATCGCCCATGACGGCACGCATTTTGACGTGGATGCCGAAAACGGCTCGACCGTCATGGAAAATGCGATCCGCAATGCGGTGCCGGGAATAGAAGCGGAATGCGGCGGCGCCTGCGCCTGCGCGACCTGCCATGTTTATGTCGACGAAGCCTGGACGGCGGAGGTCGGCGAGCCGGAAGCCATGGAAGAGGACATGCTGGATTTCGCCTACGAGGTCCAGCCGAGCTCGCGGCTGTCATGCCAGATCAAGGTGCGCGACGCTCTCGACGGGCTGGTCGTGCGCGTGCCGGCCCGCCAGGGCTGAAGCCGATTTTTGCGGCTGCCGCTTGGCAGCGGACCAATGGTCATGCAGTGTCGCGCCGTTTTCCCATAAAGGCGCATGCTTCATGACCGCTATCACCAAGACGGACGTACTCATTGTCGGGGCAGGGCCTGTCGGCCTGTTTGCCGTATTCGAGCTCGGCCTCTTCGACATGAAGTGCCATCTGATCGACATACTCGACCGGCCCGGCGGGCAATGCGCCGAACTCTACCCGGAAAAGCCGATCTACGACATTCCGGGCTGGCCCTCGATCTCGGCGCAAGGCCTGGTCGACAAGCTGCTTGAGCAGATCGCGCCGTTCAAGCCCGAATTCACCTATAGCCGCATGGTTTCGAGCCTGGAAAGGCTGGACGACGGCAGCTTCCGCGTCATTACCGACGAAAACGAGGTGTTCGAAGCCAAAATTGTGGTGATTGCCGCCGGCGGCGGTTCGTTCCAGCCGAAGCGGCCGCCGATTCCAGGCATCGAACCCTATGAAGGCAAGAGCGTGTTCTACTCGGTGCGCCGGATGGAGGACTTTCGCGGCCATGACCTCGTCATCGTCGGCGGCGGCGATTCGGCGCTCGATTGGACGCTGAACCTGCAGCCGGTCGCCAAGAGCGTGACGCTGGTGCACCGGCGGCCCGAATTCCGCGCAGCGCCCGACAGTGTCAACAAGATGTATGCCATGCAGGAGATGAAGCAGCTGGAATTCCAGGTTGGACAGGTGACTGGCCTGACCGGCAGCGACGGCCAGCTAGTCTCGGCCACGATCAAGGGGCCGGAGGGCGATGTCGAAGTGCCGTGCACGCGGATGCTGCCGTTCTTCGGCCTGACGATGAAGCTCGGCCCAATCGCCGAATGGGGCCTCAACCTCCACGAGAACCTGATCCCGGTCGACACCGAAAAATTCCAGACGTCGGTGCCCGGCATCTTCGCCGTCGGCGACATCAACTGGTACCCCGGCAAGCTGAAGCTGATCCTGTCGGGCTTCCACGAGGTCGCCTTGATGGCGCAAGCGGCCAAGCGCATCGTCAGCCCCGGCGAGCGCATCGTTTTTCAGTATACGACCTCGTCAACCAGTCTGCAGAAGAAGCTCGGCGTGGTCGACTGAACCTCGCCATATTTTCGTCGGGCCGGTCTACTCCGCCAAGGCTGGAGCCACAGCCTCGGCATGGCCGCGAAGCGTTTTCTCCGGCATCAGCCAGAGCGTGATGAGCGACAACAGCAAGATCGCGGCCGCGGCAAGAAAGATCATCACGAACGGCATGGCCGAGGCGATATGGCCGGCCGGCTGCGTGCCTTCGCTGGCCAGCGGCAGGCCGTAACCAAGGGCGACGGCACCAAGCATGGCGACGCCGAGCGCACTGCCCAGCGAGCGCAGGAAGGTGAGAACGCCGGTCGCCACGCCAAGGTGCATGCGATCGACGGCGTTCTGGACCGAGACGGTGGCAACCGGAAAGGTCGTGCCTGTGCCCAGGCCTACGCAGGTCGTCAACACCTCGACGAGCAACAGTGAGGCATGCCCGGCGACCAGGCTGAGCACGCCGAGGCACAGGATCGAGAAAACAGTTCCGATCATGGCAATGCGCTTATAGTGGAAAAAGCGCGGGATCATTCGCGCGCTGAAGGTCGCACCGGCCACCGTGCCGAGCATCAGCCCAAGCAATGCGGTGCCCGATTGACTGACCGACAGGCCGACGACCGATTGCAGGTAGACCGGCAGATAGACCGACAAGCCGACATTGGCGGCCTGCAGCAGGAACATCGACAATGTGCCAGCGAGAACGATCGGATTGCCGAGCACTTCGAGCGAGATCAGCGGTTCGGCCGCGCGCATGAGCCGTAGCGCGAACGCGCTCCAGAACACCGCCGAGCAGGCGAGCAGTCCAAGGATTTCAGGCGACAGCCACGGATACTCGCTGCCGCCCCAGTTCAAGGCAAGCAGCAGCAGCGAGGTGGCCGCGACCAGAAGCAGCGCGCCGAGGCCGTCGATGCGGTGATGTTTTGCGGCGATCGGCAGCTTCTTGAGCGGGTTGTTAATGATCGCCATGGCCAGCAGGCCGAGCGGAATGTTGATCCAGAAGATCAGCGACCAATGCAGATGTTCGGCGAAGGTGCCGCCGAGCAGCGGCCCGGCGATGCTGGCGACGGCCCATGTGCCCGAGATCCAGGCCGCGTATCGGGCCCGCTCGCGCGGCGGCACGAGGTCGCCGATCACGGTCTGCGTCAGGGCGAACAGACCGCCGCCGCCGGCGCCCTGGATCGCCCGGCCGACAACCAGGACCAGCATGTTGGGGGCCGTGGCGCTGACCAGCGAGCCGGCGAGAAAGATCAGGATTGCAGCATAGACGGTCGGCCGGCGACCATAAATATCGGAGATCTTGCCGTAGAGCGGCGCCACGGCGGTCGCGGTCAGAAGATAGCCGGTCACGATCCATGGCAGATATTCGGCATGCCCGAGCAGACGTGCCATCGTCGGCATCGCCGGCGCGACGATGGTCTGGTCGAGTGCCGCCAGCAACATCGACAAAAGCACGCCCCCGATGATGGCGTTTTTCTCGGTTTCGGTCAGCGGCGCGCTGGTTTCCACCATCGTTTGCTTGTCGACAGCCTGGTCCATATCCGTTCATCCATTATGCCTGCGTGCACGTCCGCGACGGGCTGGGAAGCATCTAGTACGCCGATTGGCGTTGCCGGAGGCTGATCCCTGCGAACTGGCATATGTCGTTCGCTATAGGCCGATTTCGACAGCGGCTCGAAAGTTTTCCGAAGCTGGCACTATGTTTCGGCAAAATTGGCTTTGTCCGACGACGCGGAGTTCAGCCGGGAGCGAGCCGGCCGTTCTCAATGCGCTCGATGCGATAGTGCAAAAGCCGCAGGATGCGGCTTTGGAAATTGGCGCTTTCGACACGATCGAAGCGCATCTGGTCCTGGTCGTGTTTGGCAAGCATGGCCGCAGTGATTTTTGCGGCCTCGGCCTTTGCCAGTTCGCAGGTCTTTTCCGGGTAGCTCGCCTTCAAGGCGTCTTCTAGTTCGCGGCCGTGGTTCTTGGCAATCTCGACGTGGCGTTCCTCATGGCGCTTGATGTCGGCGGACAACGTATCCCAGAACAGCCTGACGCCGGCATCGGCTTTGCGCGGGCGGCGCCACTCAGGAAGGATGACCTTGACCTTGACGGTGACGACAGCGTCGGCAATCCAGCACGAGCCCGGCTTTTGCGCATAGCTGACGCGGGTGGTGAACGCCATCTGGGTAGCTCCCGGATGCCGCGACCCGGTGCTTTTCACCTGAGGCCCGAGTTTCGACAGCTGGGTCTCGATGTCGTCGAGCGTCCTGCCGCCGATCGGGAAATAACTATATGTCTTGACGAGCGTTGCAGCGCCGGCCGGGAATGCGGTCAGAGCGAGCATCAGGGCGCAGAGGAGGGATCGTTTCATCGTGTTGCCTCTTTCCCCACCTTGCTTTACCGCCGTCCTCGGCGCAACGGAATTGATCCCCCGCCACGCCGCGGGATCGAACATGGTTGATGGGCAATGATGACAGGGCGATGGCAGTTGGCGCACGGACGCCATGTCGACCTTGGCGGCAAGGCCGTGGTCGTCGGCATCCTCAACATCACGCCGGACAGTTTTTCCGACGGCGGCCTGTTCGATGCGCCGGAAAAAGCAGTGGCCCAGGCGCGCCGCATGGTCGAGGAGGGGGCCTCCGTCATCGACATCGGCGGAGAATCGACACGTCCCGGGGCGTCTGCGGTCTCCGCAAAGGAGGAACAAACCCGCATACTGCCCGTCATCGAGGCGCTGGTGAAGGCCGGCGGAACGCTGATCTCGGTCGATACCTATCGCGAGGATACGGCCCGGCTTGCCGTTCAAGCCGGCGCGCATATCGTCAATGACGTCTGGGGCCTGCAGCGCGAACCGGGCATTGCCCGCGTCGCGGCCGAAACCGGCGCTGGCCTTGTCGTCATGCACACGGGACGGGACCGGCAGAAACTGCCCGACGTGATTGCCGATCAGCTCTTCTTCCTCAGGAAGTCGCTGGAAATCGCGCGGCGGAGCGGTGTTGCCGACGATCATATCGTGCTCGATCCGGGCTTCGGCTTTGCCAAGGAGACGGCAGCGGAAAATCTTGACCTGATGGCACGGTTTTCCGAACTTCATGCGCTGGGTTTTCCACTGATGGCCGGCACATCGCGAAAGCGCTTTATCGGCACCGTCACCGGCCGCGACGCAGCCGCAAGAGGCGCCGGGACCGCGGCCACCAGCGTCATCCTGAGGCTCAAAGGCGCGCATCTCTTTCGCGTCCACGATGTCGCAATCAACGTGGATGCGCTGGCCATCGCCGATGCTATGCTGGCACGTGAGATCGGGGAAAGCTGAGCCATGTATGTCATCCGCATGAAGAACTGCGCCTTCTTTGCCCGGCACGGTGTGCTGGACGAAGAAGAGACGCTCGGCCAGCGCTTTTATGTCGATGCGGCACTCATGGTGGATCCCGGGCGGGCGCTGGTCGAGGATTCCATCGAGGACACCGTCAATTACGGCATCGCCTTTGCGGTCATCGAGAAGATCATTACCGGCGAACGGCGCTTTCTGATCGAAGCGCTGGCGCTCGAAGTGGCGAGGGCGCTGACGGCGCGGTTTCCGCAGATCAAAAAGGCCGAGATCACCGTGCGCAAGCCGAACGCCCCGGTGCCGGGTGTGCTCGATCATGTCGAGGTGACCGTTGTCTGGCCAGAATAGTAACAACAACAACACCGTCTATCTCAGCCTTGGCGGCAATCTCGGTGATCCGGCGAAGTCAATGGCTGCGGCACTGGGCATTCTGGATGCCAACGAGAGAACGCGCGTCGTTGCCGTTTCGTCGCTCTACCGCACGCCGCCCTGGGGCAAGCTCGATCAGCCGGATTTCCTCAACGCGGCGGCCGAAATCTCGACCGCGCTCGCGCCACGGGCTTTGCTCGACCTTTGCCTCGACGCCGAGCGAAAACTGAAGCGGGTGCGCGAGGAGCGCTGGGGTCCACGCCTGATCGATATCGACATTCTGGTGTTCGGCGACCGCATCATCCACGAGACCGGACTGGAGGTGCCGCATCCGCGCATGCTGGAGCGCGCCTTCGTGCTGGCGCCGCTGGCAGAAATTGCGCCGGAGCTTGTGGTCGACGGCAAGAGCGTATCGGAGCGGCTGGCCGCCGTCGACACATCGGGCATTGAACGGCTGGCGTCAGGCCGGGATTGGTGGAAAACCTGATGCTGTCGCCATCGGTGCCTGAAATCAGCCGGAGAACCCACCTCCGTCGAGGAACATTTGTTCGTCCGGTGTCGTCTCGCGGCCAAGCATCCTGTTTCGATGCGGAAAGCGGCCGAAGCGCTGGATGATGTCGCGATGCTCGATCGCATATTTCAGATAGATCGGGGCTTTGGCGGCGGTAAGCTCTACCGATTTGAGCTGATCGGCGAGGTCCTCCGAATGCTCATAGGGCAGATAGAGAAAAACGCGGAGCTCTTCGTCGAGTGCCAGGTCATGGCCGGCAGCGATCGCTTTCCCGGCGAAATGCCGCGCCAGCGGGTCCGTGGCGTACATGTGGCCGGTGGCGCGAAAGCAGTTTCGCGGAAACTGGTCGAGCAGGATCATCAGTGCCAGCGACCCTTCGGCGTGTTCGGACCAGCCGTCGCATTCGCGGCGGGCGGCGGCAAAGTGCAAATCGAGAAACCGGGTGCGGAAGTCGGCATCAAAGGCGTCGTTCTTCTCGAACCACGCGTCCTCCCCGGCGTCGCGCCAGAATCTGGTGATGGAGACAGCGCGCTCGTCCAGTTCGTTCATCATTCGCGTCTCTCCAACGTTTAATCGGCCGGCTCGGATTTCTGCAGCACGCCGGCCGTCTCCTCGTTGAGCGCCTGGCCCACGCGCCGTGGCGTGCTGAGCGGCGTCGGGATGGGGGTGCCGATATTGCCTTTGAGGAAGCGCCGCCCGGCGCGGATGCCTTCTGCCTGTTGAAGTTCGAAACGGGCAGCATCGCGGCGGCGGACGTCCTCGACTACCTCGGCGACCTCTTCCGGATCGACGCCGAGAGCTTCCAGTGTCGAGCCGCCGAAGACAAGCGCCGATTCGAACGTCTCGCGGAGCTGATAGTCGACGCCGGCACGAATGAGCTGCAATGCCGTGCCGCGGTCGAAAGCCCGCGCCAGCACCGTCAGCAACGGAAACTCCGCCTTGATGAGCTCGGCGATGCGCACGGCGGCATCGGGCTTGTCAACGCAGATCAGCACGGCGCGTGCGCGCCCGGCTCCCGCGGCACGCAGGATGTCCAGCCGCGTGCCGTCGCCGTAATAGACCTTGAAGCCGAAATCGGCCGCCGCCTGGATCATCTCGACCTCATTGTCGATGATCGACACATCAATCCCGCGCAACAAAAGCGGCTGGCTGGCGATCTGGCCGAACCGGCCAAAGCCGATGATCAGCACGCTGCCGGTCAGGCCTTCGGCGACATCGACGCCTTCAAGCGACTGCTCGTCGCGTGGCGTCAGATACCGCAATGCTATGATCGCTAAGGGCGTCAGCACCATGGAAATGATGACGATGGCGGTCAGCATCGCATTGGCCTGGCTATCGATGATACCGACAGCCGCCGCTGCGGAATAGAGGACGAAGGCGAATTCGCCGCCTTGCGCCATGAAGACCGCGCGCTCGAGCGCTTCCCGGTGGCCGGTTTTGAGAATGCGGGCGACGATATAGATGCCGATCGCCTTCATCATCATGTAGGCGACGACATAGATGGCAATGAGCTGCCAGTTGACGACGACCACATGCAGGTCGAGCGACATGCCGACGGCGAGGAAGAACAGTCCGAGCAGAATGCCACGGAACGGTTCGATGTCCGCCTCCAGCTGATGGCGGAAGGTCGATTCCGACAAAAGCACGCCGGCCAGGAAGGCGCCCATCGCCATGGACAGGCCGGAAAGCTGCATGGCGAGCGCCGACCCGAGCACGACCAGAAGGGCGGCTGCGGTCATCACCTCACGGGCGCGCGCATCCGCCAGGATACGGAAGAACGGATTGAGCAGATAGCGTCCTGCAAGCACCAGCCCGACGATCGCGGCAAGGCCGATGCCGACCTCCGTCAACCGATCCGACAGGCTCATGTCGGCGCCGCCCGGCGCGAGGAAGGCGATCAGCGCCAGCAGCGGCACGATGGCCAGGTCTTCCAAAAGCAGGACCGAGACGATGCGCTGGCCCTTGGGCGTGGCCAGGTCGCCGCGTTCTTCCAGCAATTGCATGACGATTGCCGTCGAGGTGAGTACGAAACCGGCGCCGGCGACGAAGGATTGCGCGATCGGGAAACCTCCCGCCAGGCCGACGCCGGTCAGCAGGACCGCGCAGACGCCGACCTGCAGCGCGCCAAGCCCGAAGATCTCGCGGCGCATGCCCCATAGCCGTGACGGCTGCATCTCCAGCCCGATAATGAACAGGAACATGACGACGCCGAGTTCGGCGACATGAAGAATGGCTTCCGATTCGGAAAAAATGCGCAGCCCGAACGGACCGATCACGACGCCGGCCGTCAAATAGCCGAGGATGGAGCCAAGTCCGATACGCCTGAAGATCGGCACCGCAACGACGCCGGCGGCAAGCAGCGCCACCACCTGGATCAGATCGCCGTTTGATGCCTCTGCCGCCATGCCTGCCGTTCCGCTCTCTTGCAACAAGCGGCCAAGATAGGGGCTTCGGGGCGGATCGAACAGTGCGAATCCGGCGCGTTGTGAAGGCGATATTGCAGGCGCACTGAACAGGATAATGGGCTCCCGCGCGTTGCTTGTTCCAGCAATCCGGCGCTAAGGACCCGGCTTCGGCCAGTGAAGGGCGAGCGACGATCAAGTCGCGGCCCTTTCAGGCGGTGACAACCAAGTATCAGGGCGGCACGACAGCAGCCGCGGCCTGCAAGGCCTATGACGAGGTGATTGCCGCGATCAAAGGCTGAGCACTTATTTGCAAATCAAAAGAGGGCGGCGCCGTTTGGCCGCCGCCCTTCTCACGCTGAAAGCTCAGTTCGGAGTTATGGAGCCGACCTCGACTGCATCGATCCGCTTCAGCTTCATGCCGATGACCGGGACCAGCTGCTGGTCGACGCGCACGGCAACGGTCACTGTCATCGAATTGTCGTCGGGGACAAGCGCCTGCATCACGCCGCGCAACTGATTGCGATTGATGGTGAAAACCACCTTGTGCGCATCGACGACATTGCCGCCGATAATGTCGAGGCCGGAGCCGGCGGCCCCGCCCATAAAGCTACCCTTGTAGCCCTGCCGGCCCTTGTGTTCGATCGTTGCCGACATCTGCTGGGTGAACATGCCTACCCGACAGCCGCCGTCGAGCGACATGCCGACCTTGCCGTCAGGCGTCGAGCCGATGAAGCTGCAGGTGAATTTCGTGCCCTTGTATTTGCCGGCAACGATTTCCCCGGGGCCGACCCATTTGCCTTCGACCGACCGAAAGAACTGCTTGTCCGGTTCCGCCGCCGAGGTCTTTCCGGCAATGCCGACGGTTGCGACAAGCGCGAGCGCCACGGGCAGCCCGCTGGACAGAATAACGCTTTTCATCGACGACACCCGGCAACAAAGAGACTGGTTTGGACGCTTCCGACCATGGACAAGATTGGTTAATGCTTTGTCACCCCAAGGCAATAGTCACGTTCCGGAAGCGGATGTTTCTTTTTCTTTCTTTGCTGCAAAGGAGGTCAGCGCGGAGAGGAAATCGCCCAATCCGGGCCGCCTGACCGCGTAAAAGGGCAGGGGCCTTGCGGTTTCCATCGCTGCAATGCCGATGCGCGCAGTCATCATGCCGTTGACGACGCCTTCGCCGAGCTTGGCCGAGAGCCGGGCGGCAAGGCCGTGGCCGACGATCTGCTGGACGAAACTGTCGCCGACGGCGATCGACCCGGTGACCGCGAGATGGGCCAGAACGCTGCGCGCCAGGCGAAAAAAGCCAAGCGTGCCGGGGCGGCCGCCATAAAGTTCCGACAGCCGGCGAATCAACCGGCCGGCTTCGAACACGACATAAGCGACGTCGACCAGCGCGCGGGGGCTGACCGCGGTCACCAGGGAGACGCGCTTCGCCGCTTCGAGGATCATCACCCTGGCGCGGGCATCGAGCGGGCCGAGTATCTCGGTCTCGGCCAGGCGCACCAGATTGCCGCCGTCAATGATCTCGCCGCGCAATTCGGCCAGCGAGCGCCTGCCGGCCGCGGTTTCAGGCTTGGCCGAGACAAAGACCGACAACTCGTCGACCACGGCGCGGGCGGCCTTCGGATCGTCACGGGCAATTGCATCGAGCGCCCGCTTCTGCAACTTTTCGACCTCGGCAAGGCGGGCAATCGCCATGAATTCGCGCACGAGGATGATCAGAAGCGCCAGGATGGCGATCGCGGCCATAGCGGCAGCCAGCCAGCCCAGCCACTCGGCGCGCTCGAACAGGTCGCGAATCAGCTGGTCGGTCCAGAGGCCGACGGCGAGCGAAACCAGAACGCCCAGCGCGCCGAAGAACAGGCTGCCAAGCAGCGAACGTTTTCGCGGCGCAATCGCCGGCGGCGGTTCGGCGGCGACGATATCAGGCTCGTCGAAGACGTCGATCTCCGCCGGTGTGACCACGGCAAGATCCGCCGTCACGGTACGCGGCTTTCGCGCCGGCGCGGCCCCGGACGCAGTATGGTGAGCCGTCGAATCTTCCTTCTGCTGGGGCTCCGGCTCGATGCGAAAGGCCGCCGGTCTGCGGGGCGCACTCATGCGAGATGATCTCCGATCAGGAACTGCAGCGCGCGGTCGAGCCTGATATGCGGCAGCGACAGCGTGACGCCCTCGGCGGTGCGCTCGAGTTTCGGCGGGCGAAAGCGCACGAAGCGGATCGCGGGGTCGTCATCGTTCTGCCGGCGGGTCGATTCGGAAACATCGAACACCGCATCAACTTTCTCCGGCAAGTCACCGGGAAATATGGCTGTTTCTGTCTTTCCGTCAAAGGTTTCGCCATCGATTTTTTCGCCGCGCAACGGCATGCCGATAATGACCGGCAAAGTCTCGCGGCCCTGCTTGACCGTGCCTTCCCGGGTCGCGCGCATGGCAGCCATAGCGACGACGTTGACGTCGGCGCCGGTGAAATTCGCCCGCGCCACGGCTCGGTCGGCTAGCCGCCGCACGATCGCCTGCAGCCGGTCGTGGCTTTCGTGGTGCAGATGGTCGGCCTTGGTCGCGGCCACCAATATACGGTCGATACGCCTCGAAAACAGGTCGGTCAGGAAATTGCCCCGGCCGGGCCGGAAACAGGACAGGATTTCGGTGACCGCGCGCTCTAGATCGGCCATCGCACCGGGGCCGGCATTCAATGCCTGCAATGCGTCGATCAGCACGATCTGGCGGTCGAGACGCGTGATGTGTTCGCGAAAAAACGGTTTGACGACATGCGTCTTGTAAGCCTCGTAGCGCCGCTCCATCATAGCCTGCAGCGATCCCGAGCGGGCGCGCCGGCCGCCCAGATTCGGCAGCGGCGCGAAGGTGAGAGCGGGCGAGCCTTCAAGATCGCCGGGCATCAGGAAGCGGCCGGGCGGCAAGGTCGAAAGCGCCCGCTCGTCGAGTTTACAGGTCTTGAGATAGGCCGCGAAGCTCTCAGCGAGACGGCGCGCCGTCATCTCGTCGGCCTCGGCGTTGGGGTCGACCGGATCGGAGAGCGCCCGCCATTCCCGCGAAAGGTCGACACGCACCGCCAACACGGCCATCTCGAAGGCCTCACGCGAAAAATCGGCGTAGGACTTGCCGAGCAGCGGCAGGTCGAGCAGCCATTCGCCGGGATAATCGACGATGTCGACCGACAATTTGCCGGCGGAAAACATGCGGCTCCAGCCAGAGGCCGATTCGTATTCGATGGTGAGCCTCAGTTCGGAAATCGCACGCGTCGAATCCGGCCAGACGCGATCGTCGACAAGAGCTGCGATGTGATCCTCGTACTGGAAGCGTGGGACCGCGTCGTCCGGCTGCTCTTCGAGAAAAGCCCTGGCGATGCGCCCCGATTTTTGTGCCTCAAACAGCGGCAAGCGTCCGCCATGGACGAGATTGTGCACAAGGGCCGAGATGAACACCGTCTTGCCGGCGCGGGACAGCCCGGTCACGCCAAGACGCAGCGACGGAGCGAAAAGCCCGGCAGCGCGGCCTGACAACGTATCCAAGGCAATCTTCGCCTCGTCGGTAAAAGTCGTCAGCGATGATGCCAAATCTGTTCTCGCGGGCCGGTCAGGATCCGATATAGGCTTTGATGCGCGGCTTTGAAATGGCCTCAGATATCGGCAGGCGTCAGGAAGGCTTCGAGATAGCCGGTGCCTGGCGCAGCCTCGGCAAGTCTGCCGTTGAACCGGACCACCGCAAGTGCGGAGGTCGGGAAGCCGTGGTTCAGCATGGCCCGCGCGGTTTCGTTGCCGTCGCCTGAGAGCGCCATGGCGAGATCCTCAATCATCGGATTGTGGCCGATGACGAGCAAGGCATCCAGCCCGCCATTCTGCCGGATGGCAGTGAGGTACGCGGCGGCATCGTCGCTGTAGAGGGTGTCACAGAACAGCACCCGGCCCGTGTCCGTGTGGCCAGCCAGGCTTTCCAGCGTCTGGCGGGCGCGCTTGGCGCTTGAGCAAAGGGTGAGGGCCGGTGCGTATTTGCGGGAACGCATCAGGACGCCCATCGCTTCGGCATCGGCGAAGCCGGATGGATCGAGCGGGCGGTCGAAGTCAGCCACGCCAGGCAGCGCCCAGCCGGCCTTCGCATGCCTCAGCAGGTAAAGTCTGGTCACCGGATCCCCGTTGTGCCGGGCACCGAACCCGTCAGCACGCCGCAGGATTTGCCATCAGAAGAGCTCCGTGCGCAATGGCAAGCGCCCCTCAAGCATAGCGAATCATGTACGGATTCGGTCGTATTCTTCGCAAAAAGGGCATCGCCGACGCCGTTTTGTCCGAGACTAACAATTGCGTGAAACTGTCGTCGATTGACCTTGTGCAGCTTTCGGTCCGCGAATATATAGGCGCCAAATTTGGGGTTTGTTGGGTGAGTCGAATGAACGACATCGTTACCGCCGATTACGTACCCTCCGAAGACGAGCCGTTCATGAACGAGCGGCAGAAATCCTACTTTCGCATGAAGCTCGTCACCTGGAAGAACGACATCTTGCGCGAAGCGCGCGAAACTCTTGAAATCCTGCAGCAGGAAAACGCCAACCACCCCGACCTCGCCGATCGCGCCTCCTCCGAAACCGACCGCGCCATCGAACTTCGCGCCCGCGATCGCCAGCGAAAACTCATCTCCAAGATCGATTCGGCCCTCCAGCGCCTTGACGAAGGCACTTACGGTTATTGCGAGGAGACGGGCGAGCCGATCGCGCTGAAGCGGCTCGACGCGCGCCCGATCGCCACCTTGTCGATCGAGGCACAGGAGCGCCATGAGCGGCGCGAGAAGGTCTACCGCGACGACTGAGTCGCCGGGAAAAACAGCGGCATCGGTAAAGCGTTCACAATGGCCGGTTTTCCGGCCATTTTCATTGGCCGTTCGCTATCGGCCTATCTTTTCTGATTGGACAACTCGCCGAGGAGCTTCGTCATCTCGTCGTCGAGAGAGGGTGATGCCTTCGCCACCGGCTTGCTCGGCGTTTGGCTGAAGCGTGGCTCGTCGAGGGAAACCTCCAGCTCCTTCATCAGCGCATCGTCAATCGACTCGTGCTGTGCCGGCGGCTCGTATCTTGCCGGGGAGTCCTGTCTTGCCGGCGGCTGCGCATGCCGCGAGGCACTGGCGTTGACGGATCCATAACTTGGCAACGGCGTGACGTTCGATGCCGGTTTCGGCGCCGGCGCCGGCATTGTTGCCGGCATCGTCGCCGTCTGGCGGGCTCGGACAGGGGTCGCGGTTACGCTTGCCGGCTGCGGTGGCGCTTGCCTCACCGGCGCGGCTGTAGTCGAAGCAGACCTTGCTGCCGGCTGGTGGCCGTTGTCTCCGGTCAATGCCGGGCGCCGCAACGCCGAGAGCCTGATGTCGCGCTCGACGACGACATCGGTCGGACCACCGATCAATAGCAGGTGCTCGATATCGTCACGGCGCACCAGCACCAGCCGCCGGTGACTGTCGACCGCTGTGGCATCCATGACAGCCAGCCGCGTCTTGCGGTTCCTGCCGCCGGCGACGAATGTCCCGAACGTCAGGCTGCGGACCAGCCTGATGATAACAAGAATGATGAGCAGAAGGACAAGTACTGCAAACGTCCATAGGATTGCTGCGGCATAACCAGGACCCGCCACGCCATCCAGCCATTGCAGCATTGGTTCCCCCAAAATCAGCTTTCGAAGAGAAGCGACACTAGACTGTTGCGGCAGGCCACCGCAAGTTGCCTTTCACGCTTCGTGAACAGCTTGAAACGC
Organism: Mesorhizobium sp. M0207; assembly: GCF_040321995.1. NCBI lineage: Bacteria > Pseudomonadati > Pseudomonadota > Alphaproteobacteria > Hyphomicrobiales > Phyllobacteriaceae > Mesorhizobium > Mesorhizobium sp. M0207. The sequence goes on from NZ_JAMYSQ010000012.1 coordinate 93,449, forward strand.
CGGGAGCCGAACGGCGTCATTTTTAGCGGACATCTGCAGCCGGGCCTTTTCCCAACCCTGAGAATATGATTCAACCGACACCGGAATTCACGAGCAGGGGGCACATGGCCAAGGAAGCGCGCGGCGATTTCTATCCGGTACCTATCGTCGACCAGAACACGCGACCGGGAGCGGTCACCCGGCTCATCGTCTTCATCGTCGTCCTGACTGGGGCAGCGATCGTCTTCGGCCTTTTCCGCGAGCGCCTTGGCGATCCATTCCTGCTCGGCATGCTTGGCGTGCTGGCGATGATCGGCGTCGGCTTTCTATTCGCCACTGCGATCGGCTTCGTGCACATCACGCCGCGCTCGACAAGCGACGAACTGTCGAAAGCTTTCGTCGATTCGATGTCGCAAGGTCTCCTGGTCACCGACACCAAAGGCCGTATCATCTACGCCAACCGGACCTATGCCGATATGACGGGTGCCGAGTCGGCCGCCGACCTCAAGACCGTCGAAGGTTTGCTTTCAGACGTTCCCGAGGCCTCGGTGACCATATACCGGCTGGCGTCCGGCCTGCGTGACGGCCAGCCTGGCGACGGCGAGTTTCGGCTCGCGCAGTCCATTCGGCCAGGCGCCGAACCGGGCGCTCGCTGGTACCGCGTTCGGGCCCGCGCCTTCAGCGTTCCCGGCCAGCGGCTGCCCATGCTTGCCTGGCAGCTTGCCGACATCTCGCAGGAACGAGCCGAGCAGGAGCGGTTCTTTCGCGACCTGCAAAAGGCGATCGATCACCTCGACCATGCGCCGGCCGGCTTCTTTTCGGCCGACCAGGAAGGCCGCGTCACCTATATCAACGCGACCCTTGCGGAGTGGCTGGGCATCGACCTGGCCAGCTTCACTCCCGGCGCCATCACGCTGCCGGAGATCGTTGCCGGCGACGGCATGGCGCTGGTCCGTTCGGTCAAGGCCGACGCTGGTACCACGCGCAATGCCGTTATCGACCTCGATCTGACGACGATGACCGGTGAGGCGCTGCCGGTGCGCTTCATGCATCGTGTCTCGGCCAGCCGAGAGGGGCTCAACGGCCCGACTCGCACCATCGTGCTCAACCGGACGCAAGGCGAGGACGCTTCGGCCGACCTCCGCGCATCGGAAATACGCTTCACGCGGTTCTTCAACTCGACGCCGATGGCGATAGCCGGCGTCGACCATGCCGGCCGCATCCTGCGCACCAATGCGCCGTTCCTGTCGCTGTTTTCCTCGGTCGTCGACCGCGACGCGGTCGATCGCCGTGTGCGGCTGGATACGGTGATCCACGAGCGCGACCGGCCGGCTTTCGCCGCGGCCTTTGAAAAGGCACGCCAGCAACAGGCTGACATCGAGCCGATCGATACGGTGCTGCCCGGCAACGAGGAGCGCCACATACGCTTCTACGTCAACGCGGTCGCAGACGGAACCGGTGGCGAGGGCGCCGAGGAATCGGCCATCGTCTATGCCGTGGAGACCACTGAGCAAAAGGCCCTCGAGGGCCAGATGGCGCAGAGCCAGAAGATGCAGGCGGTCGGCCAACTCGCCGGCGGCATCGCGCATGATTTCAACAATGTGCTGACCGCCATCATCATGGCCTCGGACCTGCTGTTGACCAACCACCGGCCGTCCGATCCGTCATTCCCGGACATCATGAACATCAAGCAGAATGCCAACCGGGCGGCCTCGCTGGTGCGGCAGTTGCTGGCCTTTTCGCGCAAGCAGACGCTGCGGCCGGAGGTGCTCAACCTGACCGACGTGCTCGCCGATCTCAGGATGCTGCTTGCCCGGCTGGTCGGCAACGACATCAAGCTCAAGATCGACCATGGCCGCGACCTGTGGCCGGTCAGGGTCGATATCGGGCAGTTCGAGCAAGTGGTGGTCAATCTGGTGGTCAATGCGCGCGATGCGATGCCGGCCGGCGGCGACCTCACGGTGCGCACCCGCAACGTCAGCGCCGGAGAGTGCAAGACCTTTTCCTACCGCGAACTTACTCCGGCCGACTATGTGCTGGTCGAGGTCGAGGACAGCGGCAGCGGCATCGCGCCTGATGTGCTGAAAAAGATCTTCGAGCCCTTCTTCACGACAAAGGAGGTTGGCAAGGGAACCGGACTCGGCCTGTCCATGGTCTATGGCATCATCAAGCAGACAGGCGGCTTCATCTTCTGCGATTCCGAAGTCGGCAAGGGATCCGTGTTCCGCATCTTCCTGCCGCGGCACATTGCGGAGGCAAGGAAGGCGGGCGAGGCTGGAGAAGTGCCGGCCGCCCCCGCCAAGATCGCCGACTCAGCCAAGGATCTGTCGGGCTCGGCCACGGTGCTGCTGGTCGAGGACGAGGACGCCGTGCGCATGGGCGGCATGCGGGCGCTGAAATCGCGCGGCTACACCGTCCACGAGGCGTCGTCGGGCGTCGAGGCGCTTGAAGTCTACGAAGCGCTCGGCGGCAAGGTCGACGTCGTGGTGTCGGACGTGGTGATGCCGGAAATGGACGGCCCGACGCTGCTTGGCGAATTGCGCAAACGGCAGCCCGACATCAAGTTCATCTTCGTGTCCGGCTATGCCGAAGACGCGTTCGCCAAGAACTTGCCGGCCGACGCGCATTTCGGCTTCTTGCCGAAGCCGTTTTCGCTCAAGCAATTGGCCACGATCGTAAAGGACATGCTGGAATCCTGACCGCTTCCAACGCTCCGCTTGCGCAATGTCGTGAGACTGCCATGATTGCAGGCGAAACGGGCGACGGGTTTTGGAAAGCATGCCGTGACGCCACACAACGAGGCTAGCAAAGGCGACTACGCAAGCACGGTGCTGCTGCCGGGCGACCCGCAGCGCGCTGAATGGATGGCGGAGACCTTTCTGGAAGCGCCGCGCTGCGTCAACCGCCGCCGCGGCGCGCTCGGCTTTACCGGGTTGTTTCGCGGCAAGCCTGTCAGCGTCCAGTCCACCGGCATCGGCGTCCCGTCATTCCTGGTCTACGTGCACGAGCTGCTGGATTTCTACGGTGCGAAAACGTTGATCCGCACCGGCACCTGCGGTGGCCTGACCGCCGAGACGGCGCTGCGCAGCCTGGTGATCGCACAATCGGTGCGTGGCGAAAATGCGGAGAGCGGCCAGGTTTTTGGGCTCTATCGTGCCGATGCCGGCCCCGATCCGGCATTGTTGGCCCAGGCGTTGGCCCGCGCTGCGGAACTCGGCATCGACCATCGGGCCGGGCTGACGATCTGCAGCGACATTTTTTATCATCCGCTGGGGCGCGAACGCTTTGCCGAAGCACAGGCACAGGGGGCGCTCGCCGTGGATATGGAAACCAGCGCACTCTACCGCATTGCGGCCGATTTCGGCGCCCGGGCGCTGTCGATCCTGACCGTCGTCGACAATGTGGCAACCGGCGAGCAGACCGACTATTCCGAACGCCAGGGCCTTTTCACCGATATGACCCGGCTGGCGCTCGACATGGCGGCGGAGAGCTAGGCGGCTTCTACTTCGGAGTACGGAAGCTCGCCAGGTTCCGTACTTTTCAACGCTTCGTGCAGGTCGAGGCGGTAAAGGCGCCGTCTGGCTGCTTCATGATGATGTCGAAGGACGGGGTGGTTCCGCTTTCCAGCGTCGCTTGCGTAAGCGAGATCGAGTTGCCACCGCTGGTGTAGCCGCCCAGCGGACCCAGCCAGGTAATCACCCCGTCTGCATCCATCTGGTAGTTATAACTCTGCGGCGCGGTGCCGAAGCTAACCGGACCGCTATAGACGTTTCCCTTGATGGTGATGTCGCCGAGGCTGAGGAACATGCCCAGCAGATAGACTTCGCAATGATAGGAGCCGTCCGGCAGCTTGCCGTCGCTGAAGCCGGCGCGCGCTACGGTCGTCGTCGCCAGCAGAAGCATGGTGATGAAAATGCAAGACGTTCGGAAGGCCATGGCGTCGCTCGTTTAAGGGTTCGAACTTGCCCCATTTCGCTGCGGCGCTGCAATCCTCGCCAGCGCTCATATGATGCTGCTCAAAATTCGGGCATTGGCCTGTATATGAGTAAAACTTAGGCTGGTACGAGTGATCTTTTCTCATTTCAAACCTGGCAGGCGAGGTTCATCTCCTGCGGCTAATACATTAACCGACTGACAGGGCTGGGAAATCTCAAACCCTCCGATCTTTCGCCGGTGATTGGCACAGCCGTTGCATGGTCTGTTCCGATGCAGTTAACCAGCTTGGGAGTTTAAAAGTATGAGGGGCAGTTTCTCGACAATAACAAAAATGTTTTCGGCCGGCGTGGTCACCGCCGGCCTGCTGATGAGCGTTCCCGCCAAGGCGGCCGACGACACCATCAAGGTCGGCATCCTCCATTCGCTGTCGGGAACCATGGCGATCTCGGAGACGACGCTGAAGGACGCCATGCTGATGCTCATCGAAGAGCAGAATGCCAAGGGTGGCCTGCTCGGCAAGAAGCTCGAGGCGGTGGTCGTCGATCCGGCTTCCAACTGGCCGCTGTTCGCCGAAAAGGCGCGCGAGCTGATCTCCAAGGACAAGGTCGCGGCGGTGTTCGGCTGCTGGACCTCGGTGTCGCGCAAATCGGTGCTGCCGGTGTTCAGCGAACTCGACAACATCCTTTTCTATCCCGTCCAGTATGAGGGCGAGGAGAGCGAACGCAACGTGTTCTACACCGGTGCGGCGCCGAACCAGCAAGCCATTCCCGCGGTCGACTATCTGATGAGCGAGGACGGCGGTTCGGTGAAGCGCTGGGTTCTCGAAGGCACCGACTACGTCTACCCGCGCACCACCAACAAAATCCTCGAGGCCTATCTGAAGGCCAAGGGCGTCGCTGCGGAAGACATCATGGTCAACTACACGCCGTTCGGCTTCTCCGACTGGCAGACCGAAGTTTCGGCGATCAAGAAGTTCGGCTCGGCCGGCAAGAAGACCGCCGTGGTCTCGACCGTCAATGGCGACGCCAACGTGCCGTTCTACAAGGAGCTCGGCAACCAGGGCATCAAGGCCGAGGACATCCCGGTCATGGCCTTCTCGGTCGGCGAGGAAGAGCTTGCCGGTCTGGACACTGCGCCGCTGGTCGGCCATCTCGCCGCCTGGAACTATTTCGAGAGCGTCGACACGCCCGAGAACGCGAAGTTCATCGCCGACTGGCACAAATTCATCAAGAACGACAAGCGCACCACCAACGACCCGATGGAAGCCCATTATATCGGCTTCAACATGTGGGTGAAGGCGGTCGAGAAGGCCGGCACCACCGATCCGGACAAGGTCATCGACGCCATGGTCGGCGTCTCGGTGCCGAACCTGACCGGCGGTTATTCGACGATGATGCCGAACCATCACATCACCAAGCCGGTGCTGATCGGCGAAATCCAGGCCGACGGCCAGTTCGAAACCGTCTCGCAGACGCCAGGCCTGGTGATGGGCGACGAGTGGTCCGACTACCTGCCTGACTCCAAGGACCTGATCTCCGATTGGCGCGCGCCTCTGTCCTGCGGCAACTTCAACGTTGCCACCGGCAAATGCGGCGGCAAGGGAACCAACTGATCCTCCCGGTCTGTCCTCCCAGACCCGCAAGCCTCCGGGCAGGCTCCTCCTCCAGCCTGCCCGGAGGCGACATTCAATCTTCAAGAGCCACCAGAAACCAATGATCCTGATCCGCGCGATTGGCCTGATGCTGCTCCTTCTCCTGGGGACGCTGCTGCCGTCGAACGCCAGCGAAGCAGATCTGCGCGTGGTCATCGCCAAATTCGCCACCGCCGCCAATTTTCCGGCGATAGAAGCCGTGGTGCGCGAGCTTGCGGCTTCCGGCGATCCGGCCGTAGAACGGCCGCTTGCCGCGCTTGCGGAGGGCAGCCTTTACGTCCGCAAGGCCGATTCACTGGTCTTTGTCGGCAAGGAGAGCGGCGACGGTATCGAGCTGCTCGATGCGCTCACCGGCGAAAGGTCGGGCGAAGCTGCCAAGGCCGAAATCACCAAGATCAAGGTCAACAACACGCTGCGCCGCGTCATTCGCGATGCGTTGGGCACGCTGACGCTCGGCTCCAAGGACCCGGCCGTGCGGATTGCCGCCGCCGACACAATGTTCAAGACGCCGGACGCGGCAAACATCGAGTCGCTCGACACCGCGATCGCCAATGAGAGCGTGGCAAACGTCAAGGCGCTGCTCGAACAGGCCCGCGCCGCGTCGGTTCTCGTTTCAGACAGGCCGGAGGCCGACAAGCTGGCGGCTATCGCGCTCATCGGTGCGCGCGGCGACCGCGATGCGGTGTCGCTGCTCACGTCGGTAGAGGCCAGTTCCGAAGGTGCGGTGAAGGACGCGGCGACCGCGGCGATCGCCGACATCAATTCGACGCTGGCGCTGTGGGATGCCGGCCAGAACATCTGGTACGGCATATCGCTCGGATCGGTGCTGCTGCTGGCGGCGATTGGCCTTGCCATCACCTTCGGCGTCATGGGCGTCATCAACATGGCGCATGGCGAGATGGTCATGCTCGGCGCCTACACGACCTTCGTCGTGCAGGAGGTTATTCGCAATTCCTTTCCCGGCCTGTTCGACTGGTCGCTGGTCATCGCCCTGCCGCTGGCCTTCCTGGTGGCGGCGCTCGTCGGCCTTGTCATCGAGCGCGGGCTGATCCGCTATCTCTACGGTCGGCCGCTGGAAACCCTGCTGGCGACATGGGGTGTGTCGCTGATCCTGCAGCAGGCCGTACGCACCATCTTCGGGCCGACCAACCAGGAGGTAGGCAACCCGTCATGGATGTCCGGCTCGTTCAATATCGGCCAGCTTGCCGTGACCTGGAACCGGCTCTGGATCCTGGTATTCGCGCTCGGCGTGTTCGCGGTGCTGCTCTACGTGATGAAACGCACGCCCTGGGGGCTGCAGATGCGTGCCGTCACCGCCAATCGCCGCATGGCTGCCTCGATGGGCATCAGGACGCCTTGGGTCGATGCGCTAACGTTTGCACTCGGCTCCGGCATTGCCGGCATCGCCGGTGTCGCGCTCAGCCAGATCGACAACGTCTCGCCCAATCTCGGCCGCGGCTACATCATCGACAGCTTCATGGTCGTCGTTTTCGGCGGTGTCGGCAATCTTTGGGGCACGCTGGTCGGCGCTTTCTCGCTCGGCATCGTCAACAAGTTCCTCGAACCTTATGCCGGAGCAGTGCTCGGCAAGATCGTCGTCCTGGTGCTGATCATCCTGTTCATCCAGAAACGCCCGCGCGGTCTGTTCGCGCTAAAGGGCAGGTCGGTGGAAGCATGATCACGGGACGCTTCTTTGCCGCCGGCGCCGACCGCCGCGTCGCCATCACCATCTTCATCCTGCTGGCGGTTGCAATCGTCGTGCCGCTGCTCAATCTTGCGGTCTCGCCGACAAGTGCGTTTTACGTGCCGTCCTATATAGTCGCGCTCACCGGCAAATACCTCTGCTATGCACTGCTCGCCTTGGCGCTCGATCTCGTCTGGGGCTATTGCGGCATCCTCTCGCTCGGCCACGGCGCCTTCTTCGCACTCGGCGGCTATGCGATGGGCATGTATCTGATGCGCCAGATCGGCTCGCGCGGCGTCTACGGCAATCCGCTGCTGCCGGATTTCATGGTGTTCCTTAACTACAAGGAATTGCCATGGTTCTGGTATGGCTTCGACCACTTCTGGTTTGCCGCGGTCATGGTGCTTGCGGTGCCCGGCCTGCTCTCCTTCGTCTTCGGCTGGTTTGCCTTCCGCAGCCGCGTCACCGGCGTCTATCTGTCGATCATCACCCAGGCGATGACCTATGCGCTGCTGCTTGCCTTTTTCCGCAACGACATGGGTTTCGGCGGCAATAACGGCCTGACCGATTTCAAGGACATTCTACGGTTCAACGTGCAGGCCGACATGACGCGGTCGGCGCTGTTCGCGGCCAGCGCCGTCATGCTGGCGTTTGCCGTCTTCGTCACCTGGGCAATCGTCGGTTCCAAGTACGGCAAGCTTTTGATGGCGGTGCGCGACGCCGAAAGCCGCACACGCTTTCTCGGCTGGCGGGCGGAGAACGTCAAACTGTTCGCATTCACCGTGTCGGCGGTGATGGCCGGCATCGCCGGTGCGCTTTACGTGCCACAGGTCGGCATCATCAACCCTGGCGAATTCGAGCCGTCCAATTCGATCGAGGTGGTGGTGTGGGCGGCCGTCGGCGGGCGCGGCACCATCGTCGGGCCGATCATCGGCGCGCTTCTGGTCAATGCCGGTAAATCCTGGTTCACCGGCGTGCTGCCTGAATTCTGGCTGTTTGCACTGGGCGGACTGTTTGTCGCCGTCACGCTGTTCCTGCCCAAGGGCATCATCGGCATGTGGGATTCCTGGCGCGGCAACGCCAAGGCGCTGCGGGCGGCCTCGGTTGTCGAGGAAGCCGGCATCGATCCCGATGCGCCGGTGCCGCCGAAAACCGACCGCTCGGCGGCGAGAAGGCCGGGCGACTGGTCGGCCTCCGGCGCCGAACCGCAGCCGGCGGAGTGATGGCCTGATGTCGAAGAGCAACACCATCCTCTATCTCGACGGCGTGTCAGTTTCCTTCGACGGGTTTCGCGCCATCAACAACCTTTCACTGGTGCTCGACAAGGGCGAGATGCGGGCGATCATCGGCCCCAACGGCGCCGGAAAGACGACGATGATGGACATCGTCACCGGCAAGACGCGGCCCGACGCGGGTGAAGTTTTCTTCAACGGTGAGGTCGACCTGACCAAACACGACGAGGCCGAAATCGCCATGATGGGCATCGGCCGTAAATTCCAGAAGCCGACCGTCTTCGAAAGCCACACGATCGAGGACAATCTGATGCTGGCGCTGAAAGGCCCGCGCTCGATCTTCCCGGCACTGTTCCATCGTCGCTCGGCCGCGGACGTGCGGCAGATCGACGACATCCTCGGCATCATCCGGCTTGGCGACAAGCGTGACGAACTCGCCGCCAATCTGAGCCACGGCCAAAAGCAATGGCTCGAGATCGGCATGCTTCTGGCGCAGGATCCGAAGCTGCTGCTGGTCGACGAACCGGTTGCCGGCATGACCGACGCCGAGACCGAGGAAACCGCGCGGCTGCTCCGGGATATCGCGCGCGACCATTCTGTCATCGTCGTCGAGCACGACATGCATTTCGTGCGCGAGCTCGGCGTCAAGGTTACCTGCCTGCACGAAGGCTCGGTGCTTTCCGAGGGCAGCCTCGACTTCGTTTCGGCCGACGAGCGCGTCGTCGAAGTCTATCTGGGGAGATGAACATGGTCTGGCGCGTTCCGTTCCATCATTTCGACCTTTCGTTCTTCACGCGTTGGAGAAAGCGCTGACCATGCTCGAAGTCTCCAATGCCACGCTGCACTACGGCGCTGCCCAGGCGCTGCGCGGCGTCTCGCTGAAGGCCGGCGCCGGCAAGATCACCTGCGTGCTCGGCCGCAACGGCGTCGGCAAGACCAGTTTGATGAGATCGATCGTCGGCCATCACCGGCTGACGAGCGGAAGCGTTGCCTTCGAGGGGAAGGCGCTCGACCGGAGCGCGGCGTATGATCGCGCCCGGTCGGGCATCGCATTCGTGCCGCAGGGCAGGGAGATATTTCCGCTGCTTACGGTGCGGGAAAACCTCGAATCGGGTTTTGCGCCGTTGAAGCGCGCCGATCGCAACATTCCCGGTCACGTCTTCGAATTGTTTCCGGTGCTGAAGCAGATGCTCGCGCGCCGCGGCGGCGATCTTTCCGGCGGCCAGCAGCAGCAGCTTGCCATCGGCAGGGCGCTGGTGATGCGGCCGAAGCTGCTGGTGCTCGACGAGCCGACCGAAGGCATCCAGCCGTCGATCATCAAGGACATCGGCCGCGCCATCCGCTATCTGCGCGACCAGGCCGGTATCGCCGTGCTTCTGGTCGAACAATATCTCGACTTCTGCCGGGAATTGGCCGATGAGGTCAACATCATGGACCGCGGTCAGATCGTCCATACCGGCCCAGCCGAGGATCTCGACCGGGCGGACGTCCGCAAATTCCTGACTGTCTGAATTCCTATTGATTCCGTTACTTTGCAACTCTGGCGCGCTGCAGATTGCGTGCTAGATTTTGCTTGGCCTTGGTGAGTCGGCCGCTTTCCGTAGCAGTTTCAACTTGGCAGATCAGGGGAAGGCGCGGCCCGCGTCGGCACGCTTGCGCGCAAGCCCTTCCAGCGATCTGTTGTCGTCCAACATTTCGGGTGCTTGGGAGCCAGGGCCAGTCAATGGAGCGCTATGTCGAGGACTACCAGAAACGACGGCTCACGGAGCGCGTCGATATCCTGACAGCCATCAACATTCTGAAATCGCAGGGGTATGACCACGACGAACTCATCGCGGAGATCACCAAGGTCTTCTATATCGATCTCGATGCTTTCAACGAGATCGTCAGGGTTGATCGGCGTCCGGACGAACGCGCCGCATAGCCGGTAATTGAGGACCCGGCCAGGCAGATCACCGACAGCGGGGGCGTCAGCCTGCGACCCGCTTCATCAGCGCGATGGCGCCGAACGGAGCGCGGACCTTGCCCTCGGTGATGAAGTAGACGAACACGTCGCGTGGCTTGACCGGCGCGTCGGTTGAAGGAGCGACACGCGGCAGGTCGGCCGGCACCTTGCCTTCCGCCCAGGTTTTTGCGCGCGCCGCCCATTCATCGAGCGCCTTTGGCGTGTAGCAATCGGGATTGTCGTCGCTGCCGGTCTGCAGCCGGGCATAGATGAAATCGCCGGTGACGTCGGCAATCCCCGGATATTTGGCGTGGTCGGCATAGACGATGGCGGCCTTGTGCTTTCGCGCCAAGGCGGCGAACTCCGGCACGACGAAGCTGTCGTTGCGCACCTCGACGGCGTGGCGCAGCGCAACGCCGTCCTGCTTTTCCGGCAACAGCTTGAGGAAGGCCTCGAAATCGTCCGGGTCGAATTTCTTGGTCGGCGCGAACTGCCACAAGATCGGCCCGAGCTTGTCGCCAAGTGCCGCGACGCCCGACCCGAGGAAGCGCATGATCGATTCCCCGGCCTCGCCGAGCACGCGGCGGTTGGTGACGAAGCGGTTGCCCTTCAGCGAATAGACGAAACCATCCGGCGCCTCGTTGGCCCATTTGACGAAGGTCGGCTCCTTGAAGCTCGAATAATAGGTGCCGTTGACCTCGACAGTGGGCACCTGCCGGCTGGCATAATGCAGTTGCTTGGCCTTCGACAATTTGTCCGGGTAGAAGGACGTGTCCCACGGCTCGAAGGTCCAGCCGCCCATGCCGGCGCGGATTGTTCCTGATTGAGTCATGGTCGTCCTCCCGGTTTGCAGAAAAGGATCACGCGATGGCGGTCGTCTCGACGGCTTTCGCCATGTCGACGACCGTCCATCCTGGCCGATATGGATTGGGCCGGCGACCCGTTTCGCGAAAGCCGTAGGCCTTATACAACGAAACGTTCCGTTCCATTCTGGCATTGGTGTAGAGTCGGATTTCAGGCAAGCTCCACAGGCGCGTCTGTTGCTCGGCCCAGTCGAGCAGCCCGATGCCGAAACCCTTGCCCTGAAAGGCGGGCGCAACGGCGACGCTGAAGATCATTGTATGGTCCGCATGTCGTTCGAGAACGATCAAGCCGGCCGGCTGTCCGTCCTGCTCCGAAAGCCAGACCTCGCCGCGTTCTATGCGCGGCACGTAGTCCTCGGTGACAGGGATCGGCGGTGCGCCGAGCAGGGCAGTGTAGGGCGCGTAGGCGTCGGTGGTGAGCGAGATGACCGTGGGGAGATCATCGGCCCGAGCGGCTCTCATGATCAAAACTGGCCCGCGCCGACAGCGGCCGCAATCACCTTGTCCATGCCGGCCGCTATCGCGGCGACGGCATTGCGACTGGCGTCGCCCAAGCCGTGGCGCTCAGCAAGCCAGTGCGCCTCATTGCAGGAGAGCCAGACCTTGCCTTGCTCGTCCTCCCAAGCCAGTGCCTTGACCGGCAGATCGATGCCGGCAAGTTGCCGGTCCTGCATCAGCGGCGTGCCGCCTTTCGGGTTGCCAAAAATCAGAAGCTGGGTCGGACGCAGGGAAGCTTCGACACTGCGCGCACCGGCGGCGTGGTCAATGCGGGCGAAGACCAGCAATCCTGCGCGTTCCACGGTCCCGACCAGGCGATCGATCGTTTCGGCCACGCCGAAGCGGCTTTGGACCGTGATGAGACCGTTCTTTACCATCACTCCGCCGCTTCGCGCTTGCCTCCGGGGCGCCGCTCCAGCAATTCCCTCAGGAACTGCCCGGTATAGCTGCGTTTTTCGCGAACGATTTCCTCAGGCGTGCCGGACGCTACCAGCTCGCCGCCGCCGTCACCACCTTCGGGGCCAAGATCGAGTACCCAGTCAGCCGTCTTGATCACCTCGAGATTGTGCTCGATGACGACCACCGTGTTGCCCTGGTCGACCAGCTCGTGCAGCACTTCAAGCAGCTTGGCTACATCGTGGAAATGCAGGCCGGTGGTTGGCTCGTCGAGGATGTAGAGCGTCTTGCCGGTCGCCTTGCGTGATAGTTCCTTGGCGAGCTTGATGCGCTGCGCCTCGCCGCCCGACAAAGTCGTTGCCTGCTGGCCAACATGGATGTAGCCGAGGCCGACCCGTTTCAGCGTCTCCAGCTTGTCGCGCACGCCGGGCACGGCGGCGAAGAAATCGACGCCTTCTTCGACCGTCATGTCGAGAACGTCGGCGATCGATTTGCCCTTGAACAGGACGTCGAGCGTCTCGCGATTGTAACGCTTGCCGTGGCAAACGTCGCAGGTGACGTAGACATCGGGCAGGAAGTGCATCTCGATCTTGATGACGCCATCGCCCTGGCAGGCTTCGCAGCGGCCGCCCTTGACGTTGAACGAGAAGCGGCCCGGCTGGTAGCCGCGCGCCTTCGCCTCCGGCAAGCCGGCGAACCAGTCGCGGATCGGCGTGAAGGCGCCGGTGTAGGTGGCGGGGTTGGAGCGCGGGGTGCGCCCGATCGGCGACTGGTCGATGTCGATGACCTTGTCGAGGAATTCCAACCCCTCGATGCGGTCGTGCTCGGCCGGATGCTCGCGCGAGCCCATGATGCGGCGCGACGCCGCCTTGAACAGGGTCTCGATCAGGAAGGTCGACTTGCCGCCGCCGGATACGCCGGTGACGGCGGTAAACGTGCCGAGCGGGATTTCGGCGGTGACGTTCTTCAGATTGTTGCCGCGCGCGCCGACGACCTTCAGCCGGCGGTTCTTCTTGGCCTCTCGCCGCGCTGCCGGCGTCGCCACTTCGAGCTCGCCCGACAGATATTTACCGGTGATCGAAGCGGGCGTCGCCATGATCTGCTGCGGCGTGCCCTGGGCGATGATGTGGCCGCCATGGATGCCGGCCGCCGGGCCGATATCGACGACGTAGTCGGCATGCAGGATGGCGTCCTCGTCATGCTCGACGACGATGACCGTGTTGCCGATGTCGCGCAGATGCTTCAGCGTGTCGAGCAGGCGGGCGTTGTCGCGCTGGTGCAGACCGATCGACGGCTCGTCCAGCACGTAAAGTACGCCGGTCAGGCCGGAGCCGATCTGCGAGGCAAGACGGATGCGCTGGCTCTCACCGCCCGACAACGTGCCGGAGTTGCGCGACAGCGTCAGATAGTCGAGACCGACATCGTTGAGGAAGCGCAGCCGCTCGCGGATTTCCTTGAGCACGCGCACCGCGATCTCATTCTGCTTGTCGTTGAGCGATGCAGGCAGGTCGGTGAACCACTGGTCGGCCTTGCGGATCGACAGCTCGGTGACCTCGCCAATGTGCTTGCCGGCGATCTTGACCGCGAGCGCCTCGGGCTTCAGCCGATAGCCGCGGCAGGCCGGGCAGGGCGTGGCCGACATGAAGCGCTCGATCTCCTCGCGCATCCAGGCGGATTCGGTTTCCTTCCAGCGGCGCTCGAGATTGGGGACGACGCCCTCGAAGGTTTTCGTCGTTTTGTAGGAGCGCAGACCGTCATCATAATGGAAGGTGATTTCGCGCTCGCCGGTGCCGTGCAGGACGGTTTGCCTTGCCTCCTCGCTCAAATCCTTGAACTTGTCGCCGAGCTTGAAGCCATAGGCAATGCCCAGCGCTTCCAGCGTCTGCGCATAATAGGGCGAGGTCGACTTCGCCCACGGGCTGACGGCGCCGGCGCGCAGCGAGACATTCTCGTCGGGCACGACCAGGCTGGCGTCGATGGCGCGTTGGCTGCCGAGCCCGTCGCAGGTCGGGCAGGCGCCGAACGGATTGTTGAAGGAGAACAGCCTGGGCTCGATCTCGGGAATGGTGAAGCCGGACACCGGGCAGGCGAACTTTTCCGAGAACAGCATGCGTTCATGCGTCTCGTTCTTCGATTTGTTGACCGAATCCTCGCCGGTCTGGCTGGCGTCGAGCGGCTTGTCGGCAAATTCCGCCACCGCCAGCCCGTCGGCCAGCTTCAGCGCGGTCTCGATGGAATCGGCGAGCCGCGTCGCCAGATCGCCGCGCACGACGATGCGGTCGACGACGACGTCGATGTCGTGCTTGTACTTCTTGTCCAGCGCCGGCACGTCTGCGATCTCATAGAAGACGCCATCGACCTTGACGCGCTGAAAACCCTTCTTCTGCAGCTCCAGCAGTTCCTTGCGGTACTCGCCTTTGCGGCCGCGCACCATCGGCGCCAGAATGAACAGCCGGGTGCCTTCCTCGACCGCAAGCACCCGGTCGACCATCTGCGAGACCGTCTGGCTCTCGATCGGCAGGCCGGTGGCCGGCGAATAGGGTACACCGACGCGGGCGAACAAAAGCCGCATATAATCGTAGATCTCGGTGACGGTGCCGACCGTCGAACGAGGGTTCTTCGAGGTGGTCTTCTGCTCGATGGAGATGGCCGGCGACAGGCCGTCGATCTGGTCGACGTCCGGCTTCTGCATCATTTCGAGGAATTGCCGTGCATAGGCCGAAAGGCTCTCGACATAGCGGCGCTGGCCCTCGGCGTAGATGGTGTCGAAGGCAAGCGACGACTTGCCCGACCCCGACAGGCCGGTCATGACGATCAGGCTGTCACGCGGCAGGTCGAGATCGACATTCTTCAGATTGTGTTCGCGTGCCCCGCGAATGGAGAGATATTTATGGTCGGCCATCGCCGGTCGCCGCCTCAGAATCTGGAATTCGTGGGATGGGCGGGTTTTCCCGACCACCCCCTATGTAGGTAATTTCGCCGCCTTTTCGAGAGACGCCACAACTCTCGACCAAAGCGTTTAACCGCCTTTCGCGCGAACGGGCAAGCGGAAAGAACAAAGGCCGAACACGCTCCTGACAAAAGCTGCCCGTGAGGCCGGCTTCACAAAGCGTCTCGCGATCACATTTTTCGGCAACCCGGCTATTCAAGGTTGACGTCCCCGCGTCATGGGGGCAGAATCCAATTGTCAACGAAGCCGGCCGTCTTTCGATGGCCTCGCGGCCTGGGGCTAGCCTGCGAGACGCCGCGGGTTATGCGATGAGCGCTTCGACGACAGTCGCAACGAACAGAAGGAGAGCAGAGGCATGACTCCACCGGATTGTTCCTTGAGGCTCCACGTGTCGCTGGAGCCGCGGCAGGTATAAGTAGCCAGGTCAGGCGTTTAGCGCTACCTGCCCACGTTGACCTGCCGATCCCCACAACAATCAGAGACTGCTAGTCGGATCGTCGGCTGAACGCCGCGAAGCATCCGAAATAAAAAGCCGGCAGTACACTCCCGGCAATTTGGATTTCAGATCCAAGAAAGCCCCGTCAGTTGCAAAGCAATGGCGGGGCTGTTCGTTTGAAGCGCAATATTTGTGGTTCACACCAGGCGAACTTAGCGGCTGGAGGGCCTGATCCCGCCGGTAGCGACATCAATGGTGATGCTACCGGAAATCCGAACGTCGGTATCGCCAATCTTGAAGGTGCCGTTGCCGCTGCCTAGAGCCATATCGTCAGGCTCAGGCCGCGGCGCTGGCTCGGCGATGCGATAATCGCTGGTCACACCGGGCAGAGCGCGCTTTTGCGAAGACGTCGAATTATCTTGGGCAAGTGCCATACCCACCAGCATGTTCGTGCCGGCAACGGTAGCGATGGCAAGGCATAACAGGCTGGATGAGCGGCTGGCGGTCATCGCCGGACTATAGTGCCGCGATAGCGGCAAGACCAGACCGATGGCGCTGAAATTGCGGGCGCTCAATCGCCTCAGTTCCGTCCGCCGGCCCGGCTCGTTCATGCGGCCTGCTTGCGAGTGTCGAAAACATGGTCGACGAGGCCCCAATCCTTGGCCTCCTGCGCGGTCATGAAAAAGTCGCGGTCGAGCGTGCGTTCCACTTCTTCGTAGGTGCGGCCGCAATGGCGGGCGTAAAGATCGGTCATGCGCCGCTTGGTGCGAAGGATGCCCTCGGCATGGCGCTGGATATCGGAGGCCTGGCCCTGGAAACCGCCGAGAGGCTGATGCAGCACGATGCTGGTGTTGGGTAGCGCGATGCGCCGCCCCGGTGTGCCGGCCATCAAAAGGAACGAGGCCATCGAGGCGGCGAAGCCCATACAAACCGTGGAGACCGGGCAACTGATATACTGCATCGTATCGTAGATCGCGAAACCGCTGGTCACCACGCCGCCCGGCGAGTTGATGTAGAGCGAGACCTCCTTGTCGGGATTGTCGGATTCCAACGACAGAAGCTGGGCGCAGACCAGCGCTGAGGTGCCGTCATCGATCGGGCCGTTGATGAAGACGATGCGCTCGCGCAGCAGCCGCGAAAATATGTCGAAGGCACGTTCGCCGCGGCTCGACTGCTCGATCACCATCGGCACCAGATTGGCAAGGCCGCTCATCGGTTGTCTCCGTTGACTGTTGTCGTTCAGGCCGCGCGCAGGAAGAGGCGCGGGGTGTTTGCGGCGATCTGCTTGTGCCTGGGAGTGTGCGCGTCAAAGGAAAGCCGGCAACCGGCGCCTGCCATCGCGATCTCCGGCACTGCTGCCCGAGCAAAACCATCATGGACGATGCGCAGATGCGTGCCGCCGGAAACGGTGCGGTCGAGCGTAAAGGTGACGATGCTGTCCACTGGGCTGTCGTTCATTGCGCTGTCCAGGGGATTGCCGGGCGGCACCTGCGTATCGCCGGGCGCCGGCCGCTCCCGCCAGGAATAGCGCAGCAGCCGTCCGGGATCCGCGTCGAGGATTTCGCACTCGATCGGCGCATTCGGCGCTTTAAAGGCAAAGCGGTTGCCGATTTCGGGCTTGATGTCGTTCGGCATCATCCAGGCCGCGAGCAGGTCCGGCACCGTCAGCGCCCGCCACACCTGTTCCGGCGGTTCGGGCAGCTCGCACTCGAACTCGATCTTGTCTGCGGCCATTTCGGCGCGTTCTTTGCCTCGGTTGGTCATTGGTCCATGTCCTTCAAAACCGTCTTGAGCCTTTCGATGCGCTCTGGCCAGAACGCACGGTAGCGTTCGATCCAGCCGAGCAGTGGCGCAAGCCCCTTCGGATCGACGCGGTAATAGGCGTTGCGACCGGCCCGGCGCTCGACCACGAGGCCGGCGCCGCGCAGCACTGCGAGATGTTGCGATACCGCCGGCTGCGATACCGGTATGCCAGTGCGCAGTTCCGACACCGTCATCTCGCCGTCGGCGAGCCGCTCATAGACGGCGCGACGCGTTGGATCCGCTAGTGCCCGAAAAATGTCTGCTTCGATCATGCCGAAAGCATAAGTCAATACTTATCGGTTTGGCAAGCCGTGTTTTTTAAGACAGGCGGTATTTTTTAAGACAGGCGAGGTTTTACAAACTCGCTGGAAGCCAGCGTCTCACCATGTCGGGGGATCCGTTGAACGTCGCCTCGAAAACTGGTGACGCGAGCACAGCATGAATATGAAGCAATTCGGAGCCGACGTTTCGGAAGCCATGTTGCCTGTACGCGGCGACAACAAGCGACTGTCCGGCAGTCAAGACGAGATGCTCTTCGTCGATCCACATCTCGGCCCTGCCAGCGATGACGGTAAGTACTTCCTCGACCGGGTGCCAATGTGTCGGGGCGCCAACGGTGGGTTCGACCCATTGTTCAAACATGCAAAGTTGAGTTGCGCCGTTGCGGGCAGAGACATGCATGCGGGTCTTTACTCCCGTCCGCCACTCTTCTTGCGGCTGATCGTTATGCGCAACCATCTTCATGCGTTCGCCTCGATCCCATGGTCTGTGGAAATTCGACGCCAAGACACTACTTCTTACTGACAACTATTGACAGTGCAGGGCCTCTCCGATAGAACGAAAAGAGAACAAAAACCTTGTGGGAAAAGGCAGCGACGGCAGGCAGGGATTGTCCATAGCCTGTAAGGTGCGGCGACAAAAATTCGGTTTCGGATGAGCGCGGAGAAGTCTCATGGCGGGTAGCGTCAACAAGGTCATTCTGGTGGGCAACCTCGGGGCGGACCCTGAAATCCGCCGCCTGAATTCGGGTGACCCGGTCGTCAACATCCGCATCGCGACGTCGGAAAGCTGGCGCGACAAGACGTCCGGAGAGCGCAAGGAAAAGACCGAGTGGCACAATGTCGTGATCTTCAACGACCAGATCGCCAAGGTGGCCGAGCAGTATCTGAAGAAGGGCATGAAGGTCTATGTCGAGGGCCAGCTGCAGACGCGCAAATGGCAGGACCAGACCGGCAATGACCGCTATACGACCGAAATCGTGTTGCAGAAATTCCGCGGCGAGCTGCAGATGCTCGATGCGCGGGGCGAGGGCGGCGGCCAGGTCGGCAACTATGCCGGTGGTGGTGCGAGCCGCGGTTCCGATTTCGGCCAGTCCGGCCCGGGCGAAAGTTTCAATCGCGGTGGCGCCAACAAGGGCGGCGGCGGTGGTTCGTCGCGCGAGCTGGACGACGAAATCCCGTTCTGATTTCTCGGGCGGACTGCCCTTGCGGCGAAAAGCGCCGGTACCTTGGTCACGAAATGGCATCCCGAAAATCTGTCTTGGATTTTCGGGACGTTGTGCGTTTGAGCGGTGAAAGGACGTATCAGGTGAAGGCAAGGATCAAATGGGTCGAGGAGCGCACTTTCGTTGGCGAGTCGGCCAATGGGCACAAGCTGGTGCTAGGCACTGCGTTAGGGCCGGAGGGCAAGACGCCGGGGCCGAGCCCAATGGAACTGGTGCTGATCGGCACTGGCGGCTGCTCGGCCTATGACGTGGTCCATATCCTCGAAAAGGGGCGCGAGGCGGTCGAAGATTGCGTGGTCGAACTCGATGCCGACCGTGCAGAAGCCGATCCCAGGGTGTTCACCCGCATTCACATGCATTTTGTCGTCAAGGGCCGGGCGCTGTCACACGACAAGGTAAAGCGGGCGATCGGGCTTTCGATCGAGAAATACTGCTCGGCCTCGGCAATGATGGCCAAGACTGCCGAGATTACCCACGACTTCGAAGTCATTGAAACGACAGCGAAGTAGGGCTGTCCCTACGTCGCCATCAGCGCCTTGATGCCGTCGGCGACGAACTGTACGGCGAGCGCCGCCAGGATGACGCCGAGCAGCCTTGTCAGGATCGAACGGCCGGTTTGGCCGAGGATACGGTCGATGCGCTCTGACAGCACGAACACCAGGTAGGTGATGACGAGGCAGATGGCGATGATGCCGACAAGGGCTGTCTGAGCGCCCAAACCCTGAAACGAGCTTGAGAGCAGGACGGTCGCCGAAATCGCGCCGGGACCGGCAATAAGCGGGATCGCCAGCGGAAAGGCGGCGATGTTGTGGATCATGTCCCTGGTGATGGCGACGTCGCCGATCTTCTCCTTGCGGTCCTGCCGGCGCTCGAACACCATTTCGAAGGCGATGAAGAACAGCAGAAAGCCGCCGGCGACGCGGAAGGCCGGCAGAGTGATGCCGAAGACTGACAGGATCGACGCGCCGGCGATTGCGAACAACGCCA
This sequence comes from Mesorhizobium sp. M0207, assembly GCF_040321995.1. Lineage (NCBI taxonomy): Bacteria > Pseudomonadati > Pseudomonadota > Alphaproteobacteria > Hyphomicrobiales > Phyllobacteriaceae > Mesorhizobium > Mesorhizobium sp. M0207. The sequence goes on from NZ_JAMYSQ010000012.1 coordinate 113,313, forward strand.
TTACCAGGAAGGCGATGACCGAGGCGCGCACGGAGACCTGGTTGCGCTCCTCGCGGTTCATGCCGCGGGTAACGGCGAGGAAGAGCGGCGCCAGGCCGGGCGGATCGATCGTCACCAGTATGGTGACGAAGGCGTTGAACAGGCTGTCGAAGCTCGGCATGCTGACCCTCCCCGCCGGCAAAGCCGGATAACGGGATTGGTAGAGCAAAGCGGAGCCAGTGGAAACCGTGCGGATCAGGGGCTGGCGGTGCGGCGCGCCAGAAACTCGACTTCGAGACGCCAGGTGGCGCCGTCGTCCTGTGAGCGTTCGCCCAGCCAGCGGAACGAATTTTCGGTGATGCGCGAAAAGCTCCAGCGCACAGCAGATCCGGTGCCGTCTGCGCCTTGCTGGATGATGGTATCGCCCTCGGCACGGCCGAGCTGGCGGCTGTAGTACTGATTGCGCGGATCGCTCCAGAAGATGTGCCAGGCGTCAACGCCGGGATCGTAGACGCGCAACGTCGTGCCATAGAAGGTCCATTTGCCGAGCGAGGGCGAGGGGCCGGCGTCACGGGCAGGCAGGATCCATACGTCCTGGATCGCGCGGCCTTCGAGCACCCAGCCGAAATGCACTTCGCCGCGCCCGGTCAGCACCTGACCGTCCTCGAGATGGCGCGTGGCGTCGAACGTCCAGGCGCCGACGAAGCGGCCATAAAGATTCAGTTTCTCGGCAAGGGCCGATACGGGCCCATCGCTGTGCAGGGCCTTGGCAAAGGAATTGGACATGGCTTCGCTCTCATCTTGTCAGGAGACCGGCAAGCATAGAGGCCGACAGGGGTTCTGCGCTTGGGAAAAGTTGCTATGTTTCGGCGATGACGACGAGCGCGCACAGGCTGGCGTCGGGCCGAGGCTGGCAGGTGTCGGATGTCATCTGCACCGCCAGCGCCGCCGACAGGCCATTCGAAGAGGAGCATCGGGATTTCTGCGTTGCCGCCGTAACCAACGGCACCTTCCGCTATCGTGCGCGCGAGGGCACGGCGATGCTGGCGCCGGGCGCGCTCCTGCTCGGCAATCCCGGCACATGCTACGAATGCGGGCACGAGCATGGCGCCGGCGACCGTTGCCTCTCCTTCCATTTCGGACCGGCCTATATGGAGCGGATCGTCGCCGACGTGCCGGGCGCCAAGACGCTCGATTTCGGCACGCCGCGCCTGCCGCCCTTGCCGGCGCTGGTGTCGCTGCTTGCCGAAGCAGAGGCGGCGCGCGAGATGGCCGACACCGGCGCGTTCGAGGAACTCGCCCTGCGCATTGCCGGTGCCGCGGTAACAGCGGCTTGCAGCGCTACGGATCGGGGACGGACGCCGAGCCGCCGTGACCAGAAGCGTGTCGCCGAAGCGGTGCGGCGCATCGAAGTCGATGCCGACCGGCCGATCTCGCTTGCCGAACTCGCCGACGAGACCGCCACCAGCCCTTACCATTTCCTGCGCACCTTCCGGCACGTTGCCGGTATGACGCCCTACCAATTCCTGCTGAGAGCGCGGCTGCACAGGGCAGCCGTGCGGCTGCGGACGTCGGATCGGACGATTTCGGCGATTGCCTTTTCGGCGGGATTCAACGATCTATCAACCTTCAATCGCCGTTTCCGACGGCTGATGGGCGAGGCGCCGGGTACTTATCGCGCCCGCCGGCGACGCCCGTGAAAGGGTGCACGGCCATATCGTCGCAATTGGTTTATCCTTTTGAATTTGCCGCTAAAAACCACACTGGAAAACTGCCGCGATTGTTGGAGTTTCAGGCTGGCTTCCTATATAAGCACCAAGTGATTCCTGATTAGATTGTGATCCGATTTGACCGACCAAAAGACACCGCGCGGCGCCGACGGCGGCCCCACCGGCATCGAGCCGATATCCATCATCGAGGAGATGCAGCGCTCCTATCTCGACTACGCCATGAGCGTGATCGTCAGCCGCGCGCTGCCGGACGTGCGCGATGGCCTCAAGCCGGTGCATCGCCGCATCCTCTACGCCGCCTATGAGAGCGGCTATCACTGGAACCGCAAATATGTGAAATCGGCACGCCCGGTCGCCGACGTGATGGGTAAATATCATCCGCATGGCGACGCCTCGATCTACGACGCTTTGGTGCGCATGGCGCAGGATTGGTCGCTGCGCGTGCCGCTGATCGACGGGCAGGGCAATTTCGGCTCGATCGACGGCGATCCGCCGGCGGCGATGCGCTACACGGAATCGCGGCTGACCAAGGTCGCGCATGAGTTGCTGGAAGACATCGACAAGGACACCGTCGATTTCCAGGACACTTACGATGCGTCCGGCAGCGAACCGAAAGTCCTGCCGGCGCGCTTTCCGAACCTGTTGGTCAACGGCTCCGGCGGTATCGCCGTCGGCATGGCCACCAACATCCCGCCGCACAATCTGGGCGAGGTCTGCAACGGCGCCATTGCCCTCATCGACAATCCGGCGATCGACCTTCCGGCGCTGATGGAGATTATTCCGGGACCGGATTTCCCGACCGGTGGCATCGTGCTTGGCCGTTCCGGCATCTATAGCGCCTATTCGACCGGTCGCGGCTCCATCGTCATGCGCGGCCGCGTCAACGTCGAGGCGCGCGGCAACGATCGTGAATCGATCGTCATCACCGAGGTTCCCTATCAGGTGAACAAGGCGTCGATGATCGAGAAGATGGCCGAGTTGGTGCGCGACAAGCGCATCGAAGGCATTTCCGACATTCGCGACGAGAGCGACCGCCAGGGCTACCGCGTCGTCATCGAACTGAAGCGCGACGCGGTCGCCGATGTCATCCTCAACCAGCTTTACCGCTTCACCCCGCTGCAGACGTCCTTCGGCGCCAACATGGTGGCACTGAACGGCGGCAAGCCGGAATTGCTGACTCTGACCGACATGCTGAAGGCATTCGTCGCCTTCCGTGAGGAGGTGATCAGCCGGCGCACGAAGTTCCTGCTGCGCAAGGCGCGCGACCGCGCCCATGTGCTGGTCGGCCTTGCCATCGCTGTTGCCAACATCGATGAAGTCATAAAGCTGATTCGCAGCGCTCCGGACCCGCAGACGGCGCGCGAGCAGTTGATGGAGCGGCGCTGGCCTTCGGGCGACGTGGAATCGCTGATTCTTCTGATCGACGACCCGCGCCATCGCATCAACGAGGACGGTACCTACAATCTCTCCGAGGAGCAGGCGCGCGCCATCCTCGAACTCCGCCTGCAGCGCCTGACCGCGCTCGGCCGCGACGAGATCGCCGACGAGCTGAACACGATCGGCGACGAGATCAAGGACTACCTGGACATCCTCTCGTCGCGCGCCCGCGTCCAGCAGATCGTCAAGGACGAGCTCATCGCCGTGCGCGACGAGTTCGGCACGCCGCGCTGTACCGAGCTCGCCGAGGGCGGGGCGGACATGGAAGACGAGGACCTGATCCAGCGCGAGGACATGGTCGTCACGGTCAGCCATTCCGGCTACATCAAGCGCGTGCCGCTGTCGCTCTACCGGGCGCAGCGCCGCGGCGGCAAGGGCCGCTCCGGCATGTCGACCAAGGAAGAGGATTTCGTCACCCGGCTGTTCGTGGCCAACACGCACACGCCGGTGCTGTTCTTCTCCTCGCGCGGCATCGTCTACAAGGAAAAGGTCTGGCGCCTGCCGATCGGCAACCCGCAATCGCGCGGCAAAGCGCTGATCAATATGCTGCCGCTCGAACAGGGCGAGCGCATCACCACGATCATGCCGCTGCCGGAGGATGAGACGAGTTGGGGCGAGCTCGACGTCATGTTTGCCACCACGCGCGGTACCGTGCGCCGCAACAAGCTGTCGGACTTCGTCCAGGTCAACCGCAACGGCAAGATCGCCATGAAGCTGGACGAGGAAGGCGACGAGATCCTCGGCGTCGAGACCTGCACCGACAATGACGACGTGCTTTTGACGGCAAGTTCCGGCCAGTGCATCCGCTTTCCGGTTAGCGACGTACGCGTCTTCCAGAGCCGCAATTCGGTCGGCGTGCGCGGCATTGCGATGGCCGATGGCGACCGGGTGATCTCGATGGCGGTGATCGAGCATGTCGATGCGCCGCCGGCGGAGCGTGCCGCCTACCTCAAGCGGGTGGTGGCCGAACGCCGGCTCGCTGCTGACATCGCGGCCGGCGAGGAGGAAGAAATCCAGCTCACCAATGAAGAGGTCGGCGAAGAGGCAGAGCTTTCCGACGACCGCTATGAATTCCTCAAGGCGCACGAGCAGTTCGTGTTGACGGTGACGGAATATGGCTACGGCAAGCGTTCATCGTCCTACGATTTCCGCCTGACTGGCCGTGGCGGCAAGGGTATTCGCGCCACCGACGTCTCGAAAACGGCCGAAATCGGCCGCCTGGTGGCGACCTTCCCGGTCGGCAATGACGATCAGATCATGCTGGTTTCGGATGGCGGCACCGTTATCCGTGTTCCGGTCAACGGCATTCGTTTCGCCAGCCGCGCCACCAAGGGCGTTACCATCTTCAATACCGCAGAGGGCGAGAAGGTCGTTTCGGTGGAGCGAATTTCAGAACCGCAAGCGGATGAAGAGATCGAAGAGAATGCTGAAAGCGGCGCTGTTGCCGATGCCGATGGTAGGGAGCCCGATACTTCCGTCGAGTGAGTTTGGCACGACGACGCCAGCCCTGTGGGCCGGCGTGTGAAGACACCCGCAATCTAGAAGCGGCGATAAGGCCTGCGGTTGCCGAAGCCTTCGAACCGCTTGGTGTTGGCCTTGGCGCGGACGCGCTGTGCTTCCTGATGCAACCCGAATACGGTGGCGATCAGCATGGCGACGGTCATTGCGGTGGCGAGCATGTAGATCAGCATGTGCGTGTTCTCCTGCGCCTAACAACGATTAGATGGGTGTTTGGTTTCATCTCCTGCAGCTGCAACTTAGTGAACACTGCGTGAAGCTGTTGTGAGCGGCACATTCATCTGTCGTTCACGTCGGCCAAAAGGTTCACGGCGCGGGCTGGCGATCGGATTTGCCTTTAGGAGAGAGGCTCGCTAGAAGCACCTGCCATGACCGAACGCATCGCCCTTTATGCCGGCTCTTTCGACCCGCTGACCAACGGCCATCTCGACGTGCTGAAGGCGTCGCTGGCCGTGGCGGATACAATCTATGCGGCGATCGGCATCCATCCCGGCAAGAAGCCGTTGTTTTCCTTCGAGGAACGGGTTGGCCTGATCGAAACGGCTGCGAAGGCGGAATTCGGCAGCGACGGTGCGCGTATCAAAGTAGTCGCCTTCGACGGGTTGGTAATCGACGCGGCCAGGAAGCATGGCGCCTCGATCATGATCCGCGGCCTGCGCGACGGCACCGACCTTGACTATGAGATGCAGATGGCCGGCATGAACGAGACCATGGCGCCGGAGCTGCAGACGGTGTTCCTGCCCGCCAGCCCTTCAGTGCGCACCATTACCGCCACACTTGTGCGCCAGATAGCTTCGATGGGAGGCGACATCCGCCCCTTCGTGCCGGCGGCCGTGGCCGGCGCGCTCACCGCCAAATTCGCGAAATAAAATGCATGTCACCCAAAGTGGAACCCGGCTTTGGGTAACGACATGCATGAACGAAGATATTCGGAGAAAGATCCCATGCAGCTGAAAAAGCTTGCCTTCTTGCTTGCCGTGCTTGCCGGTCTTGTGACCGCATCCGTGTCGGCCTTTGCCGCCGATCCGGAAAACACCATGATCGTAACGCTGAAGGACGGCGACGTGACCATCGCGCTGAGGCCCGACCTTGCGCCGAAGCACGTCGCGCAGATCAAAAAGCTGGTGCGCCAGGGCGCCTACGACAACGTCGCCTTTCACCGCGTCATCGACGGCTTCATGGCGCAGACCGGCGACGTCAAGTTCGGCAACATGAAGAGCGGCTTCAATGCCGACGCTGTCGGCACCGGCGGCTCCGATCTTCCTGACCTGCCGGCCGAATTCTCCAGCACCGAGCACTACCAGCGCGGCGTGGTCGGCATGGCCCGCTCCGACGATCCGAATTCCGCCAATTCGCAATTCTTCATCATGTTCGCGCCGGCACCGCCGCTCGATGGCCAGTACACCATCGTTGGCAATGTCGTCAGCGGCATGGAGTTGGTGGACCACATCAAGAAAGGCGACGAGGCGCAGAACGGGACGGTGACCGACCCCGATCGCATGATCAAGGTGCGCATCGCCGCGGACGGCAAGTAACCCCAATTGTTCAAAAGGATATTTCTGACATGGCCGAAATCAAGGACCGCGAGAACGCGCTTATCATGGACACGACCAAGGGCAAGGTCGTCATCGAATTGTTTCCAGATCTGGCGCCCGGCCATGTCGGCCGTATCAAGGAGCTGGCGCGCGAAGGCGCCTATGACGGCGTGGTCTTCCACCGCGTCATCGACGGCTTCATGGCGCAGACCGGCGACGTGAAGTTCGGCAATTCCAACAAGCCGTCTTTCGCGCCATCGCGCGCCGGCACTGGCGGTTCCGACAAACCCGATCTGAAGGCCGAGTTCTCCAACGCCAACCACGGCCGCGGCACCTGCTCGATGGCGCGCTCGCAGAACCCGAACTCGGCCAATTCGCAGTTCTTCATCTGCTTCGACGATGCCGCCTTCCTCAACCGCCAGTACACGGTATGGGGCCAGGTCATCGAAGGCATGGACAACGTCGACAAGATCAAGCGCGGCGAACCGGTGCAGGATCCTGACAAGATCGTATCGCTCAAGGTCGCGGCCGACGTGAAATGACCAGCCGGGCTGTCGCGGCCATCGCAATTATGCTCGCCGCGGCGGCCACTCCGGCGCTGGCAACGGAATCGATCGTCTGCAGCGCCGACGGCGGCGCGGCATCGATTGATGTTTGGACACACGGCCGTCATTGCGGTGGCGCGTGTGTGGCTGGATGCCGGCGGCAAGACATGGACCACGGACAGACAGCCAGGCTCAACGAAAGTCATCGTTGGACAGGCATTCGAAGACGACGAGCGCATGCTGATCGATCTCACTGATGAGGGCCTCAGCTCGATCGTCGCCAGATTGCGGCTGGTCAAGGCCAGCGAGCAGTCCAGCTTCGCGATGGGCGGCACATTGAGCATAGACGGTGTCGGCGCCTGGGCGGTGACCTGCCCGGAACCTTGAGGCGGGGATCTCTTGCGCGTCGACCTTTTCGACTTCGATCTGCCGGAGGAGCGCATCGCGCTTCGCCCAGCCGAGCCGCGCGACAGTGCCAGGATGCTGGTGGTCAGGCCGGGTGAGGGGCTCGAAGACCGGACGGTGCGCGACCTGCCGGCCCTGCTCAAGGCCGGTGATGTGCTGGTCTTCAACGACACCAAGGTCATTCCGGCACAGCTGAAAGGCATCAGGCGGCGCGGCGAGGCGGCGGCGCAGGTCGAAACCACGCTGCATATGCGGATGGCGCCCGACCGCTGGCTCGCCTTCATGCGTCCGGGCAAGCGCATCGCCGCCGGCGATCGTATCCATTTCGGTCATGACGCCAATTCCTGCCTTCTCGGCCAGCTCGACGCGACCGTGATCGAGAAGGGAGAAGGCGGCGAGGTGCTGCTCGGCTTCGACCTGTCAGGTCCGTTCCTCGACGAGGCGCTGCATGCAGTCGGCCACATCCCGCTGCCGCCCTACATCGCCTCCAAGCGTGACGACGACGAACGCGACCGCAGCGACTATCAGACCATTTATGCGAGGGAGGAGGGCGCGGTCGCCGCGCCGACGGCAGGGCTGCATTTCACGCCGGAGCTGTTTGCGACGCTCGACGCCAAGGGCATAGAGCGCCGTTTCGTCACGCTGCATGTCGGCGCCGGCACGTTCCTGCCGGTGAAGGCGGACGACACCGCCGACCACAAGATGCACGCCGAAACCGGTTCGGTCAGCCCGGAAACCGCCGAGGCGCTGAATGCGGCGAAAGCAAAAGGAGGGCGCATTATCGCCGTCGGCACGACATCGCTGCGCTTATTGGAGAGCGCGGCTGGCGAGGACGGCAGGCTGGCCGCATGGTCAGGCCCGACAGACATCTTCATCACGCCCGGCTATCGTTTCAAGACCGCAGACTTGCTGATGACCAATTTCCATCTGCCGCGTTCGACGCTGTTCATGCTGGTTTCGGCCTTCTGCGGTTTGCAGACGATGCGGGCGGCCTATGCGCATGCCATCGAGAATCGCTACAGGTTTTATTCCTATGGAGACGCAAGTCTTCTGTTCAGGGAGGATACCGATGGACGATGACCTGGAAACCTTCGACCGGGAAGCCTTGATCGCCGAGGTCAGGAAACTGCGCGCCGGCATCCGCCAACACCGCGACGCCACCGGCCATGATCTGTGCTGGCACCATCCCGACCTCTGGTCACTTTTGCCCGAAAAGACCGACCCGGCGATTGCCGTGCCGCCGTGGCCGAAATTCATGCGCGGCTGCATCCGCTACCGGCAATCACTCGACAAGCAGGCCCCGGACGCGCCGGTATTCGACAAGGAGTTCGATGGCTAGGGAATTCAATGACTGACGCATTCACCTTCAAGGTGCTGGCGACCGACGGCAGGGCGCGGCGTGGTGCAATCACCATGCCGCGCGGGGAAATCCGCACGCCTGCCTTCATGCCGGTCGGTACCGGCGGCACGGTGAAGGCCATGTATATGGATCAGGTGCGCGGCGTCGGCTCGGACATTATCCTCGGCAACACCTACCACCTGATGCTAAGACCCGGCGCCGAGCGCGTGGCGCGGCTCGGCGGCCTGCATGAATTCGCCCGCTGGCCGCATCCAATCCTGACCGACAGCGGCGGCTTCCAGGTGATGTCGCTGTCGAAGCTGCGGAAACTGACCGAGAACGGCGTTACCTTCCGTTCGCATATCGACGGCGGCGCCTACGAGATGTCGCCGGAGCGTTCGATAGAGATCCAGGGGCTGCTCGATTCCGACATCCAGATGCAGCTCGACGAATGCACGGCTCTGCCGGCCAAGCAGAACGAGATCGAGCGTGCCATGGAGTTGTCGTTGCGCTGGGCCGAGCGTTGCAAGACGGCATTCGGCGAGCAGCCCGGCAAGGCGATGTTCGGCATTGTGCAAGGCGGCGACGTGCCGGATCTGCGGCTGCGCTCGGCGCAGGCGCTGAAGGCAATGGAGCTGAAGGGCTACGCGATCGGCGGGCTGGCTGTCGGCGAGCCGCAAGCGGTGATGCTGGAGATGCTCGACATCACTTGCCCGGAGCTGCCGGCTGACCGGCCGCGCTACCTGATGGGCGTCGGCACCCCGGACGACATTTTGAAGTCGGTGGCGCGCGGCATCGACATGTTCGACTGCGTGATGCCGACGCGGGCAGGGCGCCACGGCCTAGCCTACACACGGCGCGGCAAGGTCAATCTGCGCAACGCCCGCCATGCCGACGATCCGCGTCCGCTCGATGAGGCAAGCGACTGCCCGGCCGCACGCGACTATTCGCGGGCCTATTTGCATCATCTGGTGCGCTCGCAAGAGGCGCTTGGGGCGATGCTCCTGACCTGGAACAATCTGTCCTATTACCAGCAGCTGATGCGCGACATTCGTGAAGCGATCGAGGCTGGCAGGTTCGCCGAAGAAGCCGAGATCATCACGCAGCAATGGGCAAACGGTGACCTCGCCGTCCGGTAGGCATGCTCGCCAGGAATCCGGCTCCAGGGAGGAGTTGTCCCTGCCATGAACTGTTTTGAAACGACTGCCCAATAAGCATTGCCGGACGACATCGGGCGAGGATCAAGAACCTGTTCGTTTCGCGGCAAGTTTCAGTTCCTGGCACGACGGTGCGGACGAACGGCATCGCCGAGCCTTCGCCTTCGACCCCCATCGCGGTTCAGCGATGGACGGCTGGGTCGTTGCTTGCGATTCTGGCGATCGCAGTGACCGGCCTGGTCTTGCGCTTGCTTGGCGCGCGCGGCGACCTTTGGCTGGACGAGATCTGGAGCTTTGCGCTGATCGAGCCGCTGACCTCGATCGACCAGATATTCTGGCGCGTCAATCACGACAACAATCATTTCCTCAACTCGGTCTATCTCTATCTCATTGGCCCCGATGCTTCGCCGCTGATCCAGCGAGGTCTGTCGATAGCATTAGGTGTTGCCACGATCGGTGCGGCGGCAGCGAGCGCCGCATCGCGCGGACGACAGGCGATGATTGCCACAAGCCTGTTGTTTGCCGTGAGCTACCCAATGGTCCATTACGGCTCGGAGGCGCGCGGCTATGCCGGCCTTGTGCTGTTCACGCTGCTCTCGGTGGTTTTTCTGGAGCGCCGGCTCGACAATAGACGGTGGTCTGGCGCGGCCTTGGCAGCGGCGATCCTTTTCGGCTTCCTGTGCCATCTCACAATGATCGGAATGGTGGCGGTCCTCGCAATCTGGACCGCCTGGCTCGCCTGGCAGCGTACGGCGAAGGTCGGCCGCGTCGTTGCGGACCTGGCGTCGATCTTCCTGCCGGGCTTGCTTGCCGTGCTGCCGCTGGCTGTCGGCGTGTTTGTCGGCTGCAGGCTGTTCGGCTTCAGTGTCGGTGGTGTTTCGCCATTCTCGATTGCCGCCTTCGCGCAGGGCTATGGCGGGATGATCCGCTCTCTGTTCGGCCTGCCACCCTGGTTTGGCGACGGGCCCTATATCGTTGCCGCCTGCGGTCTTGTCGGCCTCTCCGCCGGTGTCTGGCGCGGTCGTCGAGCCAGCCTTTATGCCATCGGGATTATCGGACTGCCTTTGCTCATGGCGGCGGCGCATCTGCCCAACCTTGAGTTCCCGCGCTATTTCATCATCAGCGGAACATTGCTGCTGCTCTGGGCCGGCGAGATGATTGGCCGCGGCCTGGATGCTCGCGGAACTGCCAGGCTGCTTGCGATGGGAGCGCTGGCGATCGTGGTGAGTGGAAGCATTTCGTCGGTGCTTCAGTTCTATCAATATGGACGCGGCTCCTACGCCGCTATCGTTGATGAAATGACCAGGAACGGCGCAACCACCTATGCCAGCGACGGTAATTTCCGCACCCCCATTGTCGTCAACTATTTTGCGGCGCGAATGGATCGTCGGGCATTGCTGGTCACAGACGACGGGATGTGCACCGAACGGCCCGCCTGGCTGGTCCTCGAAGGGGACGTGGACAAACAAGCCGAACATGTCCAACCTACGGCCGCATGCGCTCTGGCGTATGAACGGGCCGATGCGTCGAGGCATTGGGGGTTTTCAGGCCTGAGCTGGACGCTCTACCGGCGACAGGATTGAAACACCCCTTTAGGTGCTGAGCGACGTGGACGCACGCAGGCTGCAGCCGGTGATCCGAAAGCTGCCGTCAGGCTGTAGTTCGAGCGTGTAGACCGCCTCGTAGTCCTTGCCATCCGGGCCGACGATCAGCACTTGCTGGATGATCGAGGTCGGGCTCGTCTCGCGAACTTTGCCGAAGGAGTAGGTCTGCGGTTGGCGCACCGGCGGATAGCCTTTTGTCACCATGTTCATGAAGGTATCGACGGTCGGAAAGATGCGTTTCACATTCGGTGCGGCAAAGCTGTAGGCCGTCATTCCGTCATTGGCGATGAACGCCCTCAACTGCCCATCGATGACTGTCTGCGCCGCTTTGACTTCGGCGTCGCCAGCAAAGGCCTGGGATGCGAAAATGAATGGAACGACTGCGAATGCGAAAAACGCGCGGCGCATGGCCTGTCTCCGTTGTCCCTGAGAAATCGCTGCCTGAAGGTACATGATACCATACGCTTTGCAGTGCTTCAGGGTTTCAGCCGAGCGCAAACATTCGGCGTGGCAGTCCGTGTCCGAGCCGAGAAAGCATTGTCGAGGCGAGAACAGCCTGAGCGATTGCCGATGCTTGAAAGCCGGGCGGCAGTCTGCCACAAGGGCCGCTCGATTAGAGCGTGCGATGTGAGCAGGACCAGGCAATGAAGGCATTTTTCGTGCAGATAAAATGCGATCTGGGCAAGGCCTACGACGTTGCCAGCGCCCTGGCCGATGCCGAGATCGCTTCGGAAATCTACTCGACAGCCGGAAACTACGACCTGCTCGCCAAATTCTATGTCGACGACGAGGAAGACATCGGCCACTTCGTCAACGAGAAAGTGCAGATTCTTCCCGGCATCAAGGACACGTTCACGGTCGTCACCTTTCGCGCGTTTTGATCCGCATCCGGCATGTGCCCGGACACCAGGCAAAGCCTGATCAAGGCCCTATTGGTGCTGCCTTAATTTTAGGCAAGTGCGATATACTGATCGCCGGCGCCCAACAAATCACCGATTGCGCTTGATTTTCTCCAGCCAGGCCAGTGAAATGGCGCCACAGGGGAGTATGCGATTGGCAGCGTTCGATGAAATGCTTCCGGAAGTTTCCGGGCTGAGAAAACCGTATTCGGCTTACGATCGCTGGCTGAAGGAACAGGACCCGGCCAGACTTACCGAGAAGATGCAGGACGCCGAACGCGTCTTTCGCAAGACAGGCATCACTTTCGCCGTCTACGGCGAGCAGGAAGCATCGGAGCGGCTGATACCCTTCGATATCGTTCCGCGCATCATTTCGGGCAACGAATGGCGACGGCTGACGCAAGGCATCGAGCAGCGCGTCCAGGCGCTGAACGCCTTTCTCGACGACATCTACCATCGCCAGGAGATCTTACGCGCCGGCCGGGTGCCGAAGGAGTTGATCGCCAAGAACGAGGCGTTCCTGCCCGAGATGATCGGGGTGCGGCCGCCGGCCGGCGTCTATACCCACATCATCGGCGTCGACATCGTACGCATCAGCGAGAACGAGTTCTACGTGCTGGAGGACAACGCGCGCACGCCGTCCGGCGTCTCCTACATGCTGGAGAACCGCGAGACGATGATGCAGCTCTTTCCCGAGCTGTTCCAGCAGATCAAGGTGCGGCCGGTTGAGAATTACCCGCAGCTCTTGCGCCAGTCGCTGGCGGCAGTGCGGCCGCAAAGCACCAAGGGCGCGCCGACCATTGCCGTGCTGACGCCGGGCAGCTTCAACTCGGCCTATTTCGAACATGCTTTCCTTGCCGACCAGATGGGCGTGCAGCTTGTCGAGGGGCAGGATCTGCGCGTCGTCGATGGCCATGTCGCGATGCGCACCACCGAGGGCTACAAGCAGATCGACGTGCTTTACCGTCGTGTCGACGACTCGTTCCTCGATCCGCTGACCTTCCGCCCCGACTCGGCACTTGGCGTGCCGGGCATTATGGACGTCTACCGCGCCGGCAACATCACGATCGCGAATGCGCCGGGAACCGGCATCGCCGACGACAAGGCGATTTATTCCTACATGCCCGAAATCGTCGAATTCTATACCGGCCGCAAGGCGATCCTCGGCAACATCCCGACCTGGCGCTGCTCGGAGCCGGACAGCCTGAAATACGTGCTCGAACACATCGACGAATTGGTGATCAAGGAAGTCCACGGCTCCGGCGGTTACGGCATGCTGGTCGGTCCGGCGGCGACCAAGAAGGAATGCGAAGAGTTTTCCAAAAAGCTCGCGGCAAAACCGTCGAACTACATCGCCCAGCCGACGCTGGCGCTGTCGACCTGTCCGATCCTGACGGACAAGGGGCTGGCGCCGCGCCATGTCGATCTGCGCCCCTATGTGCTGGTTTCCGACCGTATCCAGATCGTGCCCGGCGGGCTGACCCGAGTAGCGCTCAAGGAAGGCTCGCTGGTCGTCAATTCCTCGCAAGGCGGGGGCACGAAGGATACGTGGGTGTTGGATGATTAGAGTGAAAGTAGTGAATAGTGAATAGTGAATAGTGAATAGGTAAGGATGTGGGTCGTTGATGTTGGTGAAATGCCCTGAAGTGAAGCGCGCGGAATCGTGCCCTGGAATCCGGATAGTCACCATTCACCATTCACCTTTCACTATTCACCACAGGACCGCCTGACATGCTTCTCGGCCGCACCGCCAACGGGCTCTACTGGATGAACCGCTACATCGAGCGGGCGGAAAACATGGCGCGGCTGGTGGATGCCGGCTTGCGCATGGCGCTGACTCGTACTCAGAACGCTTCGGAGGAGTGGAATTCGGTGCTGCTCAGCGCCGGTTCGGACGCCAGCTTCACGCAGAAATATTCCGACTACACCGCCGCCAATGTCGCCGACTATCTGCTGCGCGACACATCGAACCCGTCGAGCACGATGTCGTCTATCGAAACGGCCCGTAACAATGCCCGCATGGTGCGTACCGCACTGACGCGTGAGACCTGGGAAAGCATCAACGAAGCCTGGATGTCGCTGAAGCGGATGCTGGCCAAGCCGATCGACGAGCGCGACCTGCCCAACGCGCTCGACGCAATCAAGCGCGAGACGGCGCTGATCCGCGGCTCGTTCTACGGCACGATGCTGCGCAACGAGATTTTCGATTTTTCGCAGCTCGGCACGTATGTCGAACGCGCCGACAACACCGCGCGCATCCTGGATGTGAAATACTACGTGCTGTTGCCGTCGATCTCCTGGGTCGGCTCGACGCTCGACAACTACCAGTGGGAATCGATCCTGCGCTCGGTGTCGGCGCACCGTTCCTATCGCTGGGTCTATGATGCCGACTACAAGCCGAGCAACATCGCCGATTATCTGATCCTCAACGTCCGCATGCCGCGCTCGCTGACCTTTTGCTACCGCTTCCTGACGGAGCATCTCAAATTCCTGGGTGACGACTATGGGGAGCGCCACGCCTGTCATGCGACGGCTGCCAAGACCCAGGCCATGCTGACGGCCGGGTCGATCAAGGATATTTTCGACGCCGGCCTGCACGAATTCCTGGCCAATTTCATCCGCGACAACACCAGGCTCGGCGACGAGATCGCGCAGGATTACAGGTTCTATTGAGCATGATCCCAAAAAGCGGAGACCGGTTTTCGGAAAAGCTCATGCTCCAGGGACGAGTGCGATGCGGCTGAAGATCACCCACCGGACCGAATACCGCTACGATGCGCCGGTGCATTATCTGTTGCAGCGTTTGCGGCTGCTCCCGGTGAACGGGCGCACCCAGACGGTGCTGTCCTGGGCGCTGAGGATCGAAGGCGCACGCGAGGAAGTGCGCTTCACCGACCATTTCGGCAATGATACCCGGCTGTTGAGCGTCGAGGGCGAGCGCGACTTCATCACCGTCGAAGCAGCCGGCGAAGTGGTGACGCGCGACACCGCTGGCGTCTGCGGACCGCACCAGGGTTTCGCGCCGCTCTGGCTGTTCGGCCAGGAAACGCCGCTGACGACGATCGGAAGCGGCATTCGCGAGCTTGCTGCCTCGGTCGGCAAGGGTACCGACATCGAAAGGCTGCACCGGTTGATGGCGGTGATCGGCGAGCGCGTCGCTTATACGCCGGACACCACCAACGTGACGACGCCGGCCGAAGAGGCCTTGGCGCTCAAGACCGGCGTTTGCCAGGACCACAGCCACATCTTCGTTGCCGCGGCGCGTGCCATGGATTTTCCGGCCCGCTATATCAGCGGCTACCTGATGATGGATGCGGCCATCGAGCAGGCGGCAAGCCACGCCTGGGCCGAGGCGCATATCTCGGGCCTCGGCTGGGTCGCCTTCGATGTCGCCAACGGCATTTCTCCGGACGAGCGTTATGTGAAGGTGGCGACCGGCCGCGATTATCGCGACGCCACGCCGGTATCTGGAATTCGGCTGGGACAGGCGGAAGAACAGCTTGCGGTCACCGTCACCGTGGAGCAGTAATCCCCGGCAAGATTGTTGCCAAAGAGATTCGATGACCTATTGCGTCGGCCTGAAGATCGATCGCGGGCTCGTGTTCATGTCGGACACGCGCACCAACGCCGGCATGGATTCGATCTCGACCTTCAGGAAGATGCATGTCTGGGAAGAGCCGGGCGAGCGCGTCATCGTTTTGATGTCGGCCGGCAATCTGGCGACGACGCAGGCCGTGGTCAGCCTGCTCGACGAACGCACCAAGGCAGTGGCGGAGCGCCGTGCCACACTGCTCGAAACGCCCTCCATGTACCAGACAGTCCGGTTGGTCGGAGACACCGTCAAGGAGGTCATCGCCAGTTCGTCGCCGGCGGGCGAAAAGGCGGATTCCTACTTCAACGCCTCCTTCATCCTCGGCGGTCAGATCAAGGGCAGCGCGCCGCGCCTGTTCATGATCTATCCGGAAGGCAATTTCATCGAATCCACCGACGACACGCCGTTCTTCCAGATCGGTGAGACCAAATACGGCAAGCCGATCATTATCCGTGCGTATGAAAGGACCATGAGTTTCGCCGAGACGGTGAAGTTGCTGCTGGTGTCGTTCGACTCGACGCTGAAGTCGAACCTGTCGGTCGGCCTGCCGCTCGACCTGCTGTTCTATGAAAAGGACACTTTCAAGGTCGGCCTCAAAAAGCGAATAACCCAGGACGATCAATATTATCGTACGATCTCGGATAGCTGGTCGAACGCGCTGAAGACCGCCTTTGCCAGTCTGCCTGATTTTCCCGAATGAAAACCTTCGTTTTTCGTGCTCTTTGATCGCGGCTCGATGAGGCGCTACGGAGGCGAAGATGAATAGCAACGAATTCCGCGAATGGTCGCTGCGAGCGGCTGAATGGGGCGTCGACTACAGAAACGGCCTTCGCGAAACACCGGTGCGGCCGCTTGTCGAGCCGGGCGAAATCTTCAAAAGCATCGATGCCGCGCCGCCGGAAGACAGCGAAACGATGCAGGCAATCTTCGCCGATTTCGAACAAAAGATCTTGCCGGGCATGACGCACTGGCAGCATCCGCGTTTCTTCGCCTATTTCCCGGCTAACGCGGCACCGGTCTCCGTCGTGGCCGAGTATCTGGTTTCCGCGATGGCCGCGCAATGCATGCTCTGGCAGACCTCGCCGGCGGCAACCGAGCTCGAGACGCGTGTCGTCGACTGGATGCGGCAGGCGCTTGGTTTGCCGGAGGGATTTTCCGGCGTCATGCAGGATTCGGCTTCATCGGCGACGCTTGCCGCCGTGCTGACAATGCGCGAGCGCGCGCTCGACTGGCAAGGCAACAAGAACGGCTTGCAAGGGCAGCCGGTCGTGCGGATCTATTCTTCCGACCAGGTCCATACTTCTATCGACCGGGCGATCTGGGTGTCGGGCATCGGCGAGGCGAACCTCGTGCGCATTCCGGTCGCCGGACGCTTCCGCGTCATGCAGACGGCGGCTCTGGAAGCCGCGATCGTTACCGACCGCGAAAACGGCATGCTGCCGGCGGGCATCATCGCCAGCGTCGGCGGCACAAGTACCGGCGGCACCGACAATGTGGCGGCTGTTGCCGAGGTGGCGAAGCGGCACGGGCTCTACCTGCATGTCGATGCCGCATGGGCCGGCTCCGCCATGATCTGCCACGAGTTCCGGCATTTCTGGACCGGCGCCGAAAATGCCGATTCCATCGTCTTCAACCCGCATAAATGGTTGGGGGCACAGTTCGATTGCTCGATGCAGTTCATCCGCCAGCCGGAAGACCTGGTCCGCACGCTGGCGATCAAGCCCGAATTCCTGAAAACGCATGGCCGCGACGGGGTCATCAACTACTCCGAATGGTCGGTGCCGCTCGGACGGAGGTTCCGCGCTCTGAAACTTTGGTTCCTGCTGCGTGCGCATGGCTTGGAAAATCTGCGGAACATGATCCGCAACCATGTTGCCTGGAGCGAGAGCCTCGCCGCGCGGCTGGCTCGGGAACCGGATTTCGAGATCGTCACGGAACCGATGCTGTCGCTATTCTCATTCCGCCATCTCGCGGCTGCGGCCATCGACTCTGACGAGCACAATTTGCGGTTGGTCAGCGCGATCAACGATGACGGCCGCATTTACCTGACGCAGACCCGGGTGGACGGGCAGGTGGCGATCCGCTTTCAGGTCGGGCAGTTCGAAACGACTGCGGCGGACGTCGATACTGCGTTCGAGGTCATCACTGAGATCGCGCGTGGGCTGAGTTGATAGCCTCGTCGAGATCGCGCCGGAGCTTTTCTCGCTGCAGTCGTCCGATTGTCATTAGCCGGCCCATACCTGTTCATGGCTTTCGTTTTCAGCTATAGACGAGAAAAACGAAAATGAGAGGGTTGCTAGATGTATCTGTCGCCGCGTCATTCCGAAATCATCCAGATGGCCAAGGACCATGGCCGCGTACTGGTCGAGGAGCTGGCGACGCATTTCAACGTGACGCCGCAGACGATCCGCAAGGATCTCAACGATCTCTGCGACCAGCGGCTTTTGTCCCGCATCCATGGCGGGGCATTGTTCCCCTCCGGCATCGAGAACATGGAATATGAGGCTCGGCGCAAGATCGCCGCCGAGGAGAAGGAGGCGATCGGCCGCGCAGCAGCCCGGCTGATCCCCGACAACGCGTCTCTGTTCATCAATATTGGGACAACGACGGAAGCTGTCAGCAAGTCGCTTCTCGATCACAGCGGCCTGATGGTCATCACCAATAACATCAATGTTGCCAACAGGATGCGCATATATCCTTCGATCGAGGTGGTGATCGCCGGCGGTGTCGTGCGCGGTTCCGACGGCGGTGTGGTCGGCGAGGCCGCGGTCGATTTCATCAGGCAGTTCAAGGTCGATTTTGCGGTGATCGGCGCCTCGGCCATCGACCATGACGGCGCACTGCTCGACTTCGATTTTCGCGAGGTGAAGGTGGCTCAGGCGATCATCGCCAACGCCCGACATGTGATCCTGGTGTCGGACCAGACCAAATTCGAGCGCACCGCGCCCGTCCGCATCGGCCATCTGTCGCAGGTCAACACCTTTATCACCGATCGTTGCGACATCCCGTCGGTGCGTAAGATCTGCCAGGAGGCAGAAGTTCAGCTGATCGAAACGTCGCTATCCTAGAGATGCCGTCGCGGCATCTTCCGCCTATCACATTTCGTTTGACATTCGTTATCATTTCGAAATAATTCCCGTACGGTTTCGCAAGAACCCAAAAATGCTGCAATGCGAAATCGAGGGAGGATTCTTTGAGCGCATCACCGATTCATGACATTTTCGTCATCGGTGGCGGCATCAATGGCTGCGGCATCGCCCGCGATGCCGTTGGACGTGGCTTTTCGGTCTTTCTTGCCGAGATGAACGATCTGGCCAGCGGGACCTCTTCCGGCTCGACCAAACTGATCCATGGCGGCTTGCGCTATCTCGAATTCTACGAATTCCGCCTGGTACGCGAAGCGCTGATGGAACGCGAGGTCCTGTGGAGGAACGCGCCGCACATCATCTGGCCGATGCGCTTCGTGCTGCCATACGCCAAGGGGCTGCGTCCGGCCTGGCTGATCCGGCTCGGGCTTTTCCTCTACGACCATATTGGCGGGCGCAAATTGCTGCCGCCGACGAAAACGCTGGACATGGCTAAGGATCCGGCCGGCAAGCCGCTGAAGCCGCTGTTTCGAAAGGCGTTCGAATATTCGGACGGTTGGGTCAACGATGCCCGGCTGGTTGTGTTGAACGCCCGCGACGCTGCCGAACGCGGTGCAACCATTCGAACCCGAACAAAGGTCGTCAGCGCACGCCGCGAAGGCAATCTCTGGACGGTCAGGCTTGAAAATGTGCGGACCGGCGATACCGAGGAGGTCAAGGCGCGGCTGCTGGTCAATGCCGCCGGCCCGTGGGTCGATCAGGTGCTGTCGGCCACCGTCGGCCTGAACGACGTGCACAATGTCCGCCTCGTACAAGGCAGCCACATCGTCGTGGGCAAGAAATTCGACGACCCACGCGCCTATTTCTTTCAGAACAAGGACGGGCGCATCATTTTCGCCATCCCTTACGAGGACGAGTTCACGCTCATCGGCACCACCGACCGTGACTATCCCGGCGATCCGCACAACGTCAGGATCAATGACGCCGAGATCGACTATCTCTGCGCTGCGGCAAGCGAATATTTCGCGCAGCCGGTCAAGCCGTCGGATATCGTCTGGACCTATTCCGCGGTGCGACCGCTCTACGACGATGGCGCCTCAAAGGCGCAGGAAGCCACCCGAGACTATGTGCTGAAGGCCGATGGAGGCGAGGGTGCCGCCCCGATTGTCAACGCCTTTGGCGGCAAGATCACGACCTACCGCCGATTGTCGGAATCGATGCTTGAGAAGATCGAGGGTTTTCTCGGCAAGCGCGGCAAACCATGGACGGCAAACGCACCGCTGCCCGGCGGTGACTTTCCCGTCACCGGCTTCGATGCCGAGGTGGCGAAACTGAAAACGGCGTACCCGTTCCTCGACGCCCGGCTGGCCCGCCGGTTGACCCGGCTCTACGGCACCCGCGCAAGGAAGCTGCTGGGCCTCGCCAAGTCGAACGTCGATCTTGGCCGCAACTTTGGCGCCGATCTCTACGAAGCCGAGGTGCGCTACCTCGTCGAAAACGAATGGGCGATGACTGCCGAGGATGTATTGTGGCGCCGGACCAAGCGCGGCCTGCGTCTCAGCCGTGAGCAGGCGGCAGTGCTCGACGAGTTCATGCGCGGAATAAGCCGGCAGCACGTAGCGGCTGCCGAATAGGAACGGCCGACTGATGCAGAAAGCCTGGGAGGAGGCATCATGCTTGAACTGAGAAACGTGACGAAGACGGTGGGTGCGGCGGAACATATCCGCGACGTCTCGCTGACGCTTCAGCACGGCTCGCTCAACGTCCTGCTCGGGCCGACGCTCTCCGGCAAGACCAGCCTGATGCGGCTGATGGCGGGCCTCGACGTGCCGACCTCGGGCTCGGTCTGGTTTGATGGCAAGGATGTCACCGGCATGCCGGTGCAAAAGCGCAACGTCGCCATGGTCTACCAGCAATTCATCAATTATCCGGCGATGACGGTCTACGAAAACATCGCCTCACCGCTGCGGGTGGCCGGCACGGATCAGGCAGCGATCGACAGGGAGGTGCGCAATGCCGCCGCCCTTCTCAAACTAACGCCCTATCTCGACCGGACGCCTCTCAGTCTGTCGGGCGGCCAGCAGCAGCGCACCGCGCTGGCCCGCGCGATCGTCAAGAATGCCAGCCTCGTGCTGCTCGACGAGCCGCTCGCCAATCTCGACTACAAGCTGCGCGAAGAATTACGCGCGGAACTGCCGAAAGTCTTCGCGGCCGCCGGTACAATCTTTGTTTATGCCACGACCGAGCCGCACGAAGCCTTGCTGCTCGGCGGCAACACGGCGACGCTTTCCGAAGGCAGCATCACCCAGTTCGGGCCGACCATCGAAGTGTTCCGCAAACCGGTTGATCTGGTGACGGCGAGAACCTTCGCCGATCCGCCGCTCAACACCATCGTGCTTGCCAAGAAGGGTCTGGATTTCCTGCTCGAGGGCGGCGTGAAATTGCCGGTGCCGGCGGAACTCTTCGGCATTGCCGATGCGATCTATACGATCGGCTTCCAGCCGCATCATCTGTCCCTCGATCGGCCCAACGCCGCCGCAGTGCCGGTGCGCGCAAAGGTGACGATCACCGAGATCACCGGATCGGAAAGCTTCGTCCATCTCGATTTTGCCGATGCGCGCTGGGTCATGCTGACCCATGGCATTCGCGACTTCGAGCCGGACGAGGAGGTCGAGGTGTTCATCGACCCGCGCCACATCATGGTCTTCGACGAGCACGGCCGTGCCGTGGCCGCGCCGAAGCTGGCGGCCTAGGAGGAAGCGATGGCGCGCATCGATGTTAATCATATCCGCCACTCCTATCTGCAGAACCCGCGCACGGATGCCGATTTCGCGCTGAAGGAAGTGCACCACACCTTCGAGGATGGCGGCGCTTATGCGCTGCTCGGCCCATCCGGCTGCGGCAAGACCACGCTGCTCAACATCATTTCGGGATTGCTGCATCCCTCGCATGGCCAGCTGCTGTTCAACGGCAGGGACGTGACCAATCTGTCGACCCAAGAGCGCAACATCGCCCAGGTCTTCCAGTTCCCGGTGATCTACGACACGATGACCGTCTACGACAATCTGGCGTTCCCGCTGCGCAATCGCGGCGTGCCGGAGGCCGACGTCGACCGCAAGGTGCGCGAGACGCTGGAGATGACCGGGCTGGCCGATATGGCCGAACGAAAGGCGCGCGGACTGACCGCCGACCAGAAGCAGAAAATCTCGCTCGGACGCGGGCTGGTGCGCTCCGACGTCAATGCCATCCTGTTCGACGAGCCTTTGACAGTCAT
Organism: Mesorhizobium sp. M0207; assembly: GCF_040321995.1. Taxonomy (NCBI): domain Bacteria; kingdom Pseudomonadati; phylum Pseudomonadota; class Alphaproteobacteria; order Hyphomicrobiales; family Phyllobacteriaceae; genus Mesorhizobium; species Mesorhizobium sp. M0207. The sequence continues at coordinate 135,413 of NZ_JAMYSQ010000012.1, forward strand.
CGACCCGCATATGAAATGGGTGCTGCGCTCGCAGTTGAAGCAGCTTCACCGCCGCTTCGGCTACACCATGGTCTATGTCACGCACGACCAGACCGAGGCGTTGACCTTCGCCGACAGGGTGGTCGTCATGTATGACGGCGAAATCGTGCAGATCGGCACACCGGCAGAGCTGTTCGAGCACCCGCGCCACACCTTTGTCGGCTATTTCATCGGCTCGCCCGGCATGAATGTCATGCCGGTGGCGATCGACGGCAAGACAGCGAAGCTGGGCTCGCAGCAGATCGAACTGCCGGGCGTGCCCAAGGCGGGCGGCGGCGCCATCGAACTCGGCATCCGTCCCGAATATGTGCGCCTAGGCAGCCAGGGCATGGCCGTCCGGATCAGCAAGGTCGAGGACGTCGGCCGCCACAAGGTGGTCCGTGCCAATCTTGAAGGGCGCGAGATCGCCGCCGTCATCGGCGAGGACGAGACAGTTCCGGCTGATCCGAAGGTGCGGTTCGACCCGGCCGGCATCAACATCTATGCCAATTCCTGGCGCGTCGAGATGGGAGCCTGAAGTGGAAAAGACCTGGAACAACAGAGCCTGGTTCCTGGTGCTGCCGGTGCTGCTGCTGGTGGCGTTCTCGGCGGTCATACCGCTGATGACGGTCGTCAATTATTCGGTGCAGGACACTTTCGGCAATAACGTCTTCTTCTGGGCCGGCACGGAATGGTTCGAGGAACTGCTTTCCTCCAGCCGCTTCTGGCAGGCGATGATCCGCAACCTTGTCTTCTCCTTCATCATCCTGGCGATCGAAGTGCCGCTCGGCATCTTCATTGCGCTCAATATGCCGAAGAAGGGTTGGGGCGTGCCTGTTTGCCTTGTTTTGATGGCGTTGCCGCTGCTGATCCCGTGGAACGTCGTCGGCACCATCTGGCAGGTGTTCGGGCGCAACGACATTGGCCTGCTCGGTTATTACATCAACGCGCTCGGCATCGACTATAATTATGTGCAAGACCCATACGACGCCTGGGTCACGGTCATCATCATGGACGTCTGGCATTGGACCAGCCTCGTCGTTCTGCTCTGCTACGCCGGCCTGGTCTCGATCCCGGATGCCTTTTATCAGGCGGCCAAGATCGACGGTGCCTCGCGCTGGGCGGTGTTCCGCTACATCCAGCTGCCGAAGATGAACCGCGTGCTGCTGATCGCCGTGCTGCTGCGCTTCATGGATAGCTTCATGATCTACACCGAACCGTTCGTGGTGACCGGCGGCGGACCCGGCAACTCGACGACCTTTCTTTCGATCGATCTCGTCAAGACCGCGCTCGGCCAGTTCGACCTCGGCCCGGCGGCGGCGATGTCGCTGGTCTACTTCCTTATCGTCCTGTTGTTGTCATGGGTGTTCTACACCGTGATGACCAATTACGACGCGGAGCGCTGAGATGAGCCGCACCGAAGAGAGAGCCGATAGGGTGAGCGAGACGACAGCTTCGGAAGGGCTCGCCAGCACGCTACGGCAGGACGAGATCGCACGGCTGATGCGCCGTCGCGGCGAGGAGTCGCGTTGGTGGTGGATCGTGCCGACGCTCTACATCATCGTTCTGCTTTTGCCGATCTACTGGCTCATCAATATGAGCTTCAAGACCAATGGCGAGATCGTCTCGTCGCTGACGCTCTACCCCCACGCACCGACATTGGCGAATTACCGCACCATCTTCACCGACGCGTCCTGGTATTCGGGCTACATCAACTCGATCACCTATGTGGTTATGAACATGGTGATTTCGGTGGCTGCGGCACTGCCTGCTGCCTATGCCTTTTCGCGCTATCGCTTCCTCGGCGACAAGCATCTGTTCTTCTGGCTGCTGACCAACCGCATGGCGCCGCCGGCGGTGTTCGCGCTGCCATTCTTCCAGCTTTATTCGGCCTTCGGCCTTATCGACACCCACATCGCCGTGGCTCTGGCGCATTGCCTGTTCAACGTGCCGCTGGCGGTGTGGATCCTCGAAGGCTTCATGTCGGGCGTACCCAAGGAGATCGACGAGACCGCCTATATCGACGGCTATTCGTTCCCGCGCTTCTTCATCAAGATATTCATGCCGCTGATTGCGAGCGGCATCGGCGTGGCGTGCTTCTTCTGCTTCATGTTCTCGTGGGTGGAGCTCTTGATCGCCCGTACGCTGACGACAACCGATGCCAAGCCGATCGCCGCGACCATGACCCGCACCGTTTCGGCCGCCGGCATGGATTGGGGGCTGCTCGCCGCAGCCGGCGTGCTGACGCTGATTCCCGGCGCGCTCGTCATCTGGTTTGTGCGCAACTACATCGCCAAGGGCTTTGCCCTGGGGAGGGTATGATGGAGCAGGTCGACAGAAGCCCATGGTGGTGGGCCGTGCTGCTTCTCGCCCTGGTCGTCGTGGCCTGGGTGGCACTTCAAATCGATTTCGTGGCAATAACGGTGGGCTTCAGCGATCCGGCCAATATCCGCCTGTGGGGATTTAACCTCTCGTCCAACCTCGATTTTTCGTGGATGGCCTGGACGTGGCCGACCGCGGCCTTCTTTGGAACCATCTTTCTGCTGCTTTGCGGCATGGCGGTGTGGGAATACGTCTCGCCGGGCGGCAATCCGCGCGTCGGCGTGCTGCGGTTCGAAACGACGCGTGGCGACCGCCTGTTCCTGTCGCTGCTTGGCAGCGCCTTTATCCATCTCGCTTGGCTGGGTCTAGTCGGACCCAATCTGTGGTGGGCTCTCGCTCTCTCCGTGGTCTACGCCGTCGGCGTGTTCCGCTACGTATAGAGGGGGAAACTGTTGGAACGGCGGCGTGCCGGCCGCCGATCCAGATCGCACTTTGAACTTTAACAGTGGAGGAAATACATGCGACGGCAATTCTTGACATCAACAACTGCGCTTGTCCTGTTGCTCGGGGCAAGCAATGCCTATGCCGGAATGGACGAGGCCAAGACCTTCCTCGATAAGGAAATCGGGCCCCTTTCGACGCTTTCGCGCGCCGACCAGGAAGCCGAGATGCAATGGTTCATCGATGCCGCGAAACCTTTCGCCGGCATGGATATCAAGGTGGTTTCCGAAACCATCGCCACGCATCAATATGAATCGCAGGTGCTGGCGCCGGCCTTTACGGCCATCACCGGCATCAAGGTTACGCATGACGTCATCCAGGAAGGCGACGTCGTCGAGAAGATCCAGACCCAGATGCAGACCGGCCAGAACCTCTATGACGGCTGGGTCAACGATTCCGATCTGATCGGCACGCACTGGCGCTACCAGCAGGTGCGCAACCTGACCGACTGGATGGCAGGCGACGGCAAGGATGTCACCAACCCGAATCTCGACCTGAAGGATTTCATCGGCACTTCGTTCACCACCGCGCCCGACAAGAAACTCTACCAACTTCCCGACCAGCAGTTCGCCAACCTCTACTGGTTCCGTTACGACTGGTTCAACGACGAGAAGAACAAGGCGGACTTCAAGGCCAAATACGGCTACGACCTCGGCGTGCCGGTGAACTGGTCGGCCTATGAGGACATTGCAGCGTTCTTCACCGGGCGTGAGATCGACGGCAAGAAGGTCTACGGCCATATGGACTATGGCAAGAAGGACCCGTCGCTCGGCTGGCGGTTCACCGACGCCTGGCTGTCGATGGCCGGCAATGGCGACAAGGGCATTCCGAACGGTCTGCCCGTCGACGAGTGGGGCATCAAGGTCGACGAGAATTCGCGTCCGGTCGGTTCCTGCACGGCGCGCGGCGGCGACACCAATGGTCCGGCTTCCGTCTATGCCATCCAGAAGTACCTCGATTGGCTGAAGGCCTATGCACCGGCGGAAGCCCAAGGCATGACCTTCTCCGAATCGGGGCCAGTTCCGGCGCAGGGCGCGGTTGCCCAGCAGATCTTCTGGTACACCGCCTTCACCGCCAGCATGGTCGACGCCAGCGCCAAGGCGGTGCTGAACGACGACGGCACGCCGAAGTGGCGCATGGCGCCGTCGCCGCATGGCGTCTACTGGAAGGACGGCATGAAGCTCGGCTATCAGGACGTCGGTTCCTGGACGCTGATGAAGTCGACGCCGACCGACCGCGCCAAGGCCGCCTGGCTCTACGCGCAGTTCGTCACCTCGAAGACGGTCGACGTGAAGAAGAGCCATGTCGGCCTGACCTTCATCCGCGAGAGCACGATCCACGACAAGAGCTTCACCGAACGTGCGCCAAAGCTCGGCGGCTTGATCGAGTTCTACCGCTCGCCGGCGCGCGTCCAGTGGTCCCCGACCGGCACCAACGTGCCGGACTATCCGAAGCTGGCACAGCTCTGGTGGCAGGCGATCGGCGATGCTTCGTCGGGCGCCAAGAGCGCGCAGGAAGCGATGGACTCGCTCTGCGCCGAGCAGGAAAAGGTGATGAGCCGCATCGAGAAGTCGGGCGTCCAGGGCGATATTGGCCCGAAGATGGCCGAAGAGCATGACCTCGCCTACTGGAATGCGGAAGCGGTCAAGAAGGGCAATCTCGCTCCTCAGCTCAAGATCGAGAACGAGAAGGAAAAGCCGGTCACCATCAACTACGACGAGCTGGTGAAGAGCTGGCAGCAATAGGGCCGTTTGATGCGGGCGTCCGCGCCCGCATCGCCATACTCAGGGGAGGCGGCATGTTGCCGTCTCCCCTGTTTGCGTGAACGGCTCCGCGCCATCTGGCGTCGAGACATCGCAGCACCTTGAATTCGCTTCGACGGGAGAGAGAATGACCGGATATATCCTTGCAATCGACCAGGGGACGACATCGAGCCGGGCGATCCTGTTCGACGACAAGATGATGGTCGTCGGCAGCGGGCAAAAGGAATTCACCCAATATTATCCGGCCTCCGGCTGGGTCGAGCACGATCCCGAGGAGATATGGGCAAGCGTCGTGGAAACGGTGAAGGCCGCGCTGAAGACAGCCGGCCGCAACGCAGCGGAAGTCGCCGCGATCGGCATCACCAACCAGCGCGAAACGGTCGTCATCTGGGACAAACAGACCGGCAAGCCGATCCACAACGCGATTGTCTGGCAAGATCGTCGCACCGCGCCGCTATGCCAGAAACTGAAGAAGCTGGGGCTGGAGAAGAAATTCACGAAAAAGACCGGCCTGCTGCTCGATCCCTATTTCTCCGGCACCAAGATCGCCTGGATGCTGGACAAGGTGAAGGGCGCAAGAAAACGCGCCGAGAAGGGCGAGCTGCTGGCTGGCACCATCGACAGTTTCCTGATTTGGCGCCTGACTGGCGGCAAGGTCCACGCGACTGACGCCACCAATGCCTCGCGCACACTGGTCTACAACATCGAACAAAACGCTTGGGACGACGAGCTGCTGGCCATTTTCGGCATACCTGCAAGAATGCTGCCGCAGGTGAAAGATTGTGCCGATGATTTTGGAATCACCGACAAAAGCCTGTTTGGTGCAGAGATCAGAATCCTCGGTGTGGCCGGCGACCAGCATGCGGCGGCGATCGGCCAAGCCTGTTTCGAGCCAGGCATGATGAAATCCACCTACGGCACCGGTTGCTTCGCGCTGCTCAACACCGGCAGCGATCTGGTTCGTTCGAAGAACCGGCTTTTGACCACCATCGCCTACAGGCTGAACGGCAAGACCACCTACGCTCTGGAAGGCTCGATCTTTATCGCGGGCGCCGCCGTGCAATGGCTGCGCGACGGCATCAAGGTAATCGGCAAGGCCGAGCATAGCGGCAAATTGGCAGCGGAAGCCGATCCGACGCAGAACGTCTATTTGGTGCCTGCTTTCGTCGGGCTCGGGGCACCGCACTGGGATGCCGGAGCGCGCGGCGCCATCTTCGGGCTGACCCGCAATTCGGGGCCGGCGGAATTTGCCCGCGCGGCACTGGAATCCGTTGCGTTCCAAACACGCGACCTGCTTGACGCCATGCGCAAGGACTGGAAGGCCGCCTCGGCCAAGACCGTGCTCAGGGTCGATGGCGGCATGGTGGCGTCGGACTGGACCATGCAGCGGCTGGCCGACATTCTCGATGCGCCGGTAGACCGGCCGACAATTCTCGAGACGACCGCGCTTGGTGCGGCATGGCTGGCCGGCTCGAAGGCCGGTGTCTGGCCGAAGGCGCGGGAATTCGCTAGGAGTTGGGCGCTCGAGCGCCGGTTCAAGCCGGACATGGATGCTTCGACACGTGCGGCCAAGCTAGCCGGTTGGCGCCACGCTGTGCGCAGGACGCTAAGTACGCAATAGGCAGGGATGCCCCGATGCCCGGGATTCGCACTAATGAAAAAACCCGCGCCGTTTCGGGCGCGGGCTTGCAGCCTCTAATCTGGGACTCAGTAAGGCGACCGGCACTGCCGGCGCGGACCGTAATTGGGCTGGTAAGTGTTGTCAGAAGCGCGATAGCTCCGATAACGGTCATAGCACCACTGCACGTGGGCATCGCCACGATAGACACGATTCTGGTTGACGATCGCGCCGGTAATCAGCGCTCCGGTAGCAAACGCAGCCAGCGGGAACCAGAAGTCGCCGTGACGGCGATAGCCGCGACGATATTCGCGATAGCCGCGATGGCCACGCCAGTACATGCCGTCGTCACGCGCAAAATTGCGACGGAAATCGCGACGCGAGAAATCGCGATTGAAATTCCGGTGCCTCCGCCACGGCTCGTACTGGACGGTCTGGATATTCGAGGTGAGCCCCTGGGCCGGGGGCGCATAGCTGGGCTGAGCGTTGACTGGCACGATCTCCGCGGCAGCGAATGAGATCGAAAGAGTGGTCGCCAGCAGGCCCGACATGATCCTATTCATGGTCTTCTCCTTGAAACGCATGTCCCTTATCGCGGGAAACGGGCAGGCTGCGCAAATTGTTCCGCCAAAAATCCCAAGCTGCTGATCCGCAAAGGTTCTTCCGATTTGCTGCTTGCCTTTGTCGGCATAGAGGGCGAGCTTCGGTCTTGCGCGAGAACGAGGCCGTTCCGTCGACGCCGAAGCGCTCCGCAAGGCATGATGACACTGCAGGACAGTCCGGTTTGCGAGCCGTCTTTTTCCGGTTGACCGGCAGAGGCACTCTCCCTATGTTCCGCGCAATTTCGAGGGCGGCCTTTCTGAGCCCGCGGGAGCGCGTAGCTCAGCCGGTAGAGCAACTGACTTTTAATCAGTAGGTCATGGGTTCGAATCCCATCGCGCTCACCACAATCAAGATGTGTCCAACCCGGAGACATGGGTAACAGATTGTACCTAAGACATGGGTGACAACCTCGTGCCGAACGCATGCAGTGGCTCTAGCCGCCCGCCCCATCGTCCATCATCGTGCCTGTGAGTGCCTCATAGGCTTTGCTGCACAGCTGAGAACCCGGACAATCCTTCACGATAAGCACTGGCGCCACGGTAAGAACCGCTGCGGCAAGGATTTGCAGGCAAAGACCGACGGCGCTTACCTTTCTGCCGAACACGCCGGCCAGGAAAAAGTAGAGACCCTGGGCCATGCAGGCTGCGGTCAGAATGCCCAGAAGCGTGCTGGTCGCTCTTGCGAAGGGCGTTATGTAGCCATCAGGAAAACCCAGCATGCCGAGATCGGCGGACCATTGCAGCGCCAGCATGACGCTCAGCGCTGACCAGACGAGGGCCGTCGTACGAGTGAACAGCGTCTGCTTTGGTTTGTTGCTCGGATCGGCCATCGGGATCACGTCGGGATTGCTTGCCGTGACATGCGCAAGCTCTCGGTCAGATCAGTGAGACGTTGCCGCCGGGATGGCGTTCGAGCCGTCCGGCGAGGTCGAGCTCCAGCAGCACCATGAACACTTGAGCGGGATGCAGGCCGGTGTGGCGGATGATCTCGTCTACCGCCACTGGCGTCGGGCCGAGCGCCTCGGCGACGCGGTCGCGGTCGTCCTCGCGCGGCGGCGGCGTTGCCGAAAAGTCGGGCGGCTCCTCAAGCGGCGATGTCCTTGGGGCCCGGGCGCCGACCAGCGGGGCGATCGCACTGGTGATATCGGCGGCCTCGGTGACAAGGGTTGCGCCGTCCTTGAGCAGGCCATTGGCGCCGGTAGCGCGCGGATCGAGCGGCGAACCGGGAACGGCAAAGACCAGCCGGCCCATCTCGCCGGCAAGCCGGGCGCTGATCAGTGAGCCGGAGCGCTGTGCGGCCTCGACCACCACCAGCCCTAATGCAGCACCCGCGACAAGCCGGTTGCGGCGCGGGAAATCCTGCGCGCGCGGCTGCCAGCCAAACGGCATTTCGGAGATGATGGCGCCGCCGCGCTCGGCAATCTCGTCGCACAGGCCGGCATTTTCGGGCGGATAGGGCAAATCGAGGCCGCCGGCGAGCACGCCGATTGTGCCAGTCGCAAGGCTGCCCTGGTGCGCGGCCGTATCGATGCCGCGCGCCAGGCCGGAGACGATGCCATAGCCGTCGCGGCCGAGATCCGCCGCCAGCATCCGCGCCATCTTGATGCCGGCCAGCGATGCGTTGCGAGCGCCGACGATGGCGACCGCTGGCAAGCGGAACACCGCGCTATTGCCCCTGACCGCGAGCAGCGGCGGCGGATGATCCATGCTTTTCATCAGCGGCGGATAATCCGCTTCGCCGATGCCGACGAAGCGGGCGCCAGCCCGCCGGGCGGTCTCCAGCTCCGCCTCGGTCTCGGCAATGGACGGGATGCGGACGATTTTTTTGGCGCCCCCCGAAATCATCAGCTCGGGCAGCATCGATAGCGCTGCTTCGGCCGAACCGAACCGGTTGATCAGGTCGCGAAAGGAAGCCGGGCCGACATTCGGCGTGCGGATCAGACGAAGCCAGCTCAGCCGCTGCCGGTCGCTGAGGCGCGGCCCAGCGTCGGGCTCGCTCACTCCTTGGCCCCGATCTTACCCTCGGTGCCGGCAAGCAGCCGCGCAATGTTGGCGCGGTGCTTTACGATGACGATTAGGCTCATCGCCGCGAAAAGCCCGGCAATCTGCGGCGTGCTCAGGAAATACAGTGCCATGGGCACCACGACTGCTGCCGTCAGCGCCGCGAGCGAGGAGTAGCGGAACAGGAAAGCCACCGCCAGCCAGACGACGGCGAAGATCAGCGCCGCCTGCCAGGCAAGGCCGATCAGCACGCCAAGGTAAGTGGCGACACCCTTGCCCCCCTTGAAGCCGAGCCAGACCGGAAAGAGATGACCTAAAAACGCGCCGAAGCCGGCCCAAAGTCCGAGCTCGGGCGCAAAGCGGCCTGCGATCAGCACCGCCGCGGTGCCTTTAAGGGCGTCGAGCAGAAGCGTGGCCGCGGCCAAGCTCTTGTTGCCGGTGCGCAGCACATTGGTGGCGCCGATGTTGCCGGAGCCGATGTTGCGCACGTCGCCGAGGCCGGCGGCACGGGTGATCAGCAGGCCAAACGGGATCGAGCCGAGAAGATAGCCGAACACCAATGCCAAGACGGGACTGTAAGCCATTGTTCCCCCGAACTTTCCTTGGCTGAGCGGATTTTAAGCCCTGACGCCTGTTTTCGTCCTAGGCCGAAAACACTGTGCGGCCCGCCACCATCGTTTGCAAGACCTTGCCTTGCAGTCGTGCGCCTTCGAAACAGGTGTTTTTCGAGCGTGAGCGGATGCTGCTCTCGCTGACGACCCATGGCTCGTCCAGATCGACGAGCGAAAGGTCGGCCAATGCCCCCGGTTTCAGCGTGCCGCCGGGCAGGCCGAACAATCTTGCCGGCGCGGTCGACAGTGTCTCGACCAGCCGGAGCAGCGTCACGTCGCCATTGTGATAGAGCCGCAGCGCTGCGCCTAGCAGCGTTTCCAGGCCGATGGCGCCGGCCGCGGCATCGGCAAAGGGAAGGCGCTTGGTGTCGACGTCCTGCGGGTCGTGCGAGGAGACGATGAGATCGATGGTGCCGTCCTTGATCGCTTCGATCATCGCCAGCCGGTCTTCCTCGGCGCGCAGCGGCGGCGTCAGCCGGAAGAAGGTGCGGTACTCGCCGACATCATTCTCGTTGAGCGACAGATTGTGGATCGACACGCCTGATGTGACATTGGCGCCATCGGCTTTCGCGCGTGCTACCGCGCTTGCTGCCATAGCCGTCGAAATCTTGGCAGCGTGATAGGCGCCGCCGGTCAGGCGAGCCAACGCGAGATCGCGCTCCAAGGGGATCGATTCGGCTTCGCGCGGAATGCCGGCAAGGCCAAGCCAGCTTGCGTAAAGGCCTTCGTTCATCACGCCGGCCGAAGCGAGGTCGGCGTCTTGGGTTTCATGCGCGATGACGCCACCGAAATCGCGCGCATAGGTCAGCGCGCGGCGCATCACCAGCGCGCTGGCAATAGAATGCCGGCCATCGGTGAAGGCGACCGCGCCGGCCTCGCGCAGCAGGCCGAATTCGGTCATCTCGCGGCCTTCCAGCCCCTTGGTGATCGCTGCTGCCGGCAAGATGTTGACGATTGCGGTGTCCTTGGCGGTGCGCAGCACGAACTCGACCAGTGCGACATTGTCGATCACCGGGTCGGTGTCGGGCATCATGACGATTGAGGTGACGCCGCCAGCCGCCGCAGCGATGCTCGCCGAAGCAATGGTCTCCCGGTGTTCGCCGCCGGGTTCGCCGATGAAGACACGCGCGTCGATCAATCCGGGGATGATAGTCTTGCCGGCGCAGTCGATGATGGTGGCGCCGTCGGGCGCGCCCTGGTTCAAGGCCGCCCTGCCGGCGGCAACGATTTTACGGCCTTCGACGATGACGGTGCCGACCTCATCGATGCCGCGCGACGGGTCGACGATGTGGGCCCGGCGGAAGACCGTTATGCTCATCAGGCGCGGCCCTCGTGGTTTCGACGGGGGTCGAGCAGCGCTTCCATAACCGCCATGCGCACGGCGACGCCCATCTCAACCTGTTCCTGGATAACGCTTTGCGGGCCGTCGGCGATCTCGGAGGCGATCTCGACGCCGCGGTTCATCGGGCCGGGATGCATGACCAGCGCACCGTCCTTGGCCGCCTTCAGCTTCTCCGCGTCGAGGCCGAAATAGCGGAAATATTCGCGCACCGACGGTACGAAAGCGCCTTCCATGCGTTCGCGCTGTAGGCGCAGCATCATTACCACGTCGGCGTCCTTCAGACCCTCGGCCATGGAACGTGTGACGATGACGCCCATCCTCTCGATGCCGGCGGGCAAAAGCGTCGAAGGGGCGACGACCCTGACCTGGGCACCAAGCGCGTTGAGCAGGATGATGTTGGAGCGGGCCACGCGCGAATGCAGGATGTCGCCGCAGATCGCCACGATCAGCTTCGAGAGCGGACCCTTGACGCGGCGGATGGTCAGTGCGTCGAGCAGCGCCTGGGTAGGGTGCTCATGGGCGCCGTCGCCGGCATTGACCACCGAACAGCCAACTTTTTGGGCAAGAAGTGCTGCCGCGCCGGCCGATTGATGGCGGATGATCAATATGTCGGGACGCATGGCATTCAGCGTCATCGCCGTATCGATCAGCGTCTCGCCCTTTTTCACCGACGAACTCGCTACGGACATATTCATGACGTCGGCGCCGAGCCGTTTGCCGGCCAGCTCGAATGACGATTGCGTACGGGTCGAGGCTTCGTAGAAGAGATTGATCTGGGTGCGGCCGCGCAGCGTCGATGTCTTCTTGTCCGATTGCCGCGAGATGGCAACGGCCCTGTCCGCCCGGTCGAGCAGAAGCTCGATGTCGGCAGGGGAAAGATCGCGGATGCCCAGAAGATGGCGGTGGGGATAAAGCGGCAGGGACGATGCGTCGGTCATCTCAAGTCGCTGCTATAGGGGGGAGGCTCCGCGGCTGCAAGCACCGGCTTGGGATTGGATTGGTTCTCCCCGGTATTTTCGTCGCGCGCCGCTGGCCATAGGCTATAAACCGCCTTGGCTTTGGATTCGCAGCCTTCAGGTGATAAGGACGAAGCGTGACTGACGACGTGACCAACCAGCCGCCGCCGCTGGCCGGCGGCAACGCCTGGCGGGGCGATCCGTTGCTGATCCAGCTTGCCGAGCGCTTTTCCGATCCGGTGCGCAAGGACCTCGACGGGCTTGGCCGTTTCGTTCTGACCCATGAGGCGCAGGAACTGGCCCGTCTTGCCAATGTCGAGATGCCGAAGCTCAGGACCCATGACCGCCAGGGCCGGCGCATCGACCAGGTCGAGTTCCATCCCGCCTATCACGCGCTGATGCGCCGCTCTGTTGCCAACGGGCTGCATTCGTCGGTCTGGGAGAACGGCGATGCCGAGATCGGCCGCCGCCATCAGGTGCGCGCCGCGCGCTTTTACCTCACGGCTGAGCTCGAGACCGGGCATCTCTGCCCGATCACCATGACCAGCGCTTCGCTGGCGGCGCTGATGGCCAGCCCAAAGCTGTTTCGCGAATGGGCGCCCCGGGTGACGACGCGCAAATACGATCAAAGCCAGAAGCCTCCGGTCGAAAAAGCCGGGCTGACACTCGGCATGGGCATGACCGAGAAGCAAGGCGGCACCGATGTCCGTGCCAACGTCACCAGGGCGGAGCGCGCGGGCAGCGGGTTTTATCGCCTGACCGGCCACAAATGGTTCATGTCGGCGCCGATGTCGGATGCCTTCCTGGTGCTCGGACAGGCGCCGGAGGGACTGTCGTGCTTTCTTGTTCCCCGCCTGCTCGGCGACGGATCCGGCAACGGCTTCCGCTTTCAGCGGCTGAAGGACAAGCTCGGCAACCGCTCCAATGCCTCGTCGGAGGTGGAATTCGTCAACGCCATCGGCGAGATGGTCGGCGAGCCGGGCGCGGGCGTGAAGACGATCATGGACATGGTGACCCTGACGCGGCTCGACTGTGCCGTCGCCTCATCGGCGATCATGCGGGCCGGACTGGCCGAGGCCGTCCACCACACGCGCCACCGCAAGGTGTTCGGAACCAATCTGGTCGAGCAGCCGCTGATGCAGCGTGTGCTGGCCGATATGGCGCTCGACGTTGCCGCCGCTACCGCGCTGTCGTTCCGGCTGGCGCGCTCCTTCGACGAGGCGGCCGGCGACCGCGGCGAGGCGGCCTTCGCGCGCGCCATGACGCCGGTCGTCAAATACTGGGTCTGCAAGATTGCGCCGCCGCTGCTCTATGAAGCGATGGAGTGCCTCGGCGGCAACGGCTATGTCGAGGAGGGGCCGCTCGCCCGCTACTATCGCGAAGCTCCGGTCAACGCGATCTGGGAGGGATCCGGCAACGTCATGGCGCTCGACGTACTACGTGTGCTGGGGCGTGCACCCGGCCTGTTCGATGACGTGCTGGCCGGCATCGACCGCGATCTCGGCGCCGGCGGACGCGGCACCGTCGGCGTGCTCAAGGCGGCAATGCAGGTCGCTGCAACCGACGAGGGCTCGGCGCGGCTCTTGACCGAGCAATTGGCATTGTCGGCGGCGGCGGCAGAGCTTCGCAGGCTCGGGGCAGGGCGGATCGCCGACGCCTTCGTCGAAACGCGCCTCGCCGGCCAGTGGCGCAATACCTATGGCATGATCGATTCCCGCCATGATGCGCGCATGATCATCGATACGCTCTACCCGCCGATCAACTAAGGGGCGTCGCCCAATTCGCTGCCGCTCTCGCGAGCCTGTGGATGGCCGTTAACCTTAACGAATGGTTTCCATTGCGGCGGCCGGTGGCAAAGCCCAGTGTTATGGTTAAGGCAAGGATTGTTCAGCTTGAGCGGCTTTGCCCTGCGAAGCAGGAGCGTCATGCGGCATATTCTGAGCTCTTTTCTGGCATTGCATTGGGCGGCCGTTTTCGCCCTGCTGGCGTTCATTTGCATCGACGGGAATCGAGGCGTGGCGACGGCCCTTGGCGTACTGGGCGTTCCCGTCCAGAACACTCGATTTGCCGATCTCGAAAACGCCGTCGTCGTGGCGCCGCTCGCCGTGGCACTGCTTGTCGTCGCGGTGCTGTTCTGCTGGGCCTTTGTTGAAGCACTGACCAGCGACACGACCAACCCGGATCCCGCCGACAGCGTCATGCGAATCGCCTTCATTTCCGCCTTGGGCGTGCTGTCGCTGATCGTCATTGGCGGCGCCGCGCAAGGCATCAATGGGCTGTTCATGATTGTCGCGGTGCAATTGGCGGCACTTCTGGCGTCCTATGTCGCGGTGCTCGCGGAGCGGCGGTCGACCGTTGCCGCGGCAGTTCCAGGGAACGGCGAAATCCGAGCGGCCGCGCATGTCATGGCCAAGGCAGCGGCGCATAATTCCTCGCTTGCACGCATTTCCGGCCGGCTGGATTCGAGGGATGACCGCTGATGCGCACCTTGTTCGCGCTGTGGGCGGCTCCGCTCCTCTTGTTTTGGGGCTGGTTCTTTCTGTCGCTCAACGACATCAATTTCGGCTATGTCATGCTGAGCCGCCAATTACACGATCTCGTCTTCCAGCTCTATGGACAGATGCTCGGCGTTGATCCGGCGCTTATTCCGGGCATGGTGGCGAAAGCTTGCGTGTTCGATGGGCTGCTGCTGACGGCGTTCTGGGCATTTCGCCGCCGCAAGGCGATTGGTGGCTGGATCACGGCGATGCGCAACCGCTATTTCGACCAGGCATCGACGCCGAGCGCCTGAAGCCGGTCGAGAACACCTTGGAGGATAAAAGCGGCCGCCGCAGAATCGATCTTGCCGGCGCGTTTCTTGCGGGAAAAATCCATCTCGATCAGTGTTCGCTCGGCCGCCACCGTCGACAGTCTTTCGTCCCAAAAGACGAACGGCAGATCGGTCAATCCAGCCATGTTGCGGACGAAAGCGCGGGATTTTTGGGCGCGCGGGCCTTCCGAGCCGTCCATGTTGATGGGGAGGCCGATTGCCACGGCGCCGGCATTCTCCTTCTGCAACAGGGCGAGCAGCACTGCGGCATCGAGCGAGAATTTCCTGCGCATGATGACGGGGCGCGGGTGCGCGAACGACAAGCCGCGGTCCGAAACCGCCACGCCGATCGTTTTGTCGCCAAGGTCGAGACCGGCCAGGGTCTTGCCGCCGCCCAGCCGGGCCGGCAACTCCTCGATGGTGATGATGCCCAACGGCTTTTCCTTTGACCGCGACGCCGCACGTCCTATACGCGCAAAGCGTGCGCGGCACTTTAATTTCGCCGTCGGCGTTCTATCCTCTACCGAAGCAAAAATCGAGGAAAGCATTGATGAAACTGACCTGGTACGGACATTCGGCATTCAGAATCGAAATCGAAGGCGCGAAAATCCTCATCGACCCCTATCTGGTCGGCAATCCGTCATGGGCGGGCGGCTGGGAAGGGCCGGCCGAAGGGATCACGCACGTGTTGCTCACCCATGGCCACAGTGACCACATCAGCGGCGCGGTCGAAGCGCTCAAGAAGAGCGGCGCGATGCTGGTCGCCAATTTCGAGATTTGCATGTACCTGGTCGGCAAGGGTGTCGGTGACAAGCAGATCAATCCCGGCAATATCGGCGGCACCGTCGATTGCGGCGGCTTCACCACCACCTTCGTTCAGGCTCTGCATTCATCGTCCTTTCCGGGCGAAGGCGGCCAGAATACCTATCTCGGCAATCCGGGCGGGCTCGTCCTGCACTTCCCCGAGGACAAGACGCTTTATCATATGGGCGACACCGACATTTTTTCCGACATGGCGCTGATCAACGAGTTGCACGAACCGAAGATCGGCATCGTGCCGATCGGCGACCGCTTCACCATGGGTGGCGCGGTAGCAGCCCTTGCCTGCCAGCGTTTCTTCAAGTTCGAGACGGTCGTTCCCGCTCACTTCGGCACATTTCCGATGATCGATCAGACCGCCGACAAATTCGTGGCCGGGCTGGATGGATCGGGTGTGAAAGTTGCGTTGCCGAAGATCGGCGAGACGATTACGCTGTAAAGAAAGCCGGGTCCGGAACGATACGATGCGCTTGAGAAATTCTCTTTGCATTTCAATGCTGGTTGCCGCGTCGCCGACGCTGGCCGCGGAAAATTTCATCGAGGGCGTCTATCTGCAATCGGAGGACCTCTGCGCGCAGGCCAAAAAGGATACGCTGCAGACGGTGATCGAGGGCGGCAATATCGTGCTGTCGGCAAATGGCCTGGAAAGCATCGAATATAATTGTGAATTCCTGCAGATCACCAAAGCGACACGCTCACCGAGCTGGGCGGTGACCGCTATATGCCAGGAGCCGGGCTACGTCTTTCCCGATGTTCTCTCACTGACACAGATGAGCCCGAAGCAAATCGACCTGGTATCGGTTCGGCCTGCCGCCGACGAAGGCGAGCAGAGCGGCAACGGCGGCAGTTATTTCCTCTGCGACGGCGTGGCGATGCCATAGGGCAGTTGAAGGCACGATGCATGTTGCGTGGCACGCGCCGCGCCGCTATAGCGCTGGTTTTCCCCGAGGCACAAACATGTCCGTTGATATAAAAACTGTGAAGCGCGTCGCGCATCTTGCCCGTATTGCGGTGAGCGAGGAGGATGCAGAGCGCATGACCGGCGAATTGAACGCCATTTTGGGCTTTGTCGAGCAGTTGAACGAGGTCGATGTTTCCGGCGTCGAGCCGATGACCTCGGTCACGCCGATGGCAATGAAAAAGCGCCAGGACGTCGTCACCGACGGCGGCAAGGCAGCCGACATCGTCGCCAATGCACCGGCGACCGAAGAAAATTTCTTCCTTGTGCCGAAGGTCGTGGAGTAGCAGGCCGATGGCAATCGACATCGCGGCTGAGACGCCGCTGCAGGACGATGTGCGTGGGCTGATCGAGGAGCTCAACGCCACATTGCTGGAGCTGACGCCGCCAGAGCATTGCTACCACTTGACGGTCGAGCAGATGGCGGACCGCAACACGACCGTCTTCATCGCCCGCGACAACGGCCTTGCCATCGGGTGCGGCGCACTGAAGCGCCACGATGCTGTCGTAGGCGAGGTCAAGCGCATGTATACGCGACCGTCGCATCGCGGCCACAAGATCGGCGCGAAGATTGTCGAGCGTATCGAGGCGCTGGCGCGCCAAGAAGGGCTTAAGCGTCTGGTGCTGGAGACGGGCGACCGTCATCCCGCCGCCTGGACCGTCTACGAACGCGCCGGTTTTTCGCGCTGCGGCCCGGTACTGGATTATCCCGATTCCGAGTGGTCGGTGTTTTACGAAAAGAGCCTTGCCTGATGAGCGACCTTACCCAGCTGACGATTTCGCAGGCCCGCGCCAAATTGCGCTCCAGGGAGATCACAGCCACCGAAATCACCGAGGCTTATCTATCGGCGGTCGAGCGAGCCAATCCGGCGCTCAATGCCTACGTCGTGGTCACCGACGACAAGGCGCGCGACATGGCCAAGACCTCCGACGCGAAACTGGCCAAGGGCGAGGGCAGGTCGCTCGAGGGTATCCCGCTCGGCATCAAGGATCTGTTCGGCACCGAAGGCGTCCACACCCAGGCCTGCAGCTATGTGCTGGACGGCTTCAAGCCGCGCTACGAATCGACGGTCACCGCCAATCTGTGGGCGGATGGTGCCGTCATGCTCGGCAAGCTCAACATGGACGAGTTCGCCATGGGCTCGTCCAATGAGACCTCGCATTACGGGCCGGTCATCAACCCGTGGCGGCGTTCGCGCCTCGACACGGTGGTGATGCCGACGACACATCAGGGCGAGGGCGGCTTCGTTTCGGCGGGCGGCACCAGGACCGCGCGCACGTTGGACAATGCCCAACTGGTGCCGGGCGGTTCGTCCGGAGGCTCGGCATCAGCGGTCTCGGCCTTCCTGTGCGCCGGCGCCACCGCCACCGACACCGGCGGCTCGATCCGCCAGCCCGCCGCCTTCACTGGCACAGTCGGCATCAAGCCGACCTATGGCCGCTGCTCGCGCTGGGGGATCGTAGCTTTCGCCTCTTCGCTCGACCAGGCCGGGCCGATCGCGCGCGACGTCCGCGATGCCGCGATCCTGTTGAAGTCGATGGCTTCGGTCGACCCGAAGGACACGACGTCCGTCGACCTGCCGGTGCCGGACTACGAGGCGGCGATCGGCCGCCCGATCAAAGGCATGAAGGTCGGCATCCCAAAGGAATATCGTGTCGACGACATGCCCGCGGAGATCGAGGCGCTGTGGCAGAAAGGCATTGCCTGGCTGCGGGATGCCGGCGCCGAGATCGTCGATATCTCGCTGCCGCACACAAAATACGCGCTGCCGGCCTATTACATCGTGGCGCCGGCCGAAGCCTCGTCCAACCTCGCCCGTTACGATGGCGTCCGCTATGGCTTGCGCGTGCCCGGCAAGGACATTGTCGACATGTATGAAAAGACCCGCGCCGCCGGCTTCGGGCGGGAGGTCAAGCGCCGCATCATGATCGGCACCTATGTGCTTTCCGCCGGCTACTACGATGCCTACTATCTGCAGGCGCAGAAGGTTCGAACCCTGATCAAGCGTGACTTCGAAAATGTGTTTGCAGCAGGCGTCGACGTCATCCTGACGCCGGCAACACCTTCCGCTGCCTTCGGCATCGCCGACGAGGACATGGCCGCCGACCCGGTCAAGATGTATCTCAATGACATTTTTACGGTGACGGTGAACATGGCCGGCTTGCCCGGTATAGCGGTTCCAGCCGGGCTCGACGCCAAGGGGCTGCCGCTCGGCCTGCAGCTGATCGGCCGGCCTTTCGACGAGGAAACGCTGTTCCAGACCGCCCACGTCATCGAACAGGCGGCCGGCACATTTCAGCCGGAAAAATGGTGGTAGGATCGTTTCTCATCTGAGGGGTGAGGGATGTTCTTCTATGTCTCCAAGGCTCTGTGGCTCTTCGTCCAGCCGCTTAATCTCGCGATCATCCTGCTGCTGGCTGGATTGCTTGCGGCATTGGTCGGGCGCAAGAGGCTGTTTGCCACCGGCAGCGTGCTGGCATTCCTTGTCCTTGCACTCTCGGCGTGGACCTCGCTCGGCGCAGTGATGCTTAATCCGCTCGAGGAGCGTTTCCCCAAGCCACCGCTGCCGGAACGAGTTGACGGAATCGTTGTGCTCGGCGGCGGTATGGAGAGCGCCATCAACTTCGTCCGCGGTGGCTATGAACTCAACGCCAGTGGCGACCGATTGGTCGAGGCAGCCGTGCTGGCACGGCGTTTTCCGACAGCGAGGGTCGTCATTTCAGGTGGCCCCATTGCAATGGTCCGCGAAGACGAGGGCGATGCGGCGACAGCTCCACGCCTGTTCACTGCGCTCGGCGTGACGGCCGATCGGCTGGTCCTTGAGGGCAAATCACGCAACACCTACGAGAATGCGGTCTTCACCAAGCAACTGATCACGCCAAAACCGGGCGAGACCTGGCTGCTGGTGACCTCGGCCTTCCACATGCCGCGCGCCAAGGCGCTGTTCGACAAAGCCGGCTTTCCGACGGTTCCGTGGCCGGTCGACTACCGCACCTCCGGCAAGGAAGGCATCGGCCTGTTCCGCACAGATGCCAACGAAGCACTGCAGACCACAACCATCGCGACCCGTGAATGGATCGGGCTGATTGCCTACTGGCTGTCAGGCCGGATAGACCGGCCTTTTCCGGCGCCGGATGTTGGGCCGGGCGGCTGACCGAGCACTGCTTGTCGCGCCGCGGAGAAAAACTGCCGGCGCACCAGCACCGCCAGGAGCAGCAGCGTCGACAGGACGAACACCGCGGGATCGACGAACCAACCGAGATAGCCGATCGAGAAGAACACGCCGCGCAGGCCCGAATTGAAATGCTTTCCGGCCAACATGTTCATGCGCGCGGCACGCCACACCGCCGTTTCGGTGACCGGATTGCGCGACGCCTCGCCATGCGGAATCGGCACGGCGCCGATCAGGATCGAGCAATAGTTGAACAGCCGGTAAGCCCAGCCGAATTTGAAGAAGGAAAAGGCCAGGATCAGCACCAGCCCGAGCACCTTCGTCTGGAAGGCTGCGCGTGAGGACGTGGCGCCAAACGGCAGGTCGCTCAGCACGGTCAGAACCTGATCGGAGGCGCCGAGCAGGGCAAAACAGCCGCCGATCGCAATCAGCGAACTGGAGGCAAAGAAGGCGGTCCCCTGTTGCAGCCCGCTCATGATGGCGGTGTCGACGATGCGGATCTCGCGTTCGGCCATGGTCCGCATCCAGGCCTCGCGCTGCGTGTTCATAGCCCTCGTCAGCGACATGCGGCTGACCAGCATTCCATCGGCGGCGAGCGTATGCAGCACCCACGCGGCAAGGAAGAACCCCAGCGCCGCAAGGTCGGCCGTCGATAGGTGAAAGGAATCGCTCATGCGTTGCTTTTACCACAGGCGGCAGTAATGCTTCGATGGCCGAAGGTGGAATGTCGCTGCCGGAGCAAACAAGGTCGGCAGGCGCAGCGCCGCAATCTTCAAAACAGCGGAAAACATCATGGGAATTCCTATATGTAGACCTCAACAGGGTCCCAGGAGAAAACGCCCACGTGTTCCTTTCGGTTTTCGACTTGTTCAAGATCGGCATCGGCCCATCGAGTTCGCACACGATGGGGCCGATGACGGCCGCGCGGCGGTTTCTCGACGAGATTGCGGGAGACGACTGGCCGCGCCCGGCCGGCGCCAAGGTCGACCGGATCGCTGCCAGCCTGCATGGCTCGCTCGCCTATACCGGCATCGGCCATGGCTCCGATCGTGCCGTGGTGCTCGGCCTCGCCGGCCAGACGCCGCAGACGGTGGATCCCGACCTAGCAGACGGCATCGTCGCTGGCATCGCCGCCGAGAAGCGGATTTCGCCGCCCGGCCATCCGTCCTACCGTTTCGACCCGGCAACGGATCTTGTGCTGGATCGCAAGACGCCGCTGCCGGGTCACGCCAATGGCATGGCCTTTTCTGCCCATGATGCCGGCGACCGGTTGCTGCTGAGGCGCGTCTACTATTCGATCGGCGGCGGCTTCGTAGTGTCCGAGGAAGAACTGCAGCGGATCAAGGCGAGGGGCTCGGCGACAACCGAAGGCAAGAAGGTTCCGTATCCGTTCAAGAACGCCGTCGAAATGCTGTCCATGGCAGCGAAAAGCGGGCTTTCCATTGCCGAGATGAAGCGCGTCAACGAGGAGACACAGATGTCGCGCGGGGAGCTCGACGCCGGCCTCGACGGCATCTGGAGCGCCATGAAGGGCTGCATCGAGCGCGGCCTGTCGCAAGACGGCATCATGCCGGGCGGACTCAAGGTGCGCCGCCGTGCCCGGATGCTGCACGACAAGCTGCAGGAGCAATGGCAGCAGAACCGGCCTAACCCGCTGCTCGCCAACGACTGGCTGTCGATCTATGCGATGGCGGTCAATGAGGAGAACGCTGCCGGCGGCCGTGTCGTCACCGCGCCAACCAATGGGGCGGCCGGCACTCTGCCCGCAGTGCTGCGCTACTGGTTGCATTTCCATCCCGAAGCCGACCAGCCCAGCATTCGCGATTTCCTGCTGACGGCGGCGGCCGTCGGCGGCATCATCAAAACCAATGCTTCGATCTCGGGGGCGGAAGTCGGCTGCCAAGGCGAGGTCGGTTCGGCTTCGGCAATGGCTGCGGCGGGATTGTGCGCCGTCATGGGCGGCACGCCCGAGCAGGTCGAGAATGCTGCCGAGATCGCGCTGGAACATCATCTCGGCATGACCTGCGATCCGGTCGGCGGCCTGGTGCAGGTGCCGTGTATCGAGCGCAACGCGCTTGGTGCCGTCAAGGCGGTGACCGCCGCTTCGCTGGCCATCAAGGGCGACGGCGTTCATTTCGTGCCGCTCGATGCCGCGATCGAGACGATGCGCCAGACCGGCCTCGACATGAACGAAAAGTACAAAGAAACCAGCCTTGGCGGATTGGCCGTCAATGTCGTGGAGTGCTGAGCGCCAATCTGGCGGCATGGACCACCACTGTGGAGAAGTCGATCAGGCCGTTGACGCGTTCGCGTGCTGGACTAAACCTTAAACGATGTCTCTCAATCTCATAAAGCTTTGCGTCGGCTGTGACAGCGTCGAGGATCTGGAAGAGTGGATTGCCTTCCGTCTCGACGAGCGGCGCCGCGCCGGCGAACCGGCCGAGCACTACCACACCACCCGCATGGTGCCGACGCGTGGCGCCGAGATTACCGACGGCGGCTCGCTCTACTGGGTGATCAAGGGCAATGTCCAATGCCGCCAGCTGATCACCGAAATCCGGCCCTTCACCGATGACGAGGGCATCGGCCGTTGCCATCTGATCCTCGATCCCGAGGTCGTGCGCACTGACTGGCAACCGCGCCGTGCATTCCAGGGGTGGCGCTACCTGAAGCCGGCGGACGCGCCGGCCGATCTCGGCAAGGGCAAAGCCGGGCTGATCGAGATGCCGCCGAAGCTCAGGCGTGAGCTTGCCGATCTCGGCCTGCTCTGACGCCGAGAAACGCAACGCCAAGACCACCAGCCGAAGCGCTGTCCGCAGGTGCCATCATCACAGGTCCTCCAGGTCGCCCCATCTGGGCTTGCAAGCCGGGGAACAACGCCACATCTTGAATGTCATGAGCGACAAGAAGCAGCCCGTGCCTGCAAGGGCCAATCCTGCGCCGGTCGAGTCTCAATCGAGCACCGGCGAGATCGACGCGTTTCTCCGTCAGGCAAGGACGCTCGCTGCATCCGCCACCGGTTCAGGCAGGCTGATCCTGTCCCTCGACGCGACAATGAGCCGCCAGCCGACCTGGGATCTCGCCTGTGCGCTGCAGGCCGAGATGTTCGACGCCGTCGGCAAGGCCGGGGCGCTCAAGGTTCAACTTGTCTATTTTCGCGGCCTTGGCGAGTGCCGCTCATCCGCATTCGTCACCGATACCGCAGCTCTGAAACAGCTGATGACGCGCATCAACTGCCGCAGCGGCCATACCCAGATCGGCAAGGTGCTCGCCCACGCGCTGAAACAGACGGCGGCGGCCAAGGTCAACGCGCTGGTCTATATCGGCGACGCGATGGAAGAAAACATAGATGATCTGGCCGAAAAGGCCGGCAGCCTCGGTCTGCACGGCGTTCCTGTCTTCGTCTTTCAGGAGGGCCATGATGCCGCTGCGGAAAAGGCGTTCAAGGAAATTGCGCGGCTGTCGAAAGGGGCCTGGTTCCGGTTCGATCGGCGGGCTGCCGCGACGTTGGCCGGCCTGCTTTCGTCCGTCGCCGTGTTTGCGACCGGCGGGCTGAAGGCACTGGAGGCCCGGGGCAGGCCGGAGGACCGACTGATGATCGAGCATATGCGGGGCGGCGGAAACTGATGGGCGCGATTATCGCTTTCGTAGCATTGCTTCTGGTGTTTCTCGGCATGCTCACCATCTTCCTGCGCGCCGATCCGGCGAAGCTTGCAGGCGGCATGAGGACGCTTGGACCTGTGCTGCTCGCGCTGGTCGGCGTCGCCGTGCTGCTGGTCGGGCGCGAGGGCATCGGGGGCTTGATCCTGTCGGCTGCGCTCGCCTGGTACGGCTCCATGCGCATGAATCGGCCGGCAGCCAAACTGGCGGCAGGCAAGCGTTCGACAGTTCGTACGGCGGCGCTTGAGATGGAACTCGATCACGATACCGGCGGCCTCGAAGGCCTTGTGCTGGCCGGGCGCCATGAAGGCAAGATGCTTGGCTCGATGGGGCTTGCCGAATTGCAGCAACTCTATCGCGAACTCTCCGGCGATCCGGAGAGCCGCCAATTGCTAGAGACGTATCTTGACGGCAGATTTCCCATCTGGCGCAAAGACGCTGATGCGAATGGTGGCGAAGGGCTGGGTGTTGCGCCAGGTTCTGGCGCCATGACTAAGGAGGAGGCCTACAAGATCCTTGGTCTTGAAGCGGGGGCTGCCGCGGCGGATGTCCGCAAGGCGCACCGCCGCCTGATGCAGCGCCTGCACCCCGATATCGGTGGCACGTCTTTCCTGGCGGCGCGGATCAATGAAGCCAAGGACGTCTTGCTCTCCAATCACAACTAGTCTCCTTCGACGCAGAACTTCGGGAAAGATATCGTTTCGCGCGCCGCTTACTGATGGACGGCGTAGCACTCGATCTTCTTCTTTTTCAAAGCGTTGCAGGCCTTCCAGGCAGCCGTCTTCGAACCGAAACCACCGAACCGGGCGCGGTAGTAGGTGACACCGTCCTTGTCGAAGGCGACGGTGAAACCGGAGGCATCGGTCAGAACGGAGGGCGCCTGCTTCGTCGCCTTGTCGAGGAAAGCCTTCGCTTCGGCCTGTTTTGGCGAAGAGGCGACCTGTATTGCCCAGCCGGATGGCACCGACGCCGTGCTGACCGGATCGACCTCTGCCGCCGGTTCGGCATAGGCTGCGGCGACCCGGGCTGTCGCCACGTCGTCCACCGTCGACACAGCCGCCGTCTTGACCCTCTTGGCCTGAACGACCGGAGCGGTCTCTTCGACGATGGGCGCATTTTCCTCGACAAGAGAGGCAACGGCATCGTCGTCCGGCTTACTGTCCGGTGTCGGCGCGTCATGCTTCGGTAGAAGCACCTTGGCCAAGGCTGAAATCGGATTGCCGCCGCCGGCCTTGGCAATCAGCACGCCGCCGCCGCGCGACGACGCCTGCGGCATGTAGGCATTGATCAACCCGGCCATCTGGCTGTCGCGGCTGCCTCCGGACCTGCCGCCCATGACCACCGCTACGATGCGCCGATCGCCATCCGAGACCGAGGAGACCAGATTGTAACCGGAGGCGCGGGTGTAACCGGTCTTGATGCCGTCGACGCCCTTGATGCGTCCGAGCAGACGATTGTGGCCGTTGATGCGCTGCCGCCCGTAAAGAAAGGAGCGCTGCGAGAAATAGCCGTAGTATTGGGGGAAATGCTCTCTCAGGGCGATGCCGAGCATCGCCATGTCGCGCGCGGTCGTGAACTGGCCGGGATCAGGCAAGCCGTTGGCGTTGCGGAAAACGGTTCCCCTCATGCCCAGCGCCCGCGCCTTGGCGGTCATCATGCGGGCGAAATTGGCTTCGTTGCCGCCGAGCATCTCGCCAAGCGCCGTTGCGGAATCGTTTGCCGATTTGGTCACCATCGACAGGATCGCGGTCTCGACCGTGACCGAGCCGCCCCGCTTGACGCCGAGCTTCGTCGGCGGTTCGGCAGCGGCATTGGCCGAGAACACGACCGGGGAATTCTTGCTGATCCTGCCCTTCGCCAACGCCTCGAACGTCAGATAGAGCGTCATCATCTTGGTAAGCGAAGCCGGATAGCGCCGGCCATCGGCATCCGACGAATAAAGCACCTTGCCGGTCTTGGCATCGATGACGATGGCCGCCGACTTGGCCGCCATGGATGAGGCCGCGTCCGCGACGACGAAGCTCATCGCCATGGCGAGGATCATGATCGTTTTGAGGGGGGACGCGGATTTGGAAACGAAGCCCGACAACGCCTTACGCACTGATAGTTCCTTTGAATTTCCGTTGCCTTGGAGGCGGCAAAGGGTCCTGCCTCACCTCCGGCCACGCTAACGCGGGCAGCGTTACCAATCCGTTTATGGTAACCGCCGCGTTCACCATTTTCTGTGGGATTGAGCTTCTCTTTATTCGAATCTTAGCGATTGCCGGCAGCTCACGATCCGCATTGCAGCGGGAATCTTGACTTTTGTGCACTGCACAATATATTTACACGCATTGCACAACGCGGCCCGGACAAGCCGCGTCTATCGTCCAAGGCAACCGTTCAAGGGAATGCGTGAAATGACCCAGACCTATGAAGATTTCAGCAAATACGGCAAGGAATTTGCGGACACCGGATTGAAGAGCTTCGCCTCGCTGTCCAAGGGGGCGCAGGCTATCGCCGCCGAGGCGGGTGAGTACACCAAGAAAAGCTTCGAAGCCGGTAGCGCCGCTGTCGAGAAGCTCTTTTCCGCCAAGTCGCTGGACAAGGCGATCGATATCCAGTCCGACTATGCCAAGCAGTCCTATGAGAGCTTCGTCACCGAGGCCACCAAGCTTGGCGATCTCTATGCCGAACTCGCCAAGGAAGCTTACAAGCCGTTCGAATCGATCGTCGCCAAGGCGAAGTAAATTCGACGAACATTCCGAGCCGGCCCTTGGGCTTGCAAAGACAGACCCGGTCGCAAACGCGCGGCCGGGTTTTTTCATGCCGGCTCGAAATCGGGGGCCTGCGGTCTTCACGATTTGAAAAATCGGTCAAGTTTGGCCACCTAGCCATATTGTCAGCTAAACAGAAGGGCTTAAAATCGTCCATCGAACACCTACATGTCGAGCATGCATGAGGATTCGAAAGAGGCAGGACTACGTGACTATAGGTTTGACTGCCACGAGCTACGTGGTGCGAATGCAGAACGGCAGCAACGGCAATGAGGCCGGTCGCGGCACGGCCGTCATCACGCGCACAAAAACCAAGACCAAGAAGCCCAGTCTGTATCGGGTCCTCATTCTTAACGACGACTACACACCCATGGAATTCGTGGTCCACGTGCTGGAGCGCTTTTTCCAGAAGGACCGCGAAGCCGCCACACGCATAATGCTTCATGTTCACAATCATGGGGTGGGCGAGTGCGGGGTCTATACATTCGAGGTGGCCGAGACCAAAGTGTCTCAGGTCATGGATTTCGCCCGACAGAATCAGCATCCGCTGCAATGCGTGATGGAGAAGAAGTGAGGTAACATGCCGGCTTTCTCCCAAGGCCTGGAAAAGGCGCTTCACCAAGCGCTGACGCTCGCCAATGAGCGGCACCATGAATATGCAACCCTTGAACATTTGCTGCTCGCCCTGATCGACGACACCGAGGCGGCCGCTGTCATGCGTGCCTGCAACGTCGATCTCGACGAGTTGAAGCATACGGTCCTCACCTATATCGACACCGAGCTCGACAACCTCGTCACCGGCTACGATGAAGATTCCAAGCCGACTGCCGGTTTCCAGCGCGTCATCCAGCGCGCGGTGATCCATGTGCAGTCGTCAGGCCGCGAGGAAGTGTCCGGCGCCAACGTGCTCGTCGCCATCTTCGCCGAGCGCGAGAGCCACGCCGCTTACTTCCTGCAGGAACAGCAGATGACCCGCTACGACGCGGTCAACTACATCTCGCATGGCATCGCCAAGCGCCCCGGCGCTTCCGAGACGCGGACGCCGCGCGGCGCCGACGACGAGCAAGGCAGCCAGAGCGGAGCCGAGCCGCAAGAGGAAGGCGGCAAGAAGAAGCAGCAGCAGGACGCGCTGACTGCCTATTGCGTCAACCTGAACAACAAGGCCAAGGCCGGCAAGATCGATCCATTGATCGGTCGCGAGAGCGAGATCAACCGGACCATCCAGGTGCTGTGCCGCCGCTCCAAGAACAACCCGCTCTATGTCGGTGATCCTGGCGTCGGCAAGACGGCAATCGCCGAAGGCCTCGCCAAGCGCATCGTCGAGGGCGACGTTCCCGAAGTGCTGCACAATGCCACCATCTTCGCGCTCGACATGGGCACGTTGCTGGCCGGCACCCGCTATCGCGGCGATTTCGAGGAGCGGCTGAAGCAGGTCGTCAAGGAGCTCGAGGATTATCCCGGCGCCGTGCTGTTCATCGACGAAATCCACACCGTGATCGGGGCAGGGGCCACCTCCGGCGGCGCCATGGATGCGTCGAACCTGTTGAAGCCGGCGCTGTCTTCGGGCGCGATCCGCTGCATCGGCTCGACCACCTACAAGGAGTTCCGTCAGTTCTTCGAGAAGGACCGCGCGCTGGTGCGGCGCTTCCAGAAGATCGACGTCAACGAGCCGACCGTCGAGGACGCCATCGAGATCATGAAGGGCCTCAAGCCCTATTTCGAGGAGTTCCACAAGGTCCGCTACACGAGCGAGGCGATCAAGGCTTCGGTCGAACTCTCGGCGCGTTACATCAACGACCGCAAGCTGCCGGACAAGGCGATCGACGTGATCGACGAGACCGGCGCCTCGCAGATGCTGGTGCCGGAAGCCAAGCGCAAGAAGACCATCGGCATCAAGGAGATCGAAGCGACGATCGCCACCATGGCGCGCATCCCGCCGAAGACAGTTTCCGCCGACGACGAGAAGGTGCTGCAAGGCCTCGACATCGAGTTGAAGCGCGTCGTTTACGGCCAGGACACCGCGATCACAGCGCTGACCTCGGCCATCAAGCTGGCGCGGGCCGGCCTGCGGGAACCGGAAAAGCCGATCGGCTCGTACCTGTTCTCGGGTCCGACCGGTGTCGGCAAGACGGAAGTGGCCAAGCAACTCGCCGCGTCGCTCGGCGTGGAGCTGATCCGCTTCGACATGTCGGAGTATATGGAACGCCACACCGTTTCGCGGCTGATCGGTGCCCCTCCCGGCTATGTCGGGTTCGACCAGGGCGGCCTTCTGACCGACGGCGTCGACCAGCATCCGCATTGCGTGCTGTTGCTGGACGAAGTCGAGAAGGCGCATCCGGACCTGTTCAACATCCTGTTGCAGGTCATGGACCACGGCAAGCTGACCGACCATAACGGCAAGCAGATCGACTTCCGCAATGTCATCCTGATCATGACCACCAATGCGGGCGCGTCCGATGCGCAGCGCGCGGCCATCGGTTTCGGTTCGACCAAGCGCGAAGGCGACGATGTCGAAGCGATCAACCGGCTGTTCACGCCGGAGTTCCGCAACCGTCTCGATGCGATCATTCCGTTCGGCTCGCTGCCGGTGCCGGTCATCCATCAGGTGGTGCAGAAGTTCGTCATGCAGCTGGAAGCGCAGCTTTCCGAGCGCGGCGTGACATTCGACCTGTCGCAGGAGGCGATCGCATGGCTGGCCGACAAGGGCTATGACGAGCGCATGGGCGCCCGGCCGCTTGGCCGTGTCATCCAGGAGCACATCAAGAAGCCGCTGGCCGACGAGGTGCTGTTCGGCAAGCTCAAGAAGGGCGGCACGGTACGTGTCACCGTCGAGAAGAAGGAAACCGGCGAGACCGGCCTGAAGCTCGAATCGCTCGCCGACGAGGCGCCGGTGAAGCCGAAGAAGGAAGAGCCGGACGACGTGCCGAAGGCCAAGAAGGCCGTGGCGAAGAAGCCCGCCGCGAAAAAGGCGGTGGCGCCGAAGCCGGAGCCGAAAGGCAAGGATGGTGGCAAGCGCAGCCTTGTGCCGCAACTGCCGCGTAAGAACTGACGAACCAGCCAGTAAAAAAGCCCCGGAAACGGGGCTTTTTTTGTGACACCTTCCGGTTAACCGCCCGGCGCCCGCCAGAGCGGTTGCACCGGTTCAGCTTGCCAGCGCCATCCGTATCTTGCCGGCGTTTTCGGCCAGGACTTCAGGCTTTTCCATCTGTCCGCTGTGCGGTTTCAGGGGAATGCCCTCGAAGCGCGGAATGACATGGACGTGAAGGTGAAAGATAGTCTGCCCCGAAGCTGGTTCGTTGAACTGCATAACCGTGACGCCATCGGCATCGAAGGCCTTCTTTACGGCCCGCGCAACTTTCTGGACGTGAGCGAAGAGCGGGCCAAGCACCGCCGGATCCGCGTCAAGCAGGTTGCGCGACGGCGCTTTCGGCACCACCAGCGTGTGACCCTGTCCTTGCGGCATCACATCCATGAAGACAATGACCGCGTCATCCTCGTAGACGCGGTGCGAAGGGATTTCTCCGCGCAGGATTTTGGCGAAGATGTTGCTGCTGTCATAGGTTGCTTCGGCCATGGCGCGCGCTCCGGTTCTTGGCTCGCTGTCTCGTGTAGCGAAGCTGTTCCGGGCGGGCAAGACGATCGGTCGACATCGGCCGTGCCGGCCCGCTCGGCTGAGCGATTGGGGCTCGCTACTCTACTCCGCCATGTCCTTGCGGAACGGGGTGTGCTCTTCCAGATATTCGCTCATCCGCTCGACTTCGCGCCGCTCGCGCTGGAGGTAGTCGGCCACTGCATTGCGCAGACCTGGATGGGCGATGTAGTGCGCCGAATGCATCGTCACGGGCCGGTAGCCGCGCGCCAGCTTGTGCTCGCCCTGCGCACCGGCTTCAACCACCTTCAGCTTGCGCGAGATGGCGAAATCGATCGCCTGATGGTAGCAGACCTCGAAATGCAGGAACGGGTGGTCCTCGATGCAGCCCCAATTGCGGCCGTAGAGCGCGTCTGAACCGATGAAGTTGATGGCACCTGCAATGTAGCGCCCGCTGCGTTTGGCCATGACCAGCAGGATGTCGTCGGCCATGCGTTCGCCGATAAGTGAGAAGAAATCGCGGTTGAGGTAGGGCCGGCCCCATTTCCTGCTGCCGGTATCCATGTAGAACGCGAAAAAGTCGTCCCAGGCCTTTTCGGTCAGATCCTTGCCGGTCAGCCAGTCGATCGAGATGCCGTCGGCGAGGGCCTCGCGCCGCTCTTTCTTCATTGCCTTGCGCTTGCGCGAGGCTAACGTTGTGAGAAAATCGTCGTAGCTCGAAAAGCCTTCGTTGAAGAAGTGAAACTGCTGGTCGGTGCGATGCAGGAAGCCGGCCGCCGCCAATACCTGGACGTCGTCCTCCGGCGCGAAAGTAACATGCGCGGAAGACACGCCGAGCTTATCCGTCACCGCCTTCAGGCCGGTCGCAAGACCGGCCTTGACGGTGGGGATGTCCTCGCCCCTGCCGACCAGCAGGCGAGGGCCGGTGACGGGTGTGAACGGCACCGCGCATTGCAGCTTCGGATAGTAGCGCCCGCCGGCGCGTTCGAACGCGTCCGACCAGCCATGGTCGAAGACATATTCGCCCTGGCTGTGCGACTTCAGATAGCAGGGGACCGCTCCGAGCAACATGCCTCGCGCGGTTTCCAGCCTGAGGTGATGGCCTTGCCAGCCTGTGCGCCGAACAGCGCAGCCGGAATCTTCCAGCGCGCTCAAAAAAGCGAATGAGACAAGCGGGTTGTAGCCGTATTCTGCATCGCCGCGTGTAGTGCCGCCGAGGCTGTCCCATTCAGCGCTGGTAAAGGCGCCGATGCCCGCGGCGATGCGGATCGACAGCTCCGCATTCGCCGTTTGTCTTTCACAGTCGTCCCCTTGATCCATGAGGCTTACTTAAGCTCGCTGCGGACCCATACAAGCCCGCTCAGGCAAGCCGTACCAGATCGGGCTCGAATCCTTCGAACGTCATCTGGTCGGCATATTTGAAGGTCAGGTCGACGGCAGGCTGGTCGTGCACGGTCCAGGTGATCACCGGCATACCGAGTCTCTCTCGCACGAAGGAGACGAACCGGTTCGGCAGGTCGCCGGCAGCGTAGGAGGTGAAGGCGATGTCATGCGCCAGCATGGCGAAATGCGCCTCGATCAGGTGGTTGTCGTTGCCGTAGGCGGTCAACCCGCCGGGTATGCCGGGTGCATATTTCGGGAACTCGCGGATCAGCCAATGGTCGAACGACATGATCGCGGTCTTGCCCTTGTAATGCTTGAGCATCTTGCCGACGCTTTCGACCAGGCCTTCGTCATGCCCGGCAGCACCTTTCAGTTCGACAACCATCGGCACACGGCCGTCGACCAGATCAAGCGCCTGCTGCAGCGTCGGCAAATGGTCGGCGGTGCCGCCGACCTTCAGCGCCGTGATCTCTGCAGCCGTACGCTGCCAGACGAAGCCGTCCTCGCCGGTCAGCCGCCGCAGATCGCCATCGTGGATGATAACGGGGACGCCGTCGGATGACAGGTGCACATCGCATTCGATCGCGTAGCCGCGCTCGGCCGCCGCAGCGAAGGCGGAAAGGGTGTTCTCCCAGCGCGTCTTGTTCATGTCGTGGAGGCCGCGATGGGCGACGGGCCGGGCGGTCAGCCAGGAAAGATCGGTCATGGTTGCAGTCCCGGTCATTCGACTTCGAAGATCGCTTCGATTTCCACTGCGGCATTAAGCGGCAGGGAGGCGGTGCCGACGGCGGAGCGAGCGTGCTTGCCACGATCGCCGAGCACGGCGGCGAGAAAATCCGAGGCGCCGTTGGCAACCAGATGCTGTTCGACAAAATCCGGTGCCGAGGCGACGAAGACAGTGATCTTCACCAAGCGACGGATTTTCTCGAGATCGCCAAGTGCCGCCTGAGCCTGGGCCAAGATGTTGATCGCACAGTATTTTGCGGCTTCCTTGCCGGTCGCGGTGTCGACATCGCGGCCAAGCAGTCCGCTCGCCTGGAGCTTGCCCTCCTTGAGCGGCAACTGCCCGGCGGTGAACAGCAGATTGCCGGTCCGGCAATAGGGCACGTAATTGGCGGCGGGCGCGGCGGCGGCCGGCAGCGTCACGCCGAGATCGCTTAGCCGCTTTTCGATTGTTTCGCTCATGCTATTTCCCTATTGCTTGAAGGTGCCGCGCAGGCCGGGCCGAAATTGCTATTTTTGCCTCGCTTCCGCCACGACTTTTTTTAAGCTGGACCATCTTTCCATGCGGCTTGCCACTAGCCGCGATGATCGGAGCACCCCATGCGCGCAACGCGCCTTGCATTCAACGCCGTTCTCTTGACAGCGGCTTCCTGGGCGGCTCCCGCTTTTGCCGTGCCTGCGCTGCAGGCGCATCGTGCTGTTTACGACATTTCACTCGACAAGGCCTCAGACCGTTCCGGCATCACCGGCATCACCGGCCGCATGGTCTACGAGTTCAACGGCTCGCCTTGCGAGGGCTATACGGTAAAGTTCCGTTTGGTGACCCAGATCGTAACCAGCGACAACACAAGGCTGACCGACCAGCAGATGACCACCTTCGAGGATGCCGAGGGCAAGACCTTCTCCTTCGTCAACAAATCCTTTGTCGACCAGAACCTCGACAAGGAGGTCAAGGGTACCGCAACGAAGGAAGCCAACGGTCTCAAGGTCGATATCGACAAGCCCGAGAAGAACAGCCTGGAACTCGCGCCGACCCAGTTCCCGACCCAGCAAATGGTCGAAATGATCGGCAAGGCGGAAAAGGGCGAGCGTTTCTACGAAACCAACCTGTTCGACGGCTCTGAGGACGCCAACAAGGTGGTGACCACCACCGTCGTCGTCGGCAAGCAAGCCGATGCCGACAATGCCGATCCGGAAGCGCCGGCGCTGGCCAAGCTCGCCACCGACAAATACTGGCCGGTCGACATCGCCTATTTCGATGATGCCGACAAAGGCGGCGAGGAGGTGCCGGAATACCGGATCAGCTTCAAGCTGCACAAGAACGGCATCACGCGCGATCTCGTCATGGACTATGGCGAGTTCTCGATGACCGGCAAATTGGTCAATCTGTCACTGTTCGATCAGCCTAAGACCTGCCCGTCTAAATAAGCTCGAGTGAACGGCAAGCCGCCGGCCGCTATCCGGGATAGTAGCGCTTAATCTTGCGGGGCAAGTCGCATCGACTTGAGCATGCCGCAATTGCCTATCAACGTTTTATTACGGTATGCGCCGCGGGGGAGCAGGTTGAGCAGGATCGACGTTTTTGTGGCGCCGCGGCCCAATGCGACACTGATCAACGCTATGACATTCGTCAACCGGATTGTCATGCTGCACGGCATTCCGGGGTTTCGCGACCTGTTGCCATTCAACCGTCTGGCCGGTTTGCGCGGCGTCGCCAATGTCCGCCACATCGATTTTCCGGAGGATGACCGGCAAAGGCTGAAGGCTTGTTGCGGCGCGGGCAAGGCGACGTTCATCACGCCCAACCATCCTGAATTCTTTACCGACTGGATGATCGACAAGGAGGTCGTCTCGCGGGTAAGCCCGCTGGCGGCATCCTGGGCCACGCACGGCGTCGTCAACGGGCTTGGCCGGCTGATGCAGAAATTCTGGTTGGCCAACAATCTGATCGCGCAAATCCCGGGCAACAGCGCGGCCGCCAAGGAACATTCGGTGGCCTGGGCGCTGAAGGGGCACGGCGTGCTCCTGCATCCCGAAGGCGGTGTCGGCTGGCATGCCAACATCATTGCCCCGCTGCTGCCGGGCGCGGTCGAAATGGGGTTCGAGGCGTTGAAGCGCGGCCGCCTGACGGATCCGGATTTCAAGGTTTGGATCGCGCCCGTGATCTGGAAGCTTGCTTTCACGGGGAATGTCGAGGCAGCGCTGGCAAAGGAATGCGCCTATGTCGAGCACAGCCTGAAAATCGAACGCCGTGCCGCCGATTCGCTGCCGGAGCGCATCCATCATATCTATGCGACGTTGCTGTCGCGCGATGAGGCTGCATATGGCCTGCGGTCCGATGAGCGGGCTTCGTATGACGCACGTCAAAAGGACCTGCTGACCGAACTCGGCCGTCGCCTTGCCGAACTTGTCTCGGTCGACGCCGGCACGCTCGACAATGCCGACCTTTTGCGCCGTTCGCGGCGCTGGCTGCGGGAAAGCACGGATGGCAGCGGAAGCCAGAAGCAGGTCCGAACGCTGGCAGATGCGATCCAGCGCCTGCAGCGTGTCGGGCCGTGGGCTTCAGCCAACCCGCGCATCACGCAGGAGGAGATCGCCGAACATTTGAAGCGGATCCGCAACGATTATTGCAAGGGTACGCTGCGCGATACGATCAACCGTTTCGTGCCGCAGCCGGCAGGCCCACGCCGC
This sequence comes from Mesorhizobium sp. M0207, assembly GCF_040321995.1. Taxonomy (NCBI): domain Bacteria; kingdom Pseudomonadati; phylum Pseudomonadota; class Alphaproteobacteria; order Hyphomicrobiales; family Phyllobacteriaceae; genus Mesorhizobium; species Mesorhizobium sp. M0207. The sequence continues at coordinate 169,708 of NZ_JAMYSQ010000012.1, forward strand.
GCCTATGTCCGGGTACCGGAGCCGCTAGGCTTGCACGCCTATCAAGGCTCCGTCGAGGAGACACTCGCCGAACTGCACGACCGGATGCAGGAGACCGTCACCAGGACGATGACGCAACTCGAGGCCGGTGGCGGCTTCATTTTCTATGCCAATCCCTTCTATCATCGTTAGCGGCGTGTTGGTCGGCGCAAGATGAAGGAGTGCGGCAAATCTCATGGCGGTCTATGTCGATGCGGCGATCTGGAAATGGATCGGCCACCGCTGGTGTCATCTGCTGGCAGACGACACCGACGAGCTGCATCGCTTTGCCGGGCAGCTCGGCATCAAGCGCGCGTCCTACCAAGGACCGCCGAAGACATCGGCACCGCATTATGACATAACCGGGTTCGAGCGCGACCGCGCAGTGCGGCTAGGCGCCATCGAATGCACCCGCGAGGAGATCGTCGCTGTTTTCCGGCGTGTGCGGGTGCCGAAGGGGAAAATGCGACAATGACACCGGTGCGCTGATCGCCGCACGCTGAGCCGCAAGACGCCACAGCGCTTGCGTTTGTCGCGCTTCCCCTCTATATGCGCGCTCATTCCACACACGGACTTTGGTGTCTGCCCGGGAGAAATCCGGCTGAAACCTCCGGTGGCGTTCGAGGACAAAGTCCAAAAATGCCTGTGTCCGTGGAGGCTAACCGGAAAGGAAATAAGAATGGCTCTGCCTGATTTCAGCATGCGCCAGCTATTGGAAGCTGGCATTCACTTCGGCCACCAGACCCACCGCTGGAACCCGAAAATGGCGCCCTATATCTACGGCGCCCGCAACAACATACACATCATCGACCTCTCGCAGACGGTGCCTTTGCTGCACCAGGCGCTGAAGCAGGTTTCCGACACTGTTGCCAAGGGCGGCCGCGTGCTGTTCGTCGGCACCAAGCGCCAGGCCTCCGACATCGTCGCCGATGCCGCGCAGCGCTCGGCCCAGTACTATGTCAACTCGCGCTGGCTCGGCGGCATGCTGACCAACTGGAAGACGATCTCGAATTCCATCCAGCGCCTGCGCAAGCTCGACGAAATGCTGGCCGGCGAGGCTCAGGGCCTGACCAAGAAGGAGCGCCTCAACCTCGACCGCGAGCGTGAGAAGCTCGACAAGGCGCTGGGCGGCATCAAGGATATGGGTTCGACGCCCGATTTGATGTTCGTGATCGACACCAACAAGGAAGCGATCGCCATTCTCGAGGCCAAGCGTCTCGGCATCCCGGTCGTTGCCATCATCGATTCCAACTGCGACCCGGACAAGATCGACTTCCCGATCCCCGGCAATGACGACGCGGCCCGCGCCATCCAGCTGTATTGCGATCTGATCGCCAAGGCAGCTATCGACGGCATCGCCCGTCAGCAGGGCGCGCTCGGTGTCGATATCGGCGCATCGGTCGAGGCTCCGGTCGAGCCGGCGCTCGATCAGACCCCGGCCGCCGAGAGCCCGGCAGCCCAGACCCCGGAAGCATAGTAGCGAAGGCCGGCTGCGGCGTTCATCTTTCCAATATGTTGGCGCGGTAAGCGCTACCGGCACCAGGCGCATCATCGAAAATCGATGGTGCGTCAGTGCATTTAGACAAAGAGGCGACAATGAGCATTTCGGCTGCACAGGTCAAAGAACTCCGCGACTTGACCGGCGCGGGCATGATGGACTGCAAGGCGGCGTTGAACGAGACCAACGGCAATATGGAAGAAGCCATCGACTGGCTGCGCAAGAAGGGCATTTCCAAGGCCGACAAGAAGGCTGGCCGTACCGCTGCCGAAGGCCTGATCGGCGTAGATTCCGGCGTCCGCGAGGCAGCGATCGTCGAGGTCAATTCCGAGACGGACTTCGTTGCCCGCAATGCTGCGTTCCAGGAGATCGTCGCCAATGTCGCGAAGGTCGCGCTTGCCTATGGCGGCAAGACCGAGGCCGTTGCCGCCGCTCCCTATCCGGGCTCGGGCAAGTCGGTCGCCGAGACCATCAAGGACGCTGTCGGCACCATCGGCGAGAATCTGGGCTTCCGCCGCTCGGCCAAGCTCACCGTCGAGCACGGCGCTGTCGCAACCTACGTTCACAATGCGGTCGCCGACGGCCTTGGCAAGCTCGGCGTGCTGGTGGCCATCGAGACGACAGGCAACGCGCATGCCGCCAACGCCTTCGCCCGTCAGGTTGCCATGCATGTCGCTGCCACCAATCCGATGGCCCTGACCACCGAAGAGCTCGATCCGGCCGCAGTGGAACGCGAGAAGGCGATCTTCGCCGACCAGGCGCGCCAGTCCGGCAAGCCGGAAGCGATCATCGAGAAGATGGTCGAAGGCCGTTTGCGCAAGTTCTATGAAGAGGTCGTGCTGCTCAAGCAGGCTTTCGTGCTCAATCCCGACATTACCGTCGAGAAGGCGCTGAAGGATGCCGAGAGCGAAATAGGCGCGCCAGCCAAAATCGCTGCCTATCTGCGCTTCGCGCTCGGTGAGGGTATCGAGAAGGAAGAGACCGATTTCGCGGCGGAAGTCGCGGCAGCGGTCAAGAAGTAACTATTCGTTTGAAAGGCTTTTTTCGGCCGGGTATCCGCGAGGATGCCCGGCCGATTTCTTGCACGGTGTCGATGAAGGCGCGGAGCTTCGGGGCCATCGCGGCGCGGCGCGGGAAATAGAGGAACAGTCCCGGTTCCTCGATCGATGCCTCGCCAAGGACTTCAACCAGCCGGCCTGCCTCGATGTCAGGCTTGACAAGCGGCTCGAACAGATAGGCGAGGCCGATGCCGGCAAGCGCCATTTCCCTTGCCGACAGCGGATCGCTGACGACCACGCTGCCGCGTGTCTCGACGCTGATATCCTTGCCCTGATCGGATAGATCCCAGTGATAGAGCGCACGTGATCGCAACAGCCGATAGCCGATGCAGTTGTGCGCGGCGAGATCGGCCAACGCCCATGGCCGCCCGCGCCCGCCGACATAGGCCGGCGAGGCAACGATGATGCTGCGGAAAGGCCCTGTCAGTCGCACCGTCACCATATCCTCGACGATCATCTCGCCCAGCCGGATGCCGGCGTCGAAACCCTCGCCGACGATATCGCTCAGACGTTCGTCGGTGACGATCTCCACCGTCACGTCAGGGTAACGTTCCGCCATCGCCGTCAGGATGGGCATCAGCGCCAGAGGCAGCGCCAAACGCGGCGCGTTGATCCTGAGCAGTCCGCTTGCCCGGCCTTTGACAGAGCGGATACGTTCGATCCGGTCGGCAATGTCTTCCAGCGCCGGCTCCGCCGCAGCGACAAGCGCGGTGCCAGCCTCGGTCAGCGAGACGCTGCGCGTGGTGCGGGCAAACAACGGCTGGCCGATTCGCTCCTCTACCAGCCGAACCGCATGGCTGACCGCTGACGGGCTCATGCCGAGCTCGGCGGCTGCCGGCGCGAAGCCGCCACGTCGCGCGACGGCAACGATTACAGGTAAGTGGCTAAGCAGATCGCGGTCCATTCATGCATGATATCGCATAGTCCATTCGCATAATGCAATCTTATCGGCGGGGAAAGGAGGGCGCATCTTTGGCTGCATCACACGGCAATCGCCGAGCAGCCAAGGAGACGTCTAATGACCGACCTCGATTCCGAACGAACCCGTAATCTCGAGACCGTGCGTAAATTCTTTGATCTGATGCACAGCAAGGACATTGAGGCATGGGGCGACCTTTGGGCTGAAGATGGCCGGATACTTGTCTTCTACCCGCCGGCAGGATTTGGAAACAGCATCGATGGTAAGGCCGCGATCCTGGCGGCCTTCCGAGGCCTCTTCGGTAATTTCGAATCCTTCGATTCGCAGCTGACAGCCATCTATCCGGCAGCGGATTCGGACGCGATCGTCGTTGAGTACAAGAACCGCGCGGTGCTGATCGGCGGCACTGAATACACCAACAGCAATATCGCGATTTTCCACTTCAAGAGCGGTCTGATCAGCGCCTACCACGACTATTTCGATCCGCGCCGCTTCCAGGTGGTGGTCGATGCTCTGGCCAAGGCCTGACTGCGTATCCCAGGCAAGACCTCAATCCCGCTTTTCAAACTTCAGGAGAAATCATGACCATGTCCTACTACACGCTCGGCAACAGCGGGCTGCGTGTCACCCGCCTGGCGCTCGGCACCATGACGTTCGGCACGGAATGGGGCTGGGGCGCGGAGAAGGAAACCGCACGCGCCTTGGTTGATGCCTATGTCGAAGCCGGTGGCAATTTCTTCGATACCGCCGATCTCTATACCGGTGGCACGGCCGAAACCTGGCTCGGCGAATTCATCGCCGAGCGTGGGCTGCGCGACAAGGCGGTGATCAGTACCAAATTCACCTACAACGCCGAACCGGGCAACCCGAACGCCGGGGGCAACGGCCGCAAGAACATCCTGCGGGCGATAGACGGTTCGCTGAAGCGGCTCGGCACCGACTACATCGACCTCTACATCCTCCATACCTGGGACAGGCTGACGCCGCCGGAGGAGGTGATGCGGACGCTGGACGATCTGGTGCGCGCCGGAAAGATCCGGCATGTCGGTCTGTCCGACGTGCCGGCCTGGTACGCAAGCCGGGCGCAGGCCGTCGCCGAGCATCGCGGCTATGAACCGGTTTCGGCGCTTCAGCTCGAATATTCGCTGGCCGAGCGCAACATCGAGCACGAGTTCGTGCCGTTCGGCACGCGCTATGGCGCTGGAATCATGGTCTGGAGTCCATTGGCCAGTGGCCTGCTCAGCGGAAAATACCGTTTCGATACAATCGTCAAAGATGGTGGCCGGCTGGAGACAATGCGTGGTTCGACCAATCCCGGTTTCCAGAAATTCACCGATCGCAACTGGCAAATCGTCGCCGAACTGGAGAGGGTTGCCGGCCAGCTCGGCCGCAGCATGGCCCAGGTCGCCCTGAACTGGACGGCAAACAGGCCAGGCATTGCGTCCGTCATCGTCGGCGCCACCAGGCTTGACCAGCTCAAGGACAATCTCGGCGCGCTTGATTTCGACATTCCCGAAGATCTTCGGGCACGGCTCGATGCGGTGAGCCGGCCGGTCACGCCCTTTCCGTATTCGTTCTTCGGCCCTGAAATACAAGGCGGCCTGACCGGTGGGCAGGCGGTTGGCGGTAAGCCGGCAAGCTATCTGCCGGATCTGCTCATGCGAGGAACTTTTGCCGGCGTGAGCTGACGGCTATCCCGGTCCACGATCTCAACTTTCCGGCTCGGGGGGCCCCGGGCAAAAACGGCGCCCGAAGGTTTTGGGAACCCCCCAGTTTTTGGGGGGGCCCCAAAACCGCCCCCCCCCCCAGACAGAGGCCCCCAAGACGGGGAGCACCAC
>NZ_JAMYSQ010000013.1:0-2500 GCF_040321995.1 Mesorhizobium sp. M0207
GCAAGCTCGGCGACGCCGTCTCCTACACCCTGAACCAATGGGGATATCTGACTCGTTACACCGAGGACGGCAGCATGCCGATCGACAACAATCTTCTCGAGCGTGACATCAGAATCTTTGCCACTGGCCGGAAAAGTTGGCTGTTCAGCGATACCGTCGACGGAGCCAGGGCCAGCGCCGTCATCTACAGCCTGATGTTGACCTGCCGCGCCTGTGGCGTCGAGCCGTTAGCGTGGCTGCGCCACGTCCTCACCGAATTGCCTCAACGCAGCGAGGACGCTGATATCTACGATCTGCTGCCCTTCAACTTCGCCAAAGCAACAGCAGTCTGATCAGACCAGATACCGTTCCCAATTCGAAGGCCATCCGTCGAAAGCGCCGGCGTCAACGTGCAGGGAAAATCGCGCTTACCGCTAAAGTGTCCTGTCGCCGTACTTCAGCGCATACGAAAACGGCCCGCACAAGGCGGGCCGTTTTCGAATTTGGTTGCGGGGACAGGATTTGAACCTGTGACCTTCAGGTTATGAGCCTGACGAGCTACCGGGCTGCTCCACCCCGCGTCAACCCTAGAAGTAAGCCTTGGCTCACTGGATTCAAGCTTCCGCCAAATGAAAGGGCCGCTTGCGCGGCCCGATATCCCGTTGGCGGGCCTGTTCGTAAGGAGAAGATTAAACAACGTGCGCTTGGCAGACCTGGCAGCGACCTACTCTCCCGCGTCTTGAGACGAAGTACCATCAGCGCTGGAGCGTTTCACGGCCGAGTTCGGAATGGGATCGGGTGCAGCCGCTCCGCCATAACCACCAGGTCGGCAAAACGCACGTTGCTCGAGAAGCTGTTTTCTGTGCCATCCATCTCGGCGCAATCCAAGGATTGTCACCAGAAATGGGCATTAGGAATGAGAACGATCAAGCCGATCGAACTATTAGTACCGGTAAGCTTCAAGCGTTGCCGCTCTTCCACACCCGGCCTATCAACGTGGTCGTCTTCCACGGTTCTCAGGGAATACTCGTTTTAAGGTGGGTTTCCCGCTTAGATGCCTTCAGCGGTTATCCCGTCCGGATATAGCTACCCTGCTATGCGGCTGGCGCCACAACAGGTCCACCAGAGATCCGTCCATCCCGGTCCTCTCGTACTAGGGACAGATCCTTTCAATATTCCTACACCCACGGCAGATAGGGACCGAACTGTCTCACGACGTTCTGAACCCAACTCACGTACCGCTTTAAATGGCGAACAGCCATACCCTTGGGACCTGCTCCAGCCCCAGGATGCGATGAGTCGACATCGAGGTGCCAAACAACCCCGTCGATATGGACTCTTGGGGGTCATCAGCCTGTTATCCCCGGCGTACCTTTTATCCGTTGAGCGATGGCCCTTCCACGCGGGACCACCGGATCACTATGACCGACTTTCGTCTCTGCTCGACTTGTCAGTCTCGCAGTCAGGCAGGCTTATGCCATTGCACTCAGCGAACGATTTCCGACCGTTCTGAGCCCACCATCGCGCGCCTCCGTTACTCTTTAGGAGGCGACCGCCCCAGTCAAACTACCCACCATACATTGTCCCGGACCCGGATAACGGGCCGCGGTTAGACATCCATAGTGATAAGGGTGGTATTTCAAGGGTGGCTCCACCTGAGCTGGCGCCCAGGTTTCAAAGCCTACCACCTATCCTACACATGCCACTACGAATGCCAATGTAAAGCTATAGTAAAGGTGCACGGGGTCTTTCCGTCTAACCGCAGGAACCCCGCATCTTCACGGGGAATTCAATTTCACTGAGTCTATGCTGGAGACAGCGGGGAAGTCGTTACGCCATTCGTGCAGGTCGGAACTTACCCGACAAGGAATTTCGCTACCTTAGGACCGTTATAGTTACGGCCGCCGTTTACTGGGGCTTCGATTCAGAGCTTGCACCCCTCCTCTTAACCTTCCAGCACCGGGCAGGCGTCAGACCCTATACGTCGTCTTGCGACTTCGCAGAGCCCTGTGTTTTTGATAAACAGTCGCTACCCCCTGGTCTGTGCCACCCTCCCATGCTTGCGCATGAAAGGGTCACGCTTCTTCCGAAGTTACGCGTGCAATTTGCCGAGTTCCTTCAGCATAGTTCTCTCAAGCGCCTTGGTATACTCTACCAGTCCACCAGTGTCGGTTTCGGGTACGGTCTATAAGGAGGAGCTATTTCCTGGAACCACGCAGCAGCCCTTTCAATCCGATAAGATTGGACTACCTCAATGATCCGTCACTTCCTCCAGGCCCACGAATATTAACGTGGTTCCCATCGTCTACGCATTTCTGCCTCGACTTAGGGGCCGGCTAACCCTGCTCAGATTAGCTTTAAGCAGGAACCCTTGGACTTTCGGCGGGGGAGTCTCTCACTCCCCTTACGTTACTCATGTCAGCATTCGCACTTCTGATACCTCCACCACCCCTCACGGGTATGGCTTCATCAGCTTACAGAACGCTCCGCTACCGCTTGCATTGCTGCAAACCCTAAGCTT